>NZ_VJWO01000021.1:0-92782 GCF_014889455.1 Pseudomonas sp. K8
CCCTGGCGCTGGGGTATGCCGGGGTCTATTCGAGCTTCCTGCGCCATGCCGAAATCGCTGCGGCCAAGTACGGTTTGAAGACCGTGGACATCCTCGTCGAGCTGGGCAAACGCCGGATGGTCGGTGGCCAGGAAGACATGATCGTCGACGTCGCGCTGGACCTGTTGGCCGCTGGCAAGCACACACACTGAGGAGGCGCGCATGAGCTATCAACTGCAGATTCTTCCGGTCGGCCTGAGTTGTCCGCTACTGCCTGAACAAACCGTGCTGGACGCGGCGCTGGCCGACGGCCTGATGCTCAAGCACAGCTGCCGCACCGGCACGTGCGGCAGTTGCAAGGGCCAGGTGCTCAGCGGTGAAGTGGAGCACGGCGACAGCCCGCTGGAGGTACTCAGCGCGGCCGAGCGGGCGCAGGGGTTGGCGCTGTTTTGCTGCGCCACGGCGCGCTCCGACCTGGTGATCGAGGCGCCGGAAGTGACGGCGTTACGCGGTATCGGCATCCAGCAGATGGGCGTGCGTGTTGCCAGCCTCGACAAGGTCAGCAGTGACGTTGCAGTGCTGCGGCTGACACTCGCCCCGGGCGCCGGGTTTACTTATTTCCCGGGCCAGTACGTGCAGGTGTTGCTCAAGGATGGCAGCCGGCGCAGCTATTCGATGGCGACCCACACCCCACGGGACAACCAGTTGGAGCTGCACATTCGACACATGCCCGGCGGGGTGTTCAGCGGGCATGTGTTCAACGCCTTGCAACCCAAGGCCATCCTGCGCATGGAAGGCCCGTTCGGCTCGTTCTACCTGCGCGACAGCGAGCGGCCGATGATCTTCCTGGCCAGCGGCACCGGTTTTGCGCCGATCCAGGCCTTGCTCGAACAGCTGCGCGAACAGGGGCACAACCGGCGTCCGGTTTACCTGTACTGGGGCGGCCGGCGCCGTGAGGATCTGTATCGGCATGAACAGTTGCTGGCCTGGGAGGCGCAGTTGCCGTGGCTGCGCTACACCCCGGTGCTGTCCGATCCTACCCCGGCCTGTGATTGGCAGGGCGCGACCGGCTTCGTCCACCGCCAGGTGCTGAGCGACTTCCAGAGCCTCAAGGGGTTTGAAGTGTATGCCTGTGGCGCGCCGATCGTGGTTGATTCGGCGCGGCGCGACTACGTCGAGTTGCGGCAACTGGAGGCGGCCGACTTCTATGCCGACGCCTTCGTCTAGAGCCTGACCGTGCGCGTTTTTTGCGTGCGTGCCCCCAGGCCAGGTGAATCAGGCGGCTCCCCGAGGCCGCCGGTTTGCTTGCCTGCCCAACAACAAGAATCCTGAGAGGCTTGCGTGCTGAATCTTAGAAAATGGCGCATCACGACGCGTATTGGCGCGTTGGTGGTTGGCCTGGGCGTGTTGATCATTTGCCTGGCCATCTGGCTGGGCCTGTTGCTGCAGCGCTCGTTGCTCGAAGAAAAAATGGCGGGCGTCGACACCGCGCTGAACACCGCCAATTCGATCCTTGCGTACTACGCCGGGCAAGTGGAAAACGGCCACATGAGCCTGGCGTTGGCCCAGCGCCAGGCCGCCGAGGTGGTCGGAACCCTGCGCTACCTGGGCGATAACTATTTGCTGATCCTCGACCTGGACTATCGGATGATCATGCACCCGACGGCGCCGGCGTTGGTGGGCAAGGCGCTGGGCGACTTCAAGGACCAGAACGGCAAGCCGTTTTCCCGCCAGTTCGTGCAGGGCGCGCGCGAGCAGGGGCGGGTGTTGGTGGATTACTACTTTCCCCGTGCCAATGGCGCGCCGGCCGAATACAAGCTGTCTGAGGCTCGCCTGTTCAAGCCCTGGGGCTGGGTGGTGGCGAGCGGCATCTACCCCAGCGATGTGCAACGGGTCGTCAACCGCGTGTTGGTGGCGCCGGCATGGATCAGCGCCGTGGTGCTGTTCGGGTTGATGCTGTTTGCCTGGATGATCATCCGCAGCATTACCCGGCCGCTGCGTGAGACGGTCGAGGTGCTGGGGGCCGCGGTCAGCGGGCAAACCGACCTGACGATACGGCTGCCCGCCGTTGGCAATGACGAACTCACGCAACTGTCACGCAGTGTCAACTGCTTGATCCATGCCGCCCACGAAGTCAGTCGAGGCACGGCAGTGGCCAGCGGGCAGGTGTTGCGCCTGAGTGACGACCTCGGCGAGGTCACAGCGGCTACCCAGACCAGCCTCGATCACCAACTGTTGGAAACCGACAGCCTGGTCACCGCCATGAATGAAATGGTCGCCACCGTGCAGGATGTCGCACGCAACGCCGCCGTGGCGGCAGATGCCACGCGGCTGGCCGAAGGGCAGGCCAGCGATGGGCAGCACATCGTTCAGTCGACCATCGACGCTATCCAGCAATTGGTCGAGGCGCTGTTCGGCACCCATGCTCTGGTCAAGCAACTGGAGGCTGACTCCAGCCGAGTCGGCAGTGTGCTGGATGTGATCAGCGCGATTGCCGAGCAGACCAACCTGCTGGCGCTCAATGCGGCAATCGAAGCCGCGCGGGCGGGCGAGTATGGGCGGGGGTTTGCGGTGGTCGCCGATGAGGTGCGGACCTTGGCTCAGCGCACGCAGGCCTCCACGGTGGAGATCAAGCAGATCATCGAGCAGGTGCAGTCAGGTGCCCGTGGGGCGCTGGAGCGCATCGTCGCAAACGTCGAAACGGCACGTGTCCCGGTCGAGATCTCGGCGCGGGCGGGCGACGCCTTGAAGCGGATCACCCAGTCGGCCGCGACCGTCAGCGACATGACCTTGCAGATCGCCAGTGCGGCCGAGCAGCAGGCGGTGACGGCGGATGAAATCAGCCGCACCCTGGCGCGCATCCATACGCTGGTGACGGTCAGCGGCGCGTCCAGCGTCAGCACGCGTGATTCCAGCGACGCGTTGCGGCAGTTGGCACGGGTGCTGGAAGGGCAGGTCGAGCAGCTCAGGCTTTGAAGGCTCGCTGTTTGAACCTGTGAGGCGACATTGGTCGCGCTTCAACCGACTGGCTGTTCGGTGTTAGAGTCGCCGCCATGAAACTGACCCGCTCAGACCGCTCGCTCATTGCCTGGACGCTGTATTTCTGCGTCCTGTTCAATGTGTTCGCCTGCGGTTTGGCTCACGGACAGGTGACGGGCCTGACGCTCAATGGCGTCGGCGGGCAGTTCTGCTCCTCCCAGGGCAGTTCCGCGCCGACCTCGAAAACAGACCTCGCCGATCTGTCCGCCAGTGGCTGGGCCGGGAGTTTTGCTTGTCCGATCTGCTCGTCCGTGACCTTGAGCATCGCCTTGCTGTTCTGTCTGGGCTGGTTGCTGCGGATCGCGCAGGTACGCCGGCCTGACCGCGAACAGCGCTGCAAGGCGCCCCCACGTTATTCCTGGCCCTCGGCCAACCCCAGAGCTTCCCCCGCACTTTGCGCATGACCGCGTTTGTCTAAGCCCCCTTGTGCCTGTCGACCCAGGTTCGTCAGGCGTCGCGGGGGGCTCCACGGTTAAAGGTGACACGGGAAGGAGCACAAAATGGCTCATGTATTTGCACGCCTCCATCGCCGGCTACTGTCAGGATTGGCGGCGACCGTTTACGCAAGAAAACACGCAAAATCCGCAACTGCGCCGATCGGCCGGAGGTCGCCATGCGCGCGCTAGCCGTTCCATCGGGGGCTTCGCGATTGGTCAGCAAAACCTCGCGTCTGCGTAATCAAGCGGACTTCCTGCTGCCGTTTCCGGATTACCCAGGTAATGCGCGCAGTTTCGTACACCTGGATGCCCGACTGCTGCCTTACTGGCACACCTTGTTCGATGTGTGCCCCGGCTTGCTCAAACTCGATCCGCCCGATGGCCTGAATATCTTTCGTGGCTTCATGACCTGGGCCTATCGCAATCATCCGCCGTTGAACTGGACCTATTACCTGAGCATATGCCGCTGGCTACTGGGCTCCAAGTATCAGGCGCGGATCAACGAAGAGCACATCGAGTCGTTTATGTGCGCTGCGGCGGCACGCTGGATCAATAGCGATGACAGCCAGGCTCGGGGGCTGGTGTTGGCCTGGCAGGGCGCGCCGCAAATGGTGTTCGATTGGAAGCAGGCACCTCGTCCGGTGCCCGGGCTTGAAGCTGATCTGGAGGAGTTTCCGCCCGTGCCCTGGGACTTTGCCTGGTGCCCGTTGACCGGCAAGGGCGGTGTGGGATTTCGCCGCTGGCTGCCGATTCCTTGACGCACTGTTGACCCAGGAGGGCGCCAGTGGGCTGCGACAAAACACCACGCCTGATCAGCATTGATCACTCGCGCCGCCAGCACCGCGGATCGTGCCGATCAGCGCACGAGGTGTGGCCGATTGTCGCAGTTGTTGCCCTGAGACTGTGCTCATAAAGTGTGCAGGCTTTGAGCGGAGGCAGACACTTCCACGGTAGCTCGAAGCGCGGCATTTGAACCCGTTCATGTGCCGGTTGCCAGGCCCTCTTCCCAGAGGGCTTTTTTTCGCCTGATAAACCCGGTCCTCACTCGCCCGCGTGCCGGTTTGGCGTTCATGAGCCAGGTTCATGGGGCTCGGCACTGCGGTTGTTGGCGTTGAGCGAGGAGGCCGGTGCGACAGCCCGCCACAGTCAGGAGGGCAGAGCGCCAAGGCGTGGTTCTTGATTGTGCAATGAGGCGCTGTCTGTGGTGGTTTGTCGCAGGTCAGGTGGCGCGCACGGGCATGCTAGATTCTGCGTCGACACGACATTTTCCCTTGGCAGGGTTTGGGTCGCGTTACTGAGCGCCGGGAATCGCAAGGTTCCTGGCGCTCCTTCAATGTGCGTTCGAGCCTCAACCAACGGTTGCGGGCTCTGCAGATTAACGGTTGAAGCACGGAATATGTCCTGTCCACGGGCATTGCTGACGACATAACAATTGCAGGGATTCTTGCATGCTTTCCAACAGGCACCCACCGCACGCTCGGCCCACCCTCGGCCTTCTGGTCTGCCTGTTCGCGTGCCTGTTTCAAGCCCTGGCCTGGGCCAGCATGCCCGTGCCAATCGCCGTTTCAACGGGCGAGCGGGTAGTCTTTTGCACTGCCAACGATTGGCGCCTTAACACTACCGGTTTCACCGGCAGCAACCCTCAAGTGTCCGCAAGCGTGGTCATTAATTCATGCCCAGCCAGTTGGGCAGGGCCAGGGATATCCAAGGTACATAGGTAATCAGTATCAGGAACAGCAGCAAGAGCATCAGCCAGGGCATGGCCGCCTTTATGGTGGCCGGCACCGACATCCCCGTCACGGCGGACGTCACGAACAAGTTCAGGCCGACTGGCGGCGTGATCAAGCCGATCTCCAGATTGACCACCATGATGATGCCAAGGTGAATCGGGTCGATACCCAGTTTCATGGCAATCGGAAAAAGGATCGGCGCCAGGATCAGGATAATGGCCGAGGGCTCCATAAAGGCGCCGGCCACCAACAAGACGATGTTCACTACCAGCAGGAAGGTCACTGGTGTCAGTCCTGCCTCGATCACCCAGGCTGTGATCTGCTGGGGTAATTGCTCGGTGGTCAATACGTGAGCAAAGAGCATGGCGTTGGCAATGATGAACATCAGCATGATGCTCAACTTGGCAGAGTCCAGCAGCACTTTGGGTGTCTCGCGAAACGTCAGATCCTTGTAGACGAACAAGGCGATGAACGCCGAATACACGGCGGCAACGGCAGCGGCTTCTGTCGGTGTGAACATCCCGCTGTAAATGCCACCCAGGATGATCAACATCAGCAGCAAGCCCCAGATGGCTTTGCGCGCGGCGCTCAGAAACTCACGCAGGGTTGCGCGCGGCATGGCCGGTAAGTTTTTCTTAACCGCGACGATGTAGATCGCCACCATCAGCGCTATACCCAGCAACAGGCCAGGTATGACGCCGGCCATGAACAGCTTGCCGACGGACGTCTCGGTGGCGGCGGCATAGACCACCATCACGATCGAGGGCGGTATCAGGATGCCCAGAGTGCCCGCGTTACAGACGATTCCCGCGCCGAATGCCTGCGGATACCCGGAGCGCACCATGCCGGCAATGGCGATCGAGCCTACTGCTGCAACCGTTGCAGGGCTGGAGCCGGACAGGGCTGCAAACAGCATGCAGGCCAATACGGCGGCGATGGCAAGCCCCCCACGAATATGGCCGACGCAGGCGTTGGCAAAATCGATCAGCCGGCGTGCGACGCCGCCGGTGGTCATGAAGGCGCCTGCAAGCAAGAAAAACGGAATCGCTAGCAGGGTGTAGTGCTCTGACGTTTCAAACAGCTTTATCGCCAGGGAACGTACCGAGTCGGGGCTGAAAAATACAATGGTCAGCGAACCCGCCAGGCCCAAGGAAATGGCGATGGGCACGCCAATGAACATCAAGGCGAACAGTGTCGCGAACAGGAAGGCAATGGTCATGACTTGTCGTCCTCGTGTTCGGTCAGTTTCATCACGTCCGCAGCCTCATCGGCCAGGCCAAGGCCGGTTTGGCGGTGCAGCAGGATACGCACGAAAATTTCAGCGAAACGGATGAACACCAATGCAAAACCCACAGGGACAATCAGCCCTATGTGCCACTGCATGATCCCGTAGTGCCCCAGATCCTCGGCGCCTATTCCTGCTGACATCAGGGTATGAATCCACTCGAAGCTGGCCACACTGAATAGCCCGGCATAGAGCAGGCAGCAGAGACAGGCCAACATCCCAATGAGCCGCTGGACGGGTTTACTGACCAGCTTCACCAGCGCATCAACGCCGATATGCCCGGCCGTGCGCACGCCGTAGGACAGGCCGAAGAAGATCAGCCAGCCAAACAGCGCCTTGGTCAGTGAGGTGCTCCAGGTCATGGCTTGAGCCATGCTCATGACGCGATCGCCGAGGGCGAACAATAAGTCGCTGGCGCCTTCCCAGTTGTCGGCAAGTTTGTAGAACAGCGTATAGAGGTTGTTGAGAATGACGTAGACGAACGTTACCAATGTCATGGCGGCCAAAAGGAAGACAATGAAGCCTTCCTCGAAGTGTTCCCAGATGCGCCGAAAGGCCTGCATGAATGGCATCTCCCGTATGGTAATGACTGGCAGGTGCTACCACGTCGGCAACACCTGCCTCCCGGTCATTGAGCCTTGTTGGCGGCTTCGGCTGCGGTGATCAGCTCAGGGCCGATATCTGCTTCGAATTTTTTCCAGACGGGTTTCATCGCGACGCGCCATTGTTCGCGCTGTTCAGGTGTCAGGGTGATGATTTCGGTGGTTTTGGCGGCGATGATGCTTTGCTTGGCATCCTGATTGAGCTGCTCGGCATCTTTGTTAACCTGCGCGGTCACCTGCACAATAATCTTGTCCAGTTCACTGCGAATGTCTGGCGGCAGGCCATTCCAAAACTTGGTGTTGGTGATCAGCATGTAATCGAGCACACCATGATTGGATTCGGTGATGTATTTCTGCACCTCATGCATTTTCTGGCTGTAGATGTTCGAGTAAGGGTTTTCTGCACCGTTGACCACACCGGTTTGCAAGCCCTGATACACCTCGGCAAAGCTCATCTTGCGCGGGTTGGCCCGCAAGGCCTTGAACTGCTCCTCAAGCACGGCAGAGGCTTGCACCCGAAATTTCAGGCCCCGGGCGTCACCAGGAACACGCAGCGGTTTGTTGGCAGACAACTGCTTCATCCCATTGTGCCAATAGGCCAGGCCGGTGATGTTTTTACTCTCCATGGACTTGAGCAGCCCTTGGCCCTGTGGGCTCATCTGGAAGCGGTCAACCGCAGCAATGTCATCAAACAGAAAGGGCAGATCGTACAGCTGGACGGTCTTTGTGTACTGTTCGAACTTGGCCAGTGACGGCGCAATTAACTGCACATCCCCCAGCAAAAGGGCTTCCATCTCTTTGCCATCACCAAACAACGATGAGTTGGAATAGACCTCGACCTTGACCTTGCCGGGCAGGCGTTCCTCTACCAGTTTCTTGAACAGCAGTGCGCCTTGCCCCTTTGGCGTGTGGTCGGCGACGACGTGTGAGAACTTGATGATGATTGGATCAGCTGCCATGACTGCACTCATGCTCCCTAGAGCAAACGTGCAGGCAAGTGCCTTGCAGAAGGATTTGAACATTTCGGGGAATTCCTTTTGTTTTTTTAGTTTTGTACAGTCGATGTTCTGACGTGTATTCGTTATGCGGTCAAGCAGTCAGTCTAGGCAAAAATTTACAACTAGATGTTCGGGCATCACTGCAAAGATCCACTAATAAGTAGTTTCCGAACCTTCTGCTCCTGCACGACACCTACGGAGCTCGATCGGGAGCCTTTCCCACCAGCTCCCGGTATGGAATGGCCCCCTGACAACGGCGCTGTAGTACTACTCAAGGGGCTACTCTATAGCCTGTCAGGCCGCTAACTCGGGGCTGTGCAATTGTGGAGCAGAGCAGACGTTTAGGCGTTGCGCGGCCATTGAATTCACGGGCCTCACACCGTGTTCAGATCGCGCCGAAAAAGAAGGTTACTGAATATGTCGGAGCTACCAGGGCCTCAACAAAATCATGTCCTCGCCGAGCTCCCGGGCGAGGTTCGGCATCGTCTGCGCCCCCAACTCGGGGGGGCATCTCCAGACTCAATCAGCCGGCAGCTGTGCCATTGGTTGTTGCTGTCGCTCGCCCGACGGCCCTGAACAGGCCTGGCTACCACGCTGCTCCGGCACACGCTCATTACCATTTTTAATCAGCGCGACAAGAACGTGTTGTGTGTATTGCGCCATTGGCCAGCGAGCGTCGGCAGTGGCCAAGGCGGTGGCCAACCTGCGTGAGAGAGGGGCGCTGGCCGTCTTGCCGCGATGCAGCGCGCAGACCGCAACATCGGTGAACTGTTGCAAGACCTTGACACCACCTATCACTGTTTGCGCCAAGCCGACATCGACGAGGAACTCTTTGACGTGATTTCAGGTTTTGACGCCCTGTCGCCGAACGCCGATGCCGGTCCCCAAGGCTGAGCAGGGCACCACGCTTGAAGCACAGGCCATCGCAAAAAAACTGTAAACCAAGGTCAAGGGGCTGTTCCACCTGAAGGCCTCGGAAGAGGATGTGATTTAAGAAAGGTACCGCCGCTTTCCATGGATCTGAACAACCTATGAAAGCGCCCCCCGCGTCAATGTGGACGCAATGTCTGCAGGTTTGAAAAAAAGTGCTGGGGCAACCCTCCTTAACCGCGCAGTCTTTGGAATAGGCTAAGGTTGGCGAAACGACTGATCGTCCATAGAAACTTTACGCAAAATTTACGGGCTCAAAAATGTTAGCAGTCCGATACTGCGCGGCGCTAATTTGGCAGGTTTTTTCTTATGTCCCTCGCGGCAATACGGCTCATCGGCTTTGTCTTAGGTCTTTTTCTTATTACGCTGGCTATAAGCATGGCCATCCCCATGATCACGCTGGTGGTCTATGAGCGCAGCGACGACCTGTCCGCCTTTCTTTGGTCCAGTTTGATTACGTTCATCTGCGGTCTGTTGCTGATCATGCGAGGGCGCCCAGAGACGGCTCAACTTCGTCCAAGGGATATGTACCTGCTGACCACCGGCAGTTGGGTGGTGGTGTGTACCTTCGCAGCGTTGCCAATGGTGTTTATCCATCACATCAGTTACACCGATGCTTTTTTTGAAACGATGTCTGGCATCACAACCACGGGCTCAACGGTGTTGAGTGGTTTGGACACCGCCTCTCCTGGGCTGTTGATCTGGCGATCAATGCTTCACTGGCTGGGAGGGATCGGCTTTATCGGCATGGCCGTGGCGATTCTTCCGCTACTGCGAGTAGGGGGCATGCGTCTTTTCCAGACTGAGTCTTCAGACTGGTCGGAAAAAGTGACGCCGCGCTCCCATGTAGCAGCCAAATACATCCTTTTTCTTTATCTGGGACTCACTGGCGCCGGAACGCTCGCGCTCTGGATTGCCGGGATGACGCCGTTTGAAGCCGTCAACCACGCCATGTCGTTGATCTCTACCGGCGGCTTCTCGACGTCGGACGCTTCTCTAGGGCATTGGACACAGCCTGCCATTCACTGGGTTGCAGTCGTCATCATGATTCTGGGTAGCCTGCCTTTTACGTTGTATGTCGCGACATTGCGCGGCCATCGTCGTGCGCTGCTGAAGGATCACCAGGTTCGCGGATTTATTGGGTTCTTGGTCTTCACGTGGCTGGTGGTAGGTACTTGGCTGTGTTTTCACAGCGATTACGGATGGTGGGAAGCATTTCGTATCGTGGCAATAAATGTGACTTCGGTTGTCACCACCACTGGCGTCGCCGTGGGCGATTACACCTTGTGGGGCAGTTTCGCCGTTTTGCTCTTTTTCTATTTGACCTTCGTCGGTGGGTGTTCAGGTTCCACGGCGGGTGGTCTTAAAATCTTCCGTTTTCAAGTGGCGGCCGCGCTATTGGTGAGCAGTTTGAAGCAACTGATCCATCCTCGCGCCGTGATTCAGAAAAAGTACAACGGCCACCCTATTGACGAAGAGATCTTGCGTTCGCTTTTGACTTTCTCATTTTTCTTCTCCATCACGATTGCCGCGATTGCCTTGGGCCTGAGTCTCATTGGGCTGGATTGGACAACTGCGTTGAGCGGTGCGGCTACGGCAGTGTGTAACGTCGGGCCTGGGCTTGGCACGATCATTGGGCCGGCCGGTAACTTCTCATCATTACCGGATGCCGCAAAATGGCTCTTGACCGTAGGAATGCTGCTTGGAAGGCTGGAAATCCTGACGGTGTTAGTGCTCGTCACGCCGGTATTTTGGAGATATTGATTATTCACTGTTCACAGGGCTCGAGCCGAGGTAGACGGTCAATACCCAGGGCCGTCGCGACGTGAAGCGCCCATTGCGTCTCCCGCCTGGCCCTTGCCGCTAATCAGCATTTGCTGTGCGGTATCGACAAGTGCCCGCGCGCCTGTACAGGCGGCCCAAGTGCTATTCGATGATTTCATTGAGCGTGCAGTACCAGCGTGTCCACCAATAGCCTTGCTCTGCGTCCACAAGGACGACCAATGGCCGCCCCCCAGTTTATGTTCGGCGTCGAACAGGCTAACGGGTTGACTGAGATGAGGGGGAATAGTGATGACTTATCCGGCCTTGCACGTCCACATTTGAATAAAAGGCTGGCGAGCGGTTGGCGCGCCAATCCAGTGACTCAGGGCGTGACACTGGCCATCAACGCACAGCTGGTAATCGCCAGCCTCCGGTGTGCGCCCCAGGCGCAAGGGTTGCAAAGGCGGCAATTGGCGCCGGTAATGCCAACTGCCATTTTCCAGCCACGCCCCGTCGGGAACTTCCATTCCTGCACCGTTACCGCGTACACGAGCCTCTTCCAGCACCAGCCCTTGCTCGGTCACGCGGTAGTCTTCCTCCCAGCGGATCTTTTCAATGGTGTGATCCCATGCCAGCGTGAAGTGTGAAACCGACAACTGGGCCCACAGCACGCCGGTCAAGCCCAGGCATACGCCGATCATGGATTGGCTAGCGCGGCCCGGCGGGACCGCCAGACGTGCTGGACTATCACACAGAGTCCCAGCGCGAAGCCCAGTTCATCGGTCAGCGGTAACGCCACCACGAGGAGTGCCCCGGCAGCGACACTCAGCAAACGCTCCCATAGAGGCATCTTGCGCTGCCAAAAGCCAGTGGATGCGATGCCCCATAACCCGACCGCGAATAGGGTCTTGAGCAGCATGTAGACGGACATCCACACACTGTCACCTTGCAGCATCAACGCTGGGTTGTAGACCGCCATGAACGGTATGACAAAGCCCGCCAGCGCTATTCGCACCGCCCATAGGCTGATCTTGAACCCGGTCTCTTTAGCGATCGGTGCCGCTGCAAAGCAGGCGAGGGCGACAGGGGGAGTCAGGTCGGCGAGGATGCCGAAGTAAAACACGAACATGTGCGACACAATCAGCGGTACGCCCAATTCGAGGAGGGCAGGGGCTGCGATCGAACTGGTGATGATGTAGTTGGGAATGGTCGGAATCCCCATGCCCAGCACCAGGCACGTGATCATTGTGAGTATCAGTGACAGCAGCAGGTTGTCTCGGCCAATGCCCAAGATATAACCCGCAAACGTAGAGGCAACGCCGGTCAGTGAAACCACACCAATAATGATGCCCACCAGCGCGCACGCGATCCCCACCGGTACAGCATGACGAGCGCCTTCGACCAACGCGTGCAGGCAGATGGTCAGCGTTTCGTGCCCTCCTTTGATGACCCCACAGACCCCCACCAGCACTGCAATGACGGCAAAGATCACGCCGATACCCAGTTGGAAAAAGCCGGTACAGAGGATGCCGAGCGCAATCCAGAAGGCGCAGCGCAAGCCGAAGCTTTGCACTTTCAGGATGATCGCCGAGCCAAGAATCACGATGGCCGTGAGTGCAAGTCCGACCATTCCGGAAAACAGCGGCGTGCGCCCGGAAAACAGCAAGTAGACCAATACCAGCAGCGGAATGAGCAGGTACCACTTCTCCCTCACGGCGCCCAATGCACTGGGGCATTGATCCTTGGGCAGGCCCTTGAGGTTGGATCGCTTGGCTTCCAGATGGACCATCCAGAAGACCGAACCGAAGTAGAGGATGGCGGGAATCAACGCGGCCTTGGCAATCTCCACGAATGGTACGTTGATGGTTTCAGCCATGATGAAGGCGACTGCGCCCATCACCGGCGGCATCAGTTGACTGCCCATGCTGGCGGTTGCTTCCACGCCTCCGGCAAACGCGGCCCGATAACCAAAGCGCTTCATCAGTGGAATAGTGAATTGCCCCGTAGTCACCACGTTGGCGATGCCCGAACCGGTGATGGTGCCCATCAGTGCCGACGACGCAACGGCAACCTTGGCAGGCCCTCCCTGTTTGTGGCCGAACAGGCCCATGGCAAAGTCGGTGAACAGTTTGATCATGCCGGCCTGTTCGAGGAACGCTCCGAACAGGATAAACAGGAAGATGTAGGTCGCTGAAACATAGGTTGGCGTGCCGTACAGCCCTTCGGTGCCAAAAGACAGTTGGTTGATGATTTGGTCGAAACCATAACCTCGATGGGCCAGATCGCCCGGCAAATACTCGCCAAACAGACCATAAGCCAGGAACAGGCCGCAAATGACCGGCAGGGCAATGCCCATCACTCGTCGAGCGGCTTCGAACACGAGCACCACCAGTAGAATGCCGATCACCATGTCCGCCGTTGTCAGATCCCCGGAACGCTGGATCAGGTCAGCCTCATACCTCCATTGATACAGGGCGGTGGCAATGGCGGCGAGGCTGAGTATCCAGGCCAAGGGTTGCCAAGGGCGTTTATTGCCATAGGCCGGATAGCTGAGGTAGACCACCCACAGCAGGAAACCGACGTGTATCGCGCGCAATACCTGGCTCGAAAAGGGCGAAAACGCTGCCGTGACGATCTGAAAAATCGAAAATAACAACGCTACGTAAAACAGCGTTTTTGGCCAGTCTCGCGGGTTCGCAGAGATGTCGTGATGATCTTCACTCATTAGTTACCTGCCTCACTGCATGGAAAAAGGGCGGGCTGTTGGCGCGGCGATACTGCGCCGCTAGAGCGCACCTTTTTCGGTGTAGTAGCGTTCGGCGCCCGGATGAAGCGCAATCGGCAGGTTCCTGGTGGCGTTTTCCAGTGTGATGTCCTTGGCGGCCGAATGAGCGTTACCCAGGCGCGGCAAGTTTTCGAACAGCAGTTTTGTCATCTGGTACGCCAACTCATCGGGTACATCCGAGCGGGTCACCAGAATGTTGACGATAGCAACCGTTGGCACCGCTTCAGGCTGGCCGTCATACGTATTGGCCGGAATCATCGCGCTGTGATAGGCCGGGTTGTCGATTTTTGCCACGACTTCCGGGGGGATGGCGACATAGTTCAGCGGCATCACCGATGACAAGTCGCGAATGGCCGCCATGCCCAGTCCAGACGACTGTAACGTCGCATCCAATTGCCGGTTCTTGATTAACTCGACAGACTCGGCAAAGGGCAGGTATTGCACCTTGCCCATGTCTGCATAGGTCAGGCCTGCCGCCTTTAAAATCGCTCGCGCGTTCAACTCGGTGCCCGATTTCGGTGCGCCGACCGAGAGGGTTTTGCCTTTAAGGTCCGCGAGCGTCTTGATTCCCGACTCTTTGCTGGCGACGATTTGGATGTAGTTGGGATACGCTCCGGCAATCGCGCGCAATTTGGTCAGCGGTGCGTTGAAGCCAGCTTCCTCGACGCCGTTCTTTGCATCCGCCACAGAGTCGCCCAGCGCCAGTGCCAACTCGCCTCGACCGGACTGCAGCAGGTTCAGGTTCTCCACGGACGCTTTAGTGGCCTGCACCGAGGTCTTCACGTCGGGTATGCCTTCACTGTAGATCTGCGACAGGCCAACCCCAATCGGGTAATACACCCCGCTGGTGCCTCCGGTCAGTATGTTGATGAACACAGGTGCCGCCTGGGCCGTGCAGGTGAGTGCCAGGGTTGTGGCGGCGGCCAGCAAGGTGAAGCGGTTCTTTACGCGCATGGGAATCTCTCCGTTTTGTTTGTTTTTATTCAGAGCGATTCAACTGTAGTTGATTGATCAGCACAGTGGCGAGCGGACAGTCCTACCCTGCATCAGATTGCCAAGGTAACTGCACGTGGAGTGGGTCGCAGGAGAAGATGATGGTTATAATCCTTTAGTCTCTGCTGGCTGGACCTGACCGTTTAACCCGGTAGTCTTGTTTTGTGGGGTTTATTAACCTCGACAACGGGAATCCGCTCGGGTGATCAAACCGATATTACTCATACGTCGTCGCTTTGCCTCGATCCGATGGCGTACTCGTGTGACGCTCTGGGCTGCTGCTACCTTCGCCGGGTTACTGGTTGTGCTATTCGCCCGGCTGGCCGACCTGGCGCTGATGCAGTTCGTTCAACAAACCGCCGACCGGCCTTGGCTGCCGTTTATCTACACGCCTTTGATCGGCATGTTCGTCGTATGGATGACCACCCGTTTTTTTGTCGGGGCACAAGGCAGCGGTATTCCTCAGGTCATTGCGGCTACGCGGTTGGCCCACCAAGGTAAGCCCGTGGATAAGTTGGTGTCCTTGCGCCTTGCTGTTGCCAAGATAGGGCTAGGTACCCTGGCGTTGACCGGTGGTTTTTCAGCAGGGCGTGAAGGCCCGTCAGTTCAAGTCGCCGCCTCGATCATGCATTTCTTCCACCGTTATCTGCCTAACGCTCGAATCATCCGCCCCGAAGATCTTATTCTGGCCGGTGGTGCAGCGGGTATTGCCGCCGCGTTCAACACGCCTTTGGCCGGCGTGGCTTTTGCGGTGGAGGAGTTGGGGCGCAAGTTGGAAACCCGTACCAGCGGGGTTTTGCTCAGTACGATCATCTTGTCGGGGATAGTCGCAATTGCTTTGCAGGGCAACTACAACTACTTCGGGCATTTCGACGTGCAAGAGGTCAATCTCGATATCATTGTCCCGGTGCTGGCGATTGGTATTGGCTGCGGCCTTATGGGAGGGTTATTCAGTCGGATGCTCCTGTGGCCGCAGAGGTATCGCCGATTTTTCGTCTGGGAATGGCGCCGCATGCACCCTGTCTGGTTCGCAGGTGGCTGCGGGATGATCGTGGCTATTCTCGGTTGGCTCAGTGGCGGGATGTCCTTTGGCAGCGGTTACGGGATCACATCCCAGATCATCGTGTCCGATATCGGTCTGCCCTGGCACGCGCCGATCACGCGTTTTCTCGCGACGGTAGTGACTTATTTTTCCGGTATCCCGGGCGGCATTTTTGCCCCGTCTCTGGCGGTAGGGGCTGCGGTAGGAGCCAACGTCGCTGAGTTCTTCACTCTGGCGGCACAGCCCATCATTGCCTTGTGCATGGTTGGCTTTCTGGCGGCTGTCACGCAATCGCCGATCACGTCCGCGATCATCGTGATGGAGATGATCGACAGCCATGGCATGGTGATCAGTCTGATGGCCGTTGCGCTGATTGCCAAAGCAGTCAGTGCCAGGATGGGGCCTGAGCTCTATCAACAGTTGGCGCGTGGCTTTTTGCAGTCGGAGGGCAGTGACGCCGCCACGCAAAAAGCCAAACCATAGGCTGGGTCAGCGCAGCAGTGGTCGCGCCACCGCGCTGAGCTTGTGCCGGTCTTCTTCCAGCACAAGCGCATTGTTCGCGTGCTTGAGCAGCAGGCCCGCGTGCCTGGCACAGGCACTGCTGAACATCGCCGGGTTTATCTGTGCGAGGCACACAAGTGCCTTCATCATGCGCAGGTCGACTTCCACCAAACCCGCGCCATCCCTGGCAATCGGTGCGAAGAAGTCATCGAACAGGTCATCTACTGTCAATGCGCGCAGGTAAACCTGCTGGCAATCGGTGTCGATTTTCGCGGCGGGTGCTTTGGGTTTACCCCAGCATGTCAGGCTTCTGATGCCGCGCCCAATGACGTCAATGGCAGTGCCGGGGTCATTGACGGCCGGCGACAAGGCGCGGGAGGCGATCTCTGACAGCACCGACAAGCCGAACCGGGGATCGTGTTCAAACGTGCGACGTACACCGATAGTCAGGGTAGAGATGATTTTTTCGCTACTCGACTGCTGTTCGCCCTCGCGCGGCTTGCTCAGACTGACGATTCGGGCGAGCGGCATGCCGACATGCACGAAGCTACCTGGCAGGACCTCCAAAAAAATGCGTGTCTCGTCTGCTTTGGCGATGGCGCCTAACGCCTGAACGTCGATGTGCTGGACATACCCTGTGTGGAGACTTGTGATGATCAGCGCAGAGTTCGGGACCATCGAGTCGCAAGGGTAGGCGGCTGCACCCAAATGCGGCCATTGGAGTCGATTGGTTATGGCGTCAATGGTCGCCTGCTCGACACGGTCAATGGTTTCTCCCACCCGGCCAAGCTTGGACAAATGATCGATCCAGCGCAAAAGGGTGTAGACAATCAGCATCACCACGGCGAGGGTCACCGCAAATAGCAAAACCCTTCCTTGTGTACCGTAAGCGCCGGTGCTCAGCGCAATAATTCCAACCAGGCTGAACAGGAATGAGCCGATAAAGGTGGCCAGGGCATTTTGTGTCGTGGTGTCTTCCATCACCAGCGTGGTGGCGCGAGGCGTCACGCCGCTGCTAGCCGCACCGTAGGCAGTCACCATCGTGCTTAACGAAAAGGTGGTCACGGCGAGCATGCTTGAGGCAATGATGCCCAAGATCTTGTCGACGGCGTCGGCGCCTATACGGGCGGGCAATGATTCGGGAATGTAGTCCTTGAAGACAACGGCGAGTAACGCGGTTGCAATGCCGAGCAAGGAAAACAGGCTTGCCCTGAACCACAGCCGTTTGGTCAGTTGATGTAACACCCAGCGCCAGCGTGCGAGCATTTTTTATACCTTGTGTGAGTAATACGCAGGGCCCTGGCCCCAGGGTTCAGGGAAACAAAGGCGGTGAGCTGATTATCCCTAAAGGAGTCTTTTGTATGGCCGAAGGTTCATTCAGCGTCTCTGCTTGCGGCACATGGGATCACTCGCTTGACCCATTTACCGATGGACATGCCCTGGATCAGGACAGAAAAAACCACCACCAGATACGTCAGGGAAACCACCACATCGCGGGCCGCCCCAGATGAGCACGCTCCAAGCACCTTCTGGTAGGCGCAAGCGTTGACCCAATACCGCGATTGGAACCCCTACAGTCAGCAATCGCGATAACAACGTCAGCAATATGCCCATCAGGAGGCTATTAATCGTAGGTAGCACGTTTTTATTCGGGGTCCACGAAGTGCCGCGCACTCTTTCGGGACGCAAAAAAGGCGCCCGAAGGCGCCAAGGGGTTCACCCTGACCGAGGGAGCCGGGTGAAGCCGTTCACAGCAATGGTCGCGGTGGTAAGGCGCGACGGGAACGGAAGCGGGGCGCGCCGAGTGAAGGTGCGCAGGGGTTCATTTGGGGTAACACACGACGGCCTAGGCCGTCGCGGGCGTGCGTTGCGGCTGCCAGGTTTCGCTGGTGGTCTGGTCCATGGCTTCCTGGATCGCCCGCTTGCGGTTGGCTTCGGCCTTGCGGCTGAAATACCAGACCATGAACGTCATCAGCGACACCGCCATCAGGATCAGGCTGGCCACGGCGTTGATCTCCGGCTTGACCCCCAGGCGCACGGCAGAGAACACCTCCATCGGCAGGGTGGTGGAGCCGGGCCCGGAGACGAAACTGGCGAGCACCAAGTCATCCAGGGACAAGGCGAACGACATCATGCCGCCCGCTGCCAACGACGGCGCGATCATCGGGATGGTGATCAGGAAAAACACCTTGAGTGGCCGCGCGCCGAGGTCCATGGCGGCTTCTTCGATGGACAGGTCCAGCTCGCGCAGGCGTGCCGAGACGACCACCGCGACATACGCGGCGCAGAACGTGGTGTGGGCGATCCAGATCGTCACCAGGCCGCGTTCCATGGGCCAGCCGATCATCTGCGCCATCGCCACGAACAGCAGCAGCAGCGACAGCCCGGTGATCACTTCCGGCATCACCAGGGGCGCGGTCACCAGGCCACCGAACAGGGTCCGGCCCTTGAAGCGGGTGACCCGGGTCAGCACGAACGCGGCCAGGGTGCCCAGGGCCACGGCGGCGACGGCGGTGTAGCAGGCAATCTCCAGGGAACGGGCCACCGAACCCATCAGTTGGGTGTTGTCCAACAGCCCCAGGTACCACTTGAGCGACCAGCCGCCCCAGACCGTCACCAGCTTGGAGGCGTTGAACGAATAGATCACCAGAATCAGCATCGGCAGGTAGATGAACAACAAGCCGAGCACCAGCATCAGGGTCGAAAAACTGAAACGCTTCATGCCCGTGCCTCCATTTCTTTGGCCTGGCTGCGGTTGAACAGCACGATGGGAATAATCAGGATCGCCAACATCACCACCGCCAGGGCGGACGCCACCGGCCAGTCGCGGTTGTTGAAGAACTCCTGCCACAGCACGCGGCCGATCATCAGGGTCTCCGGGCCGCCCAGCAGTTCCGGGATCACGAACTCGCCGACCACCGGAATGAACACCAGCATGCAGCCGGCGACGATGCCGTTCTTGGCCAGCGGCACGGTGATTTTCCAGAAGTTGTTGAAGTTGCTCGAACCCAGGTCCGAGGCGGCTTCCAGCAGGCTCTGGTCGTGCTTGACCAGGTTGGCGTAGAGCGGCAGCACCATGAACGGCAGGTAGGCGTAGACCACGCCGATGTAGACCGCCGTGTTGGTGTTGAGGATTTCAATCGGGCTCGATATCAGGCCGCACCCCATCAGGAACGCATTGAGCAGGCCGTTATTGCTGAGGATGCCCATCCAGGCATAGACGCGGATCAGGATCGCGGTCCAGGTCGGCATCATGATCAGCAGCAGTAATACGTTTTGCATTTCCTTGCGGGTCTTGGAAATCCCATAGGCCATGGGAAAACCGATCAGCAGGCACATCAGCGTGCTGAGCAGGGCGATCTTCAGCGAGCCCAGGTAGGCCGAGATGTACAACTCGTCGGCACCCAGCAGGCTGTAGTTACCCAGGTTCAGCAGCACCTGGAGTTTCTGGTCGACGAAGCCGTAGATCTGCGAATACGGCGGAATCGAGACGGTCGCTTCGGAGAAGCTGATCTTCATCACCAGGAAAAACGGCAGCATGAAAAACAGGAACAGCCAGAGGAAGGGAATGCCGATCACCAGCTTGCGACCGCTGGGCAGCACACGGATCAACGCTTGATGGAAAGTGCTCATGGTCGATGTACTCATGCCCGCAGTACCACGCCGCTGTCGTCTTCCCACCACACGTACACGGTGTCGCCCCAGGACGGTCGGGAGCCACGGCGTTCGGCGTTGGCCATGAACGACTGGACGATCTTGCCGCTGGGCAGCTCGACGTAAAACACCGAGTGCCCGCCGAGGTAGGCGATGTCGTGGACTTTGCCGCTGGACCAGTTGTGCGCGCAGGTCGGCATTTGGGTGGTGACCAGCAGCTTTTCCGGGCGGATAGCGTAGGTCACCGACTTGTCTTCCACCGAAGTGGCGATGCCGTAGCCGACGTAGATATTGCGGTCCAGGTCCGCGCACTTGAGCACCGCGTGGCCTTCGGCGTCGTCGACCACCTGGGTGTCGAAGATGTTGACGTTGCCGACGAACTCGCAGACCAGGCGGCTCACCGGCGCTTCGTAAATGTCCACCGGGCTGCCGATCTGGGCGATCCAGCCCAAGTGCATGATGGCGATGCGCTGGGCCATGGTCATGGCTTCTTCCTGGTCGTGGGTCACCATCACGCAGGTCACGCCGACGCGTTCGATGATCTCCACCAGTTCCAGTTGCATCTGCGAGCGCAGCTTTTTATCCAGGGCGCCCATGGGTTCGTCGAGCAACAGCAGTTTCGGGCGTTTGGCCAGGGAGCGGGCGAGGGCCACGCGTTGGCGCTGGCCGCCGGAGAGCTGGTGGGGTTTGCGCCGGGCGTATTGGGTCATGTGGACCAGCTTGAGCATTTCCTCGACCCGCGCCTCGATCTCGCTGGCTGGCAGGCGGTCCTGCTTGAGGCCGAAGGCGATGTTCTGGGCCACGGTCATGTGCGGGAACAGGGCATAGGACTGGAACATCATGTTGATCGGCCGCTCATAGGGCGGCATCTCGGTGATGTCCACGCCATCCAGCAGGATGCGGCCTTCGGTGGGCCGTTCGAAACCGGCGAGCATGCGCAGCAGGGTGGATTTGCCCGAACCCGAACCGCCGAGCAGGGCGAAGATCTCGCCCTGGTGGATCTCCAGGGACACATCGTCCACGGCCACGGTTTCGTCGAACTTCTTGGTCACGCGGTCGATCTTCACCAGCACCTTTTGCGGTTGCTGATGACCTTCCAGTGCCTTGCGATAAATGCTGGAGGCGTTTGCCATGTGAAACTCCCAACAGGTCGTCGGGCCAATGCGGCCTGACGTAATAAGGTTGATTGCAAACCTGCACCCTCAGTGCAATGCAGGTTTATTCGGCACCGCCGTCCTGGCTGCCTGGCCTTGCTTGTTGTTGTTCGGGTATTGCCGTTCACGCCGCACGGCAGGCGCACACAGGTGCGCGCGCCGCGTGGGCAGGGCGTGTCAATCGGTAAAGCGAGTGCTGGCGGCCCGGTGCGGGCCGCCTGGTGTCAAAGGCGCTGACGCTGCGCGGCACGTTGCCGGCAGGCATCGCCAAAGGCCTGGAAAATACTCAGGTAGGCCGGGTTCGACAGGACCTGCCATTCCGGGTGCCACTGCACGCCAAAGGCAAACGCCTGGCTGTGCTCCACGGAAACGGCTTCGATCAGGCCATCCGGGGCCAGGGCCTCGACCCGCAGGCCGTCACCCAGGCGGTCGATGCCCTGACTGTGGATCGAGTTGACCTGGATCTCGCCGGCCAGGCCCATGGCCTCGAACACGCCGCCGGGCTGGATCGCCACCGGGTGCGCCGGGGCGTACTGGACGTCGAGGCGCGGGTCGTCGGCTTCGCGGTGGTCCATAAAGCCCGGCAGTTCATGCACCTTCTGGTGCAGGCTGCCGCCAAAGGCCACGTTTATTTCCTGGAAGCCGCGGCAGATGCCGAGGACTGGCACGCCGGCCGCCACCGCAGCCCGCAACAGGGGCAGGGTGGTGGCGTCGCGTTGCGGGTCATGGGCGGTGCCCGGCGCGCTGGGAGCGCCTTGATAGTGGAAGGGTTCGACATTGGACGGCGAGCCGGTGAACAGCAGGCCGTCGACGTAGTGCAGCAGGTCCTTGATCTCGCAGAGGTCCGCCAGGGCAGGAATGATCACCGGCAGCCCGAGGGCCGCGACGCTGACAGCACGCAAATACTTGTCGCCGCTGACATGGTAGGGGTGCAAGCCAATCTCTTTGACGCACGCTGTAACACCGATCAATGGCTTGAGT
Source organism: Pseudomonas sp. K8 (assembly GCF_014889455.1). Classification (NCBI taxonomy): domain Bacteria; kingdom Pseudomonadati; phylum Pseudomonadota; class Gammaproteobacteria; order Pseudomonadales; family Pseudomonadaceae; genus Pseudomonas; species Pseudomonas sp. K8. The sequence goes on from NZ_VJWO01000021.1 coordinate 21,875, forward strand.
GCCATTTTTATCACCTCGAAATTCACGCTGGAACGAGTTTTTCCAGAGCTTATCTCCGTTGATTTTAATTAACAACTTCAATGTAAAAAATTCTAAACGCTTGTGAGTGTGTTTGTGTTGATTGGTTGGATTGGCGCCCAATTTTGGTGCTTTATCTATCAATATAATTAACGTGCAGCGTCCGTTCTCGCTATTGACTTCACTTTGGCTTTCGGATTGACTGCTGTCACGAAACAGCTTTGAACATAATAATTAACACATAGGTGCATCATGTCGGTCCCACTGCGTACCGTTCAGCTCAACGAAGCCAACGCCTTTCTGAAAAAACACCCGGAGGTCCTGTACGTCGATCTGCTGATTGCAGACATGAATGGCGTGGTGCGCGGCAAGCGTATCGAACGCACCGCCTTGCATAAGGTGTATGAAAAAGGCATCAACCTCCCCGCGTCGTTGTTTGCCCTGGACATCAATGGCTCCACCGTGGAAAGCACCGGCCTGGGCCTGGATATCGGCGACTCCGACCGCATCTGCTACCCGATCCCCGACACCCTGAGCATCGAGCCCTGGCAGAAGCGTCCCACCGCGCAGCTGTTGATGACCATGCATGAACTCGAGGGCCAGCCGTTCTTCGCCGACCCACGGGAAGTGCTGCGCCAGGTGGTGAGCAAGTTCGACGAACTGGGCCTGACCATTTGCGCCGCGTTCGAGCTGGAGTTCTACCTGATCGACCAGGACAACGTGAACGGCCGTCCGCAAGCGCCGCGCTCGCCAATCTCCGGCAAGCGCCCGCATTCGACCCAGGTCTACCTGATCGATGACCTCGACGAATACGTCGATTGCCTGCAGGACATCCTCGAAGGCGCGAAAGAGCAGGGCATCCCTGCCGACGCCATCGTCAAGGAAAGCGCCCCGGCGCAGTTCGAGGTCAACCTGCACCATGTCAGCGACCCGATCAAAGCCTGCGACTACGCGGTACTGCTCAAGCGCCTGGTGAAAAACATCGCCTACGACCACGAGATGGACACCACCTTTATGGCCAAGCCCTACCCGGGCCAGGCCGGTAATGGCTTGCATGTACACATCTCGATCCTCGACAAACAGGGCAACAACATCTTCGCCAGCGAAGACCCCGAGACCAACGACGCCCTGCGTCACGCCATCGGCGGTGTGCTGGAAACCCTGCCGGCGCAGATGGCGTTCCTCTGCCCGAATGTCAACTCCTACCGCCGCTTCGGTGCGCAGTTCTATGTGCCGAACTCGCCGAGCTGGGGCATCGACAACCGCACCGTGGCCGTGCGCGTGCCGACCGGCGCGGCGGATGCCGTGCGTATCGAACACCGGGTGGCCGGCGCCGACGCCAACCCTTATCTGCTGATGGCCTCGGTACTGGCCGGTATCCACCACGGCTTGACCAACAAGATCGAGCCGGGTGCGCCGGTCGAAGGCAACTCCTACGAGCAGAACGAGCAGAGCCTGCCCAACAACCTGCGCGACGCCCTGCGCGAGCTGGACGACAGCGAGGTCATGGCCCGGTACATCGACCCGCTGTACATCGACGTGTTTGTCGCGTGCAAGGAAAGCGAACTGGCCGAGTTCGAAAACTCGATCTCCGACCTTGAGTACAACTGGTACCTGCACACGGTCTGACGGCCCTCCCACTTTTTGCGTTGAGCACACCCTATGACCAAGCATCGCAACGACTGGGAGCAGTACTTCCAGTCCCTGAACCTTGAAGGCCGGGCCTTTATCGACGGCGAATACCGTTGGGCCGCCAGCGGCGAAACCTTTGACAGCATCAGCCCGGTGGACGGGCGTTTTCTGGCCGCGGTCGCCAGCACCGATGAGGCCGACGCCGACGCCGCGGTGATCGCTGCACGCCGGGCGTTCGAATCCGGGATCTGGCGCTTGCAGGCCCCGGCGGCGCGCAAGCGCGTGCTGATCCGTTTCGCCGATCTGATCCTCGAACACCAGGAAGAACTGGCGCTCCTGGAAACCCTCGACATGGGCAAGCCGATCGGCGACTCCATGGCCATCGACGTACCGGCCACCGCCAACGCGATCCGCTGGAGTGCCGAGGCCATCGACAAGCTCTACGACGAAGTGGCGCCCACGCCCCACGACCAGTTGGGCCTGATCACCCGCGAACCCTGCGGCGTGGTCGCGGCCATCGTGCCGTGGAACTTCCCGATGATCATGGCCAGTTGGAAGTTCGCGCCGGCCCTGGCAGCGGGTAACTCGTTCATCCTCAAACCTTCGGAAAAGTCGCCGCTGACCGCCATTCGCCTGGCCCAGCTGGCCCTCGAAGCCGGCATTCCCGCAGGCGTGTTCAACGTGCTGCCGGGCTACGGTCACACCGTCGGCAAGGCGCTGGCCTTGCATAGGGATGTGGATGTGCTGGCCTTTACCGGCTCCACCGCGGTGGCCAAGCAACTGCTGGTGTATTCCGGCCAGAGCAATATGAAACGGGTGTGGCTGGAAGCCGGTGGCAAGAGCCCCAATGTGGTGTTCGCCGATGCCCCGGACTTGCGCGCTGCCGCCGCCGCTGCGGCTGCAGCGATTGCCTTCAACCAGGGCGAAGTCTGCGTGGCCGGGTCGCGCCTGCTGGTGCAACGGTCGATCCGCGAGCCCTTCATTGCGCTGCTGGTGGAGGCGTTCCAGGCCTGGAAGCCGGGGCATCCACTGGACCCGGCGACCAAGGTCGGTGCAGTGGTCGATCAGCGGCAACTGGACAACGTGTTGCGCTACATCGAGATCGGCAAGGAGCAGGGCGCCCAACTCTTGGTTGGCGGCCAGCGCGCCCTGCAAGACACCGGTGGCCAGTACGTGGAGCCGACGGTTTTCGACGGCGTGACCAATGCCATGACCATCGCCCGCGAAGAAATCTTCGGCCCGGTGTTGTCGCTGATCAGCTTCGACACCGAAGAAGAAGCGCTGTCGATCGCCAACGACAGCATCTTCGGCCTGGCCGCCGCAGTGTGGACCGCCGACCTCAGCCGCGCCCACCGCTTTGCCCGGGGCCTGCGTGCCGGCAGCGTGTGGGTCAACCAGTACGACGGCGGCGACATGACCGCGCCGTTCGGCGGCTTTAAACAGTCGGGCAATGGCCGCGACAAGTCGCTGCACGCCTTTGACAAGTACACCGAGCTCAAAGCCACCTGGATCAAGCTCTAAGCCCAAATAACAACGGCGATTGCCGGCGCGTGCCGGCCAGTCGCCAGGGAGTCCTAACCATGCAACCCCATGTAAACAGCTATTACGCCGCGACCCGCAACCATACCGGCGACTTCCCTGTGCTTGAAGAGTTGGTCGAGTGTGATGTCTGTGTCATCGGCGCCGGCTACACTGGCCTGTCGTCGGCGCTGTTCCTGGCGGAAGCCGGCTACAGCGTCACCGTGCTCGAAGCGGCCAAGGTCGGCTTTGGCGCCAGCGGGCGCAACGGCGGGCAACTGGTCAACTCCTACAGCCGTGACGTGGATGTCATCGAGCAGCGCTACGGCGAAAAGAGCGCCGAAATCCTCGGCAGCATGATGTTCGAAGGCGCCGAGATCATTCGCCAGCGCATCCAGCACTACGACATCCAGTGCGACTACCGCCCGGGCGGGATCTTCGCCGCGTTGAACAAAAAACAGCTCAAGGGCCTGGTCGAACAGAAAAGCAGTTGGGAGCGCTATGGCAACCGCAACCTGCAACTGCTCGACGCCAAGGACATGGCAGGCGAAGTGGGCTGTGAAAACTACATCGGCGGCCTGCTGGACAAGCAGGGCGGCCACGTCCATCCGCTGAACCTGGCCCTGGGCGAAGCCAGCGCGATTATCGGCCTGGGCGGCAAGATCTTCGAACAATCGGCGGCCGAGGAAATCACCTACGGCGAACCCAACGTGGTACGCACAGCCAAGGGGGTGGTTCGCGCCAAGTACCTGCTGATCGCCGGCAACGCCTACCTGCCGCAGAATCTCGACCCTCGGGTGACGCGCAAAAGCATGCCCTGCGGCTCGCAAATCGTGGTCACCGAGCCGCTGTCGGAGGCAGTGGCACGCAGCCTGATTACCCACAATTACTGCGTCGAAGACTGCAACTACTTGCTCGACTATTACCGTCTGACCGCTGACAACCGTTTGCTGTACGGCGGCGGCGTGGTCTACGGCGCCCGCGAGCCGGACGACATCGAACAACTGATCCGGCCGAAGATCCTCAAGACCTTCCCGCAGTTGAAAAACGTCAAGATCGACTACCGCTGGACCGGCAACTTCCTGCTGACGATGTCGCGCATGCCGCAATTCGGCCGTATCGAAAAGAACGCCTACTACATGCAAGGGTATAGCGGCCACGGCGTCACCTGTTCGCACCTCGCGGGCAAGCTGATCAGCGAAGTGATCCGCGGTGACGCCGAACGCTTCGACGCCTTCGCCTCGCTGCCGCATATGCCGATGTTCGGCGGCCGCACCTTCCAGGCCCCGCTGACGGCCATGGGCGCCGCCTACTACGCCCTGCGCGACCGACTCGGTATTTGACCGGTCAGCCACACGCGCGCCGCGAGCCCCCGGCCCACGCCGCCTTCGGCCGCGGCCGCGGGCTTGCTTTTTTTGCGCATGCAGGCATATTCAGCAGCGCTACAGCTCCACCCGCAAACGTGATTTAATAGCCGCCTTTCAGGTTTCCGGGTCGGGTAATCGGCGAATTTCGCAACATTGCCTGCCCGCGCTCGCCCCAGCTCCTGCAGCGCTATCGCAACCAATAAACATCACGACACTCACCCCTTATATAAGGCAGCTATGGACACGGGCACCCGACTCAAACTCGTTCGCGAAAGCTACAAACTCTCCCAGCGCGAGCTGGCCCGTCGTAGCGGCGTGACCAACGCCACCATTTCCCTGATCGAACAGAATCGCGTCAGTCCCTCCGTCAGTTCCCTGAAAAAGCTGCTGGAAAGCATCCCCATGTCCCTGGCGGACTTTTTCACCTTCGACCAGCCGCCACGCGAACACCAATACGTCTTTCGCGCCAACGAACAGCCCGACCTGGGTCGCGACGGCCTGCGCCTGCTGCTGGTGGGCGCGCCGATCCCCAGCCGCCAGATGCGCTTTCTGCGCGAGCAGTACGCACCCGGCGCCAGTTCCGGCGAAGAGCCGATCGTGCATGTCGAAGGCGAGGAGTGCGGCCTCGTCACCCGTGGCACCGTCGAACTCACTGTCGATGGCCAGGTCAGCGTATTGAACCCAGGGGATGGTTATTACTTCCCCACCACCTTGCCCCACAGGTTCCGCAATATCGGGCAGGATGAGGCGGAAATCATCAGCGCGAATACGCCGGCGAACTTCTAGGCCGGGGGCGGCATAACCCGGCGGAGCAAGACGCTGTTTAAAACACATCCCGTAGCGGCCTCCCCCGAAGGAAAACCCTCGTCTGCTTTTGGCACCGTGCTACCATCGACGCCATGACTTGCAGCAACATAATGTTGCAATGAACTTCAATAATCGGCCTTTCGCTGACTCATGACCTCCCCATTCGACTCGCAATCCGACTTGCCCATGATCCTGGTAGTGGACGATGAGCTGCGTTCGCGCGAATCGTTACGCCGGGTACTCGATCAGGAATTCCAGGTGCTGCTGGCCGAGTCGGCCGGGCAAGCACGCGAACTGCTGGAGCAGCATGTGGTCGCGGTGATCCTCTGCGACCAGCGCATGCCCCATGTCAGCGGTATCGAATTTCTCAAGGAAGTGCGCGAGCGCTGGCCGGGGGTGGTCCGCATCGTGCTGTCGGGCTACACCGATTCGGAAGACATCATCGCGGGCGTCAATCAGGCCGGTATCTATCAGTACCTGCTCAAGCCCTGGCTGCCTGAAAACCTGCTCAACACCGTGCGCAATGCGGTCGAGAGCCAATCGTTGCAAAACCATATGCAGCGACTGGACCTGGAACTGCGCGCCGGTACGCCAGCGCTGCGTCGCCGCAGCCGCGAAACCCTGGAGCGGGTACGCGATACCTTCGATTTCTCGCGCATCGTGCGCAGCCCCGGCGGCCCGCTGGATGCGGTCTGTGAGTTGGCCGCCCGGGTCGCCCGCTATGATTTGTCGGTGCTGCTGCTGGGCGAATCGGGCACGGGTAAAGAGTTGCTGGCCCGCGCCATCCATTACGCCAGCCCGCGTGCGAGTAATGCCTTTGTCATGGAGAACTGCGCGGCGCTGCCCGATACCTTGCTGGAGTCCGAGCTGTTCGGGCACAAGCGCGGCGCCTTCACCGGCGCGCATCAGGATCACATCGGGCTGTTCCAGCGTGCCAATGGCGGCACCTTGCTGCTCGACGAAATCGGCGACACCTCGCCGGCTTTTCAGGTCAAGTTGTTGCGCGTCTTGCAAGAGGGCGAACTGCGCCCGGTCGGCGCCTCAAGCACGGTACGGGTCGATGTGCGGGTGATCGCGGCGACCCATCGCGACCTGGAGCAGGATGTCGCCACCGGACGTTTTCGCAGCGACCTTTATTACCGGCTGTCCACGGTCAGCCTGGGCTTGCCGCCGTTGCGCGAGCGCACCGCCGACCTGATGCCCATCGCCAAAAAGCTGCTCGACGATGCCCGCCTGGAGCTGGACCTGCCAAACCTGCACTTCGCCGACGACGCCCTGGCGAGCCTGATCGGTTACCCATGGCCCGGTAATATTCGCGAGTTGCGCAACGAAATCTACCGCGCCGCTGCGTTGTCGGAAGGCTCGCAAATCGGTGCTCATTCGTTTTCCTGGCGCGTCATGCAGGGCCAGGGACGCAACACCAACGACATACGCCTGTCGCCCCCCACGGGCACGTTGCAAGAACAACTGGACGCTATCGAAGCGACCATACTCAAGGAATCGCTGCTGCGTCACCGCTGGAACAAAACCCATGCGGCCCGTGAACTGGGCTTGTCGCGCGTGGGCCTGCGCCAGAAATTGCGCCGTCTTGGCCTGGAGGAAGCCCGATGAACACCCCATTCCGAGTGCTGTGGCTGCAATCGGGCGGTTGCGGCGGTTGCAACATGTCCTTGCTGTGCGCCGATACCCAGGATTTTTCCGCGATGTGGCGCAGTGCGGGGATTGAGTTGCTCTGGCATCCATCGCTGTCCCTTGAAAGCGGTGATCAGGTGCTGGATATCCTGGAGGACTGCCTGCAAGGTCGCACCCGGCTCGATGCCTTGTGCATCGAAGGCTCATTGCTGCGCGGCCCGCACGGCACCGGGCGCTTTCACATGCTGGCGGGCACCGATGCGCCGATGATCGACTGGGTGCGCAAACTCGCGGCGGTGGCCCAATACACCTTGGGCATCGGCACTTGCGCGGCCTACGGAGGCATCACCGCTGCGGGCAGCAACCCGACCGACGCCTGCGGCCTGCAATTTGACGGTGAGCATCGCGGCGGCCTGCTGGGTGCCGATTATCGGTCGTTGCGCGGCTTGCCGGTGATCAACGTGGCCGGTTGTCCGACGCACCCCGGCTGGGTGACCGACACCTTGATGGCGCTGGCCGCCGGGCTGTTCGCCGAGGCCGATCTGGACGTCATCGGGCGTCCGCGTTTCTACGCCGACCAACTGGTGCATCAGGGCTGCACGCGCAATGAGTTCTACGAATACAAAGCCAGTGCGGAAAAGCCCTCGGACCTGGGCTGCATGATGGAAAACCTCGGCTGCAAAGGCACCCAGGCCCACGGCGACTGCAATACCCGCCTGTGGAACGGCGAGGGCTCGTGTACCCGTGGCGGGTTTGCCTGCATCAACTGCACCGCCCCGGGCTTCGAAGAACCGGGGCACGCCTTTCAGCGCACGCCGAAGCTGGCGGGCATTCCCATCGGCCTGCCCATCGACATGCCCAAGGCCTGGTTCGTCGCCCTGTCGGCGCTGTCCAAGTCAGCCACCCCCAAGCGCGTCAAACAGAATGCGACGTCCGATCACCCGCTGATCGCGCCGTCGGTACGCACCCCCCGCCGTTAGGAGTTTGCATGTCACGTTTGGTGGTCGGCCCATTCAATCGGGTTGAAGGCGATCTGGAAGTACAACTGGACGTGGAAGATGGCCATGTGCGTTCGGCACGGGTCAACGCCACCATGTACCGTGGCTTCGAGCAAATCCTGCTGCAACACGCACCGCTCGATGCGCTGACCTACGCGCCACGCATCTGCGGAATCTGCTCGGTGTCGCAATCGATCGCCGCCGCCCGCGCCCTGGCCGGGCTGGCCGGCGTACAGCCGCCGGACAACGGCCTGTTGGCAATCAACCTGATGGCCGCCACCGAAAACCTCGCCGATCACTTGAGCCATTTCTACCTGTTTTTCATGCCGGATTTCGTGCGCCCGGTGTACGCCGAGCGCCCTTGGTATCCAGGCGCGGTGGCGCGCTTTACCCCGCTTCAGGGCAGCCAGCAGCGCCTGGCCATTTCTGCGCGTAAACGCTGGCTGGATTTGATCGGCACACTGGGCGGCAAGTGGCCGCACACCGGCTCGATCCAACCGGGTGGCTCGACCCGCGCCATCGATGCCGCCGAGCGCCTGCGCCTGCTGACCCGCGTTCGCGAGTTCCGGCAGTTTCTGGAAAGCGAGCTGTTCGCCGCGCCGCTGGAGCGTATCAATGGTTTCACCAGCGAAAGCGAGCTCTGGGCATGGCACGCCGAAGCGCCGGGGCAGGGCGACTTCCGCCAATTTCTGCAAATCGCCCTGGACACCGGGCTTGAGCATCTGGGGCCGGGGCCGGGGCTGTATCTTTCCTACGGGGCGTATCCGCGAGCCGACGGCTCGATGGTGTTCCCGCGCGGCCTGTGGAATGGCGTCACCCAGTGTGCGCAACCGCTGGACCTGGACGATATCCGCGAAGACAGCGCGCATGCCTGGCTCGACGACGCTGGCGGCCCGCGCCACCCGGCCGACGGGCAAACCCAGCCGTTGATGGAAAAACCCGACGCGTATACCTGGAACAAAGCCCCGCGCCTGGCCGGCGCGGTGCTGGAAACCGGCGCCATTGCACGTCAGTTGATTGCCGGCCAAGCGCTGCTGCGCGATGCCGTGGCACGCTGTTCGGCAACGGTTTATACCCGCCTGCTCGCGCGTTTGCTGGAGTTGGCGCAGGTGGTGCCGCTGATGGAAAGCTGGTTGATCGCCCTGCGCCCCGGCGAGCCGTATTACCGCGCCGCAGCATTACCCGACAAAGGCCGCGCGGTCGGCCTGACCGAGGCGGCGCGTGGCGCACTGGGGCATTGGCTGGAGGTGGAGCACGGGAAAATCTCCCGCTACCAGATCATCGCCCCGACCACCTGGAACTTCTCGCCACGCGATGCCCAGGGCCAGCCCGGGGCATTGGAACAAGCCTTGCAGGGTGCTCCCGTGCTACCCGGCGAAAAAAGCCCGGTAGCGGTGCAACATATCGTTCGTTCTTTTGACCCGTGCATGGTTTGCACGGTGCATTGAAAAGGAAATCCCATGGAACGCCTGACCATTTCCCTGGACCGTGGCCTCGCTGAGGAACTGGACGCGCTGATTCGCGACCAGGGTTACCACAACCGTTCCGAGGCCATGCGCGACATTTTGCGGCGGCATATCGAACAGGCGCGCCTGGAGCAAGGCCAGGCGCCGCATTGCGTGGCCAACCTGAGCTTCGTTTACGATCACCATTCGCGCACCCTCACCGAACGGGTGATGGACCTGCAGCACGCGCATCATCACCTGACCATTGCCAGCCAGCATGTGCATCTGGATCACGACAACTGCCTGGAAAGCCTGATGCTCAAGGGCTCGTCCGATGAAGTGCGCGATTTCGCCCATCGCGTGTGCGCCGAACGCGGCGTGCGTCATGGCTCGCTGAACCTGATCCCGGTGGAGCAGGGCGCGAGCCACGAGCAAGTCCACAGCCACCTGCATCTGCACCCTAAAAGCTGACGACCATGGCCCGTAAACCGCCACCCGGCAGCCTCGACGAAGACGCCTGGATCGAAGTCATCGCGAGGATGGACGAGGTCTATTCCAAGCTGGTGCAAGATGAAATCGCCCTGGAAGAGAAGAACGTCGAACTGGAGCAGTCGCAGCAGTTCATCGCCGGGTTGCTGTCGTCGATGTCCGACGTGTTGCTGGCCTGCGACCCGCAAGGGCGCATCGAGGAGAGCAACAGCGCGCTGCGCACGCTGGTCGGCCGTGATGAACAGTCATTGTCCGGCAGCCCGGCCTATGTCTTGTTGGCCGACCCCCACAGTGAAACCCAGTTGCGCCAGACCCTCGCCAGCCTGCGCCATCCCAACGCCAGCGCCTCGCTGGAGGTCAACTTCAAGGATGTCCACGGCGCGCCGGTGCCCGTGGACGTCAGTTGCACCGTGCGCAGCACGGGCAACGGACGCTTTATCGGGCACGTGCTGGTGGGGCGACCGCTGGGCGAACTCCAGCACGCATATCGCCAACTGCACGAGGCTCACGAGGCGCTCAAGCGCACTCAACAGCAACTGTTGCACGCGGAAAAAATGGCCTCGCTGGGGCGCCTGGTGGCTGGTGTCGCCCACGAACTGAACAACCCCATCAGCTTCGTGCTGGCCAACGCGCATGTGCTCGACAGCTATGGCAAACGCCTGCAGCAGTACCTGCAAGCGGTCCACGGCGGCGAGTCGCACGCCAGTCTTCAAGCCTTGCGCCAACAGCTACGGATCGATCCGCTGCTGAGCGATTTGCCGTCGTTGATCGAGGGCAGCATGGAAGGCGCGCAACGCACCGCCGACATCGTCAGCGCCCTGAAGCGCTTCTCGGCGGTGGATCGTGAAGCACTGGGCGAGGTCGACCTCAATGACGTCATCGAGCGCGCCATCCACTGGGTCTGCCGTGGCGTCGCGCCCGATCTGCAGGTGCATTGGCAGGCCGTTGACACACCGCCGGTGCGCGGCAATGCCGGGCAATTGCTGCAAGTGCTGATGAACCTGATGCAGAACGCCTACGATGCCGCGCAAGCGGCCAACCAGGCCTTGCCGACAGTCTGGATCGAGGTGACCCAGGAGCCGGGCTGGGTCACCCTGCGTTTACGCGACAACGGTGCGGGCATCGCAGAGAAACACCTGAGCCAGGTGTTCGACCCGTTCTTCAGCACCAAGTCCGTGGGCAAAGGCACGGGCCTGGGCCTGTCGATCAGCTACGGCATCATCGAACGCTGTGGCGGTCGGATGGTGGCCGCCAATCACCCCGAGGGCGGTGCGCAGTTCAGCGTGACGCTGCCCGAAGCCGGGCCCGCCTGAGCCGATAATCCGGCAGCGGCGCTGGAAGCTCATTGTCCAGTTACCGGCTCGGCTGGACAGTCACTGTCCAGCCGCCATGTTCTGCGAGCGCCTGACCACGCCTGAATGGCACTCGGCACGCAAACTGGCACAGGGTTTGTATGAGGTTTTTTCGTTTCTTCATACTTGAACCCATCTTTCTGGAGTTCGCATGCCCTTGCATCCTGTTTCACCGACTCGTGCGCCTTTGACGTTCAAACATCGCGTCCTGGCCATTTTTGCCGGCCTGGTCGCTGCCAACCTGCTGGCCTGGGCCTGGGCTTTCACGGCCTTCCATGACTATCCGCTGTTGCTCGGCACCGCCTTTCTGGCCTACAGCTTCGGCCTGCGCCATGCCGTGGATGCCGATCACATCGCCGCCATCGACAACGCCACCCGCAAGCTGATCCAGGAAGGCCGGCAGACCGCGAGTGTCGGCCTGTTTTTCTCGCTCGGGCACAGCACCGTGGTGATCCTGGCTTCGCTCGGCATCGCACTGACGGCCACGGCGTTCAAAAGCGAAATCGAAGCCTTTCACGGCCTCGGCGGGCTGATTGGCACCTCGGTGTCTGCCGCCTTCCTGTTGCTGGTGGCGTTGATCAACCTGCTCATCCTGCGCTCGGTGTACCAGGCGTTTGGCCGCGTGCGGCGCGGCGAACGGATCGGCGAGCAAGAAATGAACGCGATACTCACCGGCGGTGGCCCCATCGCCCGACTGTTGCGCCCGCTGTTCCGCCTGATCAGCCGTCCCTGGCACCTGTATCCGCTGGGCCTGCTGTTCGGCCTGGGGTTTGATACCGCCACGGAAATCGGCCTGCTGGGGATCGCTGCGGTGCAAGCCTCGCAGAGCCTGCCGATCTGGTCGATTCTGGTGTTCCCGGCGCTCTTCACGGCCGGCATGGCGCTGGTCGACACCGCCGACAGCGTGATGATGACCGGTGCTTACCACTGGGCACTGGTCAACCCGGCACGCAAGCTCTATTACAACCTGACCATCACGTCCATGTCGGTGTTGGTGGCATTGCTGGTGGGCGGGGTGGAAGTGCTCGGGCTGGTCGCGGCGCGCTGGGATCTGCACGGCGGTGTGTGGGATTTCATCACTGCGCTGACCGACAACTTCGGCATGATCGGCTACCTGATCGTCGGGATATTCATCCTGACCTGGGCCGTTTCCGTGTTGTTCTACCGCTTCAAGGGCTACGACCGCCTGGACGCGACGCCCGCCTGAGCCTTCTCTTCCTTTCAGCGCCTGGCGAGGTTCTCTCGCCAGCCACTTGCCAAGCCGGACATATGGTTTCCAGGCTGCATAAATAGTGGAAACAAACATTCCAGTTGAGGTTTGTTACAAGGTGTCTCAATGTGCTCGGTAAAAAAGTAAAAGTCCTTTAAAAACAGATAGATAAATTAATTAGTAAGCAATTTATCTACACCGCGGCGAAATGGCACAGGTCTTGTACTTACCAGATAACTGAACGTCATGGGTTACCCGCATGTTTCCAGCAGCCGTCGCAATCATGCCCAGGCTGCAGCCTCAACATCCCATAGAACTGATGGCCTTTGTAGCCGACGGCATGGCGCCTGACTCACCTGGTCGGGCACAGATTTCCAACACACCGAGTGCAGCCCCCGTTGAAGCACCTTCTCGGGGAGGAGAAATAAAGTAATGGAAACGTTTTACGAGGTGATGCGCAGACAAGGCATCTCGCGCCGCAGCTTTCTCAAGTTTTGTTCCTTGACCGCAACGTCGCTGGGGCTGGGCCCGGCATTCATGCCCAAAATCGCCTGGGCCATGGAGAACAAGCCACGCACGCCAGTCCTCTGGCTGCACGGCCTGGAATGCACCTGTTGCTCGGAGTCATTCATCCGCTCCGCGCATCCGCTGGCCAAGGACGTGGTGCTGTCGATGATCTCCCTGGATTACGACGACACCTTGATGGCGGCCGCCGGGCATCAGGCCGAGGCGATCCTTGACGAGGTCATGACCAAGTACAAGGGCAACTACATCCTGGCCGTCGAGGGCAACCCGCCACTGAACCAGGACGGTATGAGTTGCATCATTGGCGGCAAGCCTTTCGTCGAGCAGTTGAAGCGCGTTTCACGCGATGCCAAGGCGATCATTTCCTGGGGCTCCTGCGCCAGTTGGGGCTGCGTACAGGCCGCCAAGCCGAACCCGACCCAGGCGGTGCCGATTCACAAGGTCATCACCGACAAACCGATCATCAAAGTGCCGGGCTGCCCGCCGATCGCCGAAGTCATGACCGGGGTGATCACCTACATGCTGACCTTCGACCGCAGTCCTGAGCTGGACCGTCAGGGCCGGCCGAAAATGTTCTACAGCCAGCGCATTCACGACAAGTGCTACCGCCGTCCGAACTTCGACGCCGGTCAGTTCGTCGAGTCCTGGGACGACGACGCGGCGCGCAAGGGCTACTGCCTTTACAAAGTCGGCTGCAAAGGCCCGACCACCTACAACGCCTGCTCGACCGTGCGTTGGAATGGCGGCACCAGCTTCCCGATTCAGTCCGGCCACGGCTGCATCGGTTGTTCGGAGGAGGGGTTCTGGGACAAGGGCTCGTTCTATCAGCACCTGACTGGCATCAACCAGTTTGGCGTTGAAGCGAACGCGGACGAAATCGGCCTGGTTGCCGGCGTCACCGTCGGCGCAGCGATCACTGCCCACGCCGCCGTCACCGCCCTCAAACGCGCCAGCAACGGCAAAGCGCCCACTACCTCGCCCGACGCCCCAGCGACAAGACAGGAATAAGCACCAATGAGCACCTATTCGACTCAGGGTTTCGACCTCAACAACACAGGCCGACGTATCGTTGTCGACCCTGTGACCCGTATCGAAGGCCACATGCGCGTCGAGGTCAACCTCGATGCCAACAACGTTATCCGCAACGCCGTTTCCACCGGCACCATGTGGCGCGGCCTCGAAGTCATCCTCAAGGGCCGCGACCCACGTGACGCCTGGGCATTCGTGGAGCGCATCTGCGGCGTCTGCACCGGTTGCCACGCGCTGGCCTCGGTGCGCTCGGTAGAGGACGCGCTGGGCATTCGCATCCCGCCGAACGCGCACTTGATTCGCGAGATGATGGCCAAGACCCTGCAAGTCCATGACCACGCCGTGCATTTCTATCACCTGCATGCACTGGACTGGGTGGACGTGGTGTCTGCGCTCAAGGCTGACCCCAAGCGCACCTCGGAATTGCAGCAGACCGTTTCGCCGGCTCACCCGTTGTCTTCACCGGGTTATTTCCGCGACGTGCAAAACCGTCTGAAGAAGTTCGTTGAAAGCGGTCAGCTCGGGCCGTTCATGAATGGTTACTGGGGCAACCCGGCTTACCAACTGCCGCCTGAAGCCAACCTGATGGCCGTGACCCATTACCTTGAAGCCCTCGACCTGCAGAAAGAGTGGGTGAAGATCCATACCATCTTCGGTGGCAAGAACCCGCACCCCAACTACCTGGTCGGCGGCGTGCCCTGCGCGATCAATATCGATGGTGACCTGGCCGCCGGTGCGCCGTTGAATATGGAACGCCTGAACTTCGTGCGGGCGCGCATCGACGAAGCGCTGACCTTCTGCCGCAACGTGTATGTGCCGGACGTGCTGGCCATTGGCACTATCTACAAGCAAAAAGGCTGGCTGCACGGCGGTGGTTTGTCGGCGACCAACGTGATGGATTACGGCACCTACGCCAAGGTCAATTACGACGACAGCACCAACCAATTGCCGGGCGGGGCGATCCTCAACGGTAACTGGGACGAAATCCTGCCTGTCGACGCGCGTGATCCCGAGCAAGTGCAAGAGTTCGTGACTCACTCCTGGTACAACTACCCGGACAACGACAAGGGCCTGCACCCGTGGGACGGCATCACCGAGCCGAACTACGAGCTGGGCGCCAAGACCAAGGGCACCCGCACCAACATCGAAGAAGTCGACGAAAGCGCCAAATATTCGTGGGTCAAATCGCCGCGCTGGCGCGGCCACGCCATGGAAGTCGGGCCGTTGGCGCGTTACATCCTGGGCTATGCCCATGCCCTCAAAGGCAACCCGCATTGCCAGCGGGTCAAGGAACAACTGGAAGGTTCGCTGCGAGCCGTCAACCTCGACTTGCCAAAAGCCCTGGGCCTGGCGGAAACCAACCTCAGCGCCAAGCAACTGTTGCCCAGCACGATCGGCCGAACGCTGACCCGCGCCCTGGAAGCCGAGTACTGCGCAGAAATGATGGTCGACGACTGGAACGAGTTGATGACCAACATCCGCAACGGCGACCGTGCCACCGCCAACGTCGAAAAATGGGACCCGTCCACCTGGCCTGCCGAGGCCAAAGGGGTCGGCATCGTTGCCGCGCCACGCGGCGCGCTCGGCCACTGGATTCGGATCAAGAACGGCAAGATCGAGAACTACCAGTGCGTCGTGCCCAGCACCTGGAACGGCAGCCCGCGTGACGCCAAGGGTCAGATCGGTGCTTTCGAGGCCGCGCTGATGAACACGCCGGTGGCCGTCCCCGATCAGCCCGTGGAAATCCTGCGCACGCTGCATTCCTTCGACCCTTGCATGGCCTGCGCCACCCACGTGATGAGCGAGGACGGCGCGGAGCTGAGCACAGTCAAGGTCAGTTGATCGATTGTTCAACGCTGCATTCGGCAGGCGCCACGGCGCCTGCCCATCCAAAGGTGACGCTATGACTCAACCTACTCAAAGCCCCCTCGACGCGTCGGAATACGTGTACGAGGCCCCCGTGCGCCTGTGGCACTGGATCAATGCCGCCTGCATTGTGGTGCTGGCCATCACCGGCTACCTGATCGGTTCGCCGCTGGCGACCCAACCGGGCGAAGCCAGCGACCATTTCGTGATGGGCTACATCCGCTTTGCGCATTTCAGCGCGGCGTACATTTTCACCATCGCCATGATCGGGCGCGCCTATTGGGCGCTGGTGGGCAATCATCACGCCCGCGAACTGTTCTCGGTGCCGCTGACCAGCAAGGTCTACTGGGCCGACATGCTCGCTTGGGTGCGCTACTACCTGTTCATCGGGCCGACGCCAAAACCGATGTTCGGCCACAACCCGCTGTCGCGTTTCGCGATGTTTTTCATCTTCTTGCTGTCCTCGCTGTTCATGATCCTGACCGGCTTCGCGCTGTATGGCGAAGGCGCGCAAATGGGCTCCTGGCAGGAACGCACCTTCGGTTGGGTACTGCCGCTGCTGGGGCAATCCAACAATGTGCATGTCCTGCATCACTTGGGCATGTGGGTGATTGTGCTATTCGTCATGTTCCACATCTATGCCGCCGTGCGCGAAGAAATCAACGGGCGCCTGAGCTTGGTCGGGGCAATGATTTCCGGCTACAAGACCTTTAAAAAATGACCACATTGGTAGAAACCGCCATGAGTCCTCTCCAACCGACACTGCCGCAGATCACTGTGCTGGGTATCGGCAATCTCCTGTGGGCCGACGAAGGCTTCGGCGTTCGTTGCGTCGAAGCCTTGCAACAGCGTTATGAGTTCGCCGACAACGTGGCGCTGATCGATGGCGGCACGCAAGGCCTGTACTTGATCCAGCATGTTCAGCAAGCCGATTACCTGCTGATTTTCGACGCCGTGGATTACAACCTCGCGCCTGGCGAACTGAAGTTCATCGCCGACGACGATGTCCCCAAATTCCTCGGCATCAAAAAGCTCAGCCTGCACCAGACCGGCTTTCAGGAGGTGCTGATGCTCGCGCAACTGACCGGCCATTACCCGACACGCGTGCTGCTGATCGGTTGCCAGCCGGAAAACATGATGGACTACGGTGGCAGCCTGCGCCCCAGCGTCAGGGCCGCCATGGAAGGTGCGCTGGATGAGGCGCTGCGCGTGCTCGAAAGTTGGGGCGCGGCACCGCACAAGCGCGCCTCGCCACTCGCGGGTGAAGAGGCGGTGACCCTGCCGCACCTCGAACTGCAACGCTACGAAAACGAACGCCCGTCCGAACAGCAAGCCTGCCGGATCGGCGACGAACGCATCCTCGCCAGGCGCGCCTGATATGTGCATCGGATTGCCCATGCAAGTGATCGCGGCCGAGTTGGGCTTCGCCCGCTGCCGCGACCGCCACGGCGAAGAACGCCGTATCGACCTGTCACTGGTCGGCCCGTGTGCGGTCGGCGACTGGCTGTTGATCTTTCTCGACGCCGCCCGTGAACGCCTCGACGCCCAACGCGCCAGCGAAATCGACTCCACCCTGCGCCTGCTCGAAGCGGCCCTGTTCGGCACGGCCCCGCAGCCCGACAGCGTGCCGGGTTTCAGCCTGCCCTCGGCCATGAACGCCGAGCAACTGGCGGCCTTGTTGGGCCACGCGTCGCCACCCCTTGCGCCTGCCGCGCTCACCCCACCTCAACCGTCAGTCAAGGACCCCACATGAGCGACTCCGCTGTTTTCATGGCGCCCATTCCCGTGACACTCGCCATCCCGGCCTTGATCAGCCGGCTGGTGGAGCAATTCGACGCGACCTGGATCGACGCCGACAACCTCGATGCCTGGCTTGCCGAAGGGGGCGACTGCCTGTTGCTGCTGTGCGGTGACCCGGTACGCCATCCCGAATGCCTGGACGTGGCCGTGGTGTTGCCGGAACTGCGCGTGGAAATCGCGCGCCGCCACCAATTGAGCCTGCGCCTGGGCGTGGTCGGTCGCGCCGATGAAGAAGCCATCGCCGCGCGCTTTGCCGTGCGCCGCTGGCCGTCGCTGGTGTGGCTGCGCGATGCGGGTTACGTCAGCACCTTCAGCGGCATGCTCGACTGGGACGAATACCTGCGCCTGGCGGAAGCTGCCGTGAGCCAAAGCAACGCGCGCATTCCATTGCTTGCCGGTGCCCCGGTCAGCGCCCCCGGAGGTTGCCAATGAACCACGATGCCAATCACCGCGATGCACAAAGCCACGCCGTGGAGTTCGATCCGCTGAACTACATCCCCGTGGTGGATATCGGCCCCGGCTCGCAACCCGACGATGAGGACGTGCTCGAATACATCAGCATGCCTCAGGGCATGTATACCCATAGCATTCCGGTGCTGCCCGAACCTGAAGAGCTTGCGGCGCTGCCCGGTGCGCGGCACGCATTGCAAGCGTTGCTGCAATGCCTGCGCGACTGCAATAACGGCCTGACCACGCAAAGCGTCGACCTCAGTGGCCTGGAAACAGGCGACCGCAAGCTGCTCGACCAATTGCTGGGCGAAGGCGAGGTCAGCGCGATCATTGCCGCGCAGCCGTCGTTGCGTATCCAGGAATCGATCTTCGCCGGCGTATGGCGCATCTACGGCCAGGGCTACGATCACGTCGAAGTGGGCGCCGCGCCTTCGCAACTGCGCGGCAATGCCCGCGCGGCGGCCCGACCGGCGGATTTCGACTTGTCGTCAACGTTGCCGCTCGGCGTCATGAACGCCCCGGCGATCCTGACCGAGGTACAAGACCGCAGCCAACACTGGCAACCCGGCGATCAGGTGCATGTCATCAACCTGACCTTGCTGCCGTTGTCCGAACAGGACATCGCCTTCCTCGACGCCTACTTGCCCGCCGGCCCGGTGCGCGCCTTGGCCCGTGGCTATGGCAATTGCCTGATCAGCGCGACCCGGATCCAGAACTGCTGGCGCATCACGTACTTCAACTCACAGGATGCGCAAATCCTCGACACCATCGAAATCACCGACCTGCCGGAAGTGATCTGCGCCGCCCCCGAAGACCTGGCCGACTCACTGGAGCGCTTCGAAGACGTTATCCAGTGGTTCGAAGGGCAGTGAGGTCACGATGAACGAAAAAACCGGCTTCGAAGGCAGCTACGGCGGCGACAACGCCCGGATCAGCGACGCCACCCGCCTGGAATGCAAAATCTGCTGGTGGGTGTATGACCCGCGGGACGGCGACCCGGTCTGGCAGATTGAGCCGGGTACGCCGTTCTCCGCATTGCCGGAACATTGGCGTTGCCCGAATTGCGATGGCGATGCCGAGCAGTTCATGGTGATCGATGAACCTGTCTGAGCGCCAAGACGGCCCGGCGCAACAGGCACAGACCCTGTGCGCGCACTTCCAGGGCATCGCCGAGACACGCATGCGCGGGTTGCCGTTTCTCAATCAACAACTGGTGGTCGAGGCGGTGGGTTTCAGCGCGCAAATCGCCGGGGAAAACGCGGCAACCGGGGTGCTGGGTGTTCTGATCACCCCTTGGTTCATGAACCTGATCTGGCTGCCGGAGAACCGCGGCACACTCCTGGCCCAGGGGGCGTCAGGCGAACATCAATTTGGCGGGCAGTGCCTGACCTTCATTGGCGCAGACGGTGAAGGCATCGGTGGCTACGAGAGCTGTTCGCTGTTTTCACCGATGTTTGAATTCGCCGATCAGGACGCGGCCCGGCAAACCGCCGAGCAGGTGCTGGCGCTGTTGCGGGACGCGCCCGAACGCGCACCGGAACGCCCGGCCATCAGCCGCCGTGGCTTGCTGTTCGGACGCGTGTCCGGGGGGGCGCAATGATCGCCATGGCAGGCTTGGCACGGCTCGGCGGCTCATTGCGGGTGCGTCCCGGCCAGCAGCCCGCCATTGTCGGCGGGCGTCCGGCGCTTGCCGCCACCTTGTTGCGCGGCCAGCCGCCACAGACCGCCGCGCCCCACTTGCCGTTGCTCTATAGCCTGTGCGGGCAAGCGCACCGCTTGACCGCAGCGTTGGCCGTCGACACCGCACTGCATGGCGAAACCCCCATCGACCCCAACACCCAGCGCATGCTGGAGGCCGAAACCCGCCGCGAGCATGTGCGGCGTATGCTGCTCGAATGGCCGCGGTTGCTGGGTAACCCGTCGGTGCGCCCCGATCTCAGCCAACTGCATGCCTGGGAACACGCCCCGCAACAGGCGATGTCCGCCTGGTTGGGCGAATCGGTGGCGCAATGGCTTGAACGATGGGACGCCGAGCCGTTCAGCGCGCTCGATGAGTGGAGCCAGCGCAGCGATCATTGGCTGGCGCACGCCCTGGCCGATTGCCGCGAGGATGCCCACGCCCTGCAACTGCCGGTGCATGCCCTGTCGCTGGCCGGCAACACCCAAGCGCTGCAGGTGGTGGCCGCCCAACTGCGAGAGGCCAGCGATTTTGCGTTGCATCCGGTGGCCTTCGGGCTACCCTGTGAGACGGGCAGTTGGACCCGCGCGCGTGAGGCCGACCCACAACGCTACGCCAGCGTCTGGCTGCGTCTGGGCGCGCGCCTCGCCGAACTGGCGCGGCTCTCGCTGCCACAGCCCGCTGGCTTGGCACTCGGCGCATTGGCGCTGGGGCCCGACGAGGCGTTGGCCTGGAGCGAAACGTCGCGCGGCCTGTTGTTGCACCGGGTCTGTCTGGAGCGAATGAATGCCGGTGTGTTGATCCGCGACTATCAGGTCATCGCGCCGACCGAATGGAACCTTCATCCCCACGGCGCGCTGGCCCAGGGTTTGGCGACGATGTCAGCCGGCGATCCGGCCACGCGACGTCGCGCTGAGCTGTTGATCGCGGCTTTCGACCCGTGCATCGGCTTCACCCTCGAGCTAGAAGCAGCATCGAACGAGGACATTATTCATGCATGAAGTGAGTCTGGCGGGCGGCATTCTCAGCGCCGTCGAGGCGGCGGCCAGGCGCGATCCGTTCGTGCGGGTCAGCCGCCTGCGCCTGGAGGCCGGTACGCTGGCCGGCGTTGAAATCGAGGCGCTGCGTTTCGCCCTTGAAGCACTGGCGCCCGGCACCTTGCTGGCCGGTGCGCAAATCGATATTGAACAACCGCCGGGCCAGGCCTGGTGCCTGGATTGCGCCATCAGCGTGCCGCTGATCGAGCGCGGCGCCGGCTGCCCGCAATGCGGCGGCTTTTGGCTGCAACCCACCGGCGGGACTGAATTGCGCATCCTCGACCTGCAGGTCGAGGATCATTAATCGTTTGATTTTGGAGGTACACCATGTGCGTCGTCTGCGGTTGCGGAACCGGGCATTCACACGACAAGACCGAAGCTCCGGCCACCGATAGCGATGTGCAGGTCGACGCTACCGGCGACCTGCATTACGGCGCGGGTCAGGCGCGGGTTTCAGTGCCCGGCATGAGCCAGGCCCGCACCATCCGCCTGGAGCAAGACATCCTCGGCGAAAACGACCGGCACGCCGCGCGTAACCGGGAAAACTTCACCGCCCACGGCGTACTGGCCCTCAATCTGGTGTCCAGCCCCGGTTCCGGCAAGACCACCCTGTTGTGCAGCACCCTCATGGCCCTGCGCCAGCGCCGCGCCGACTTGCCGCTGGCGGTGATCGAGGGCGATCAGCAAACCCGTCACGACGCCGAGCGCATCCGCGAAACCGGCGTACCCGCGATCCAGATCAACACCGGCAAAGGCTGCCACCTCGATGCCCGGATGATCACCGAAGCCTACAGCCGCCTGCCGCTGCACGACGCGCTGCACGCGGCCGGTCACACGCATCAGCCGTTTGTGCATAGCCACGTTGATCAGCAGCCGCACGCCCACGTACAGACTCAACAGCATCAACACAGCCATCACGCCCATGACGGCGGTGAGCCGGCCGGCATGCTGTTCATCGAGAACGTCGGCAATCTGGTCTGCCCCGCGCTCTGGGATCTGGGCGAGGCGGGCAAAGTGGCGATCCTGTCGGTGACCGAGGGCGAAGACAAACCCCTCAAGTACCCGGACATGTTCGCCGCGGCGCGCCTGATGATCCTCAACAAGATCGACCTGTTGCCGCACCTGGATTTCGACGTGCAGCGCTGCCTGGACTATGCGCGACAGGTCAACCCGCAGATCCAGATCATCCAGCTCAGCGCCCGCGACGGCACCGGGCTGGATGCCTGGCTCGACTGGTTGCTGGCCGGCGCCCCCGAGGTTGACCGACGCGCCGCGCGCATCGCCGAACTGGAAGCTGAACTGGCCCGCCTCAAAGCTCAGGTGGAGGCCCCGCATGCGTAGCGAAAAACTGCCTGGCGCGCAGGTCTGGCCGCCGGTGCTGGCCTGTGGCGCGTGGCTGAAGAACACCGCCTGCCTGTTGCAGGGCGATCAGGTGCTGTGGTCGCCACTCCACGGTGACTTGGGCGACCCGCAAAGCTGCCTGGACCTGGCGGCGTCGTTGGACGTTCTGTTGGCGTGCGCTGAAGTCACGCCGCAAGCCATCGCCCATGACTTGCACCCGGATTTCTATAGCTCGCAACTGGCGGTGACGCTGGCGGAAAAACTCAACGTGCCCGCCGTAGCCGTGCAGCATCACCACGCGCACATTGCCGCGCTGATGGCCGAACATGGCCTCGACGGCCCGGTACTCGGCCTGGCGCTGGACGGCGTGGGCCTTGGCAGCGATGGCGCAGCCTGGGGCGGCGAGTTGCTCTGGGTGGCCAGCGATGCCTGGCGCCGACTCGGTTATCTATTGCCACTGCCGCTGCCCGGTGGCGAT
This sequence comes from Pseudomonas sp. K8, assembly GCF_014889455.1. Classification (NCBI taxonomy): domain Bacteria; kingdom Pseudomonadati; phylum Pseudomonadota; class Gammaproteobacteria; order Pseudomonadales; family Pseudomonadaceae; genus Pseudomonas; species Pseudomonas sp. K8. The sequence goes on from NZ_VJWO01000021.1 coordinate 44,547, forward strand.
GTGGCCGCCCGCGAACCCTGGCGCCTGGCCGCCGCGGCGCTGCATCTGCTGGGGCGCGACGATGAAATCCTCAGGCGGCTCGGGCCGCTGGTCGGCGAACAAAGCGCGAACACTGTCGCGCAGATGCTCGCGCGCAATCTCAACTGCCCGCCGAGCAGCGGCGCCGGCCGCTGGTTCGATGCCGCTGCGGGGATTCTCGGCATCAGCGTGCGTCAACAATTCGAGGCCGAGGCGGCCATTGCCCTGGAGCGTCTGGCCGCTGAATACCTGGCAACCCACGCCGAGCCTGCCATCGACGGCCTGTGGCACCTCCGCGCTGACGGCGTGCTCGATCTGCTCCCGCTGCTGACCCGCCTGTTCGAACTCGCCGACAGCGCACGCAGCGCAGAAGGCGCGGCGCTGTTTCACCTGACGCTGGCCGCCGCTCTCGCCGACTGGATCGAGCACCAATCCACCACGCTGCCGGTGCTGCTCGGGGGCGGATGCTTCGCCAATCGCCTGCTCAGTGCCCGGCTCACGCAACGATTGAGCGCCAGGGGCTTGCCGGTTTTCAGCGCGCAGGCTGTGTCTTGCGGCGATGCCGGGCTGGCTCTGGGGCAAGCCTGGGTTGCCGCGCACTGGCGCGACCCGCAGCGCCAACCCGCTTTGCCATTGAAGGAATCCCAAGCATGTGCCTAGCCATTCCCGCACGCGTGCTCGAATTGCGCGCCGGCGATAACGCACTCGTCGACTTGGGCGGTATCCGCAAGGAAATCTCCCTGGCGCTGGTGCCGCAAGCCCAGGTCGACGACTACGTGATCGTCCACGTCGGTTACGCCCTCGGCCTGATCGACCCCGAAGAAGCCCAGCGGACCCTGGCCATGTTCGAAGAGCTGGACCGCCTGCAACCGGAAGCCCTATGAAGTACATCGATGAATACCGCGACGGCGAACTGGCACAACGCATTGCCGAGCGCATCCGCGACGAAGTCCGGCCGGAACGCCAATACCGCTTCATGGAATTCTGTGGCGGCCACACCCATGCGATATCGCGTTACGGCGTGAGCGATTTGCTGCCCGCCAATGTCCGCATGATCCACGGCCCCGGTTGCCCGGTGTGTGTCTTGCCGATTGGGCGTATCGACCTGGCGGTGAAGCTGGCGCTGGAGGACGGAGCGATCCTCTGCAGCTATGGCGACACCCTGCGCGTGCCGGCGTCCGGTGGCCTCTCGCTGCTACGCGCCAAGGCACAAGGCGCGGATATCCGCATGATCTACTCGCCCAGCGATGCGCTGAAAATCGCCGAGGCCAACCCCGAGCGTGAAGTGGTGTTCCTGGCCATTGGCTTCGAAACCACCACGCCGCCGACCGCCCTGGTGATCCGCGACGCCGCCGCTCGCGGCCTGAAAAACTTCAGCGTGCTGTGCTGCCATGTCCTGACCCCGGCGGCCATCGAGCATATCCTTGCCGCCCCCGGGCAAGATCCGGCGGCGGTGGAACTGGACGGCTTCGTCGGCCCGGCGCATGTGAGCATCATCATTGGCTCCGAACCCTACGCCGAGTTCGCCCGCCGATACCGCAAGCCGGTGGTGATTGCCGGTTTCGAACCGCTGGACGTGATACAAGCGATTTTGATGCTGGTGCGCCAGGTCAACGACGGGCGCGCCGAGGTCGAAAACGAATTCGTCCGCGCCGTCGGCCGCAATGGCAACAGCGCCGCCCAGACCTTGATGGACGAGATCTTCGAACTGCGTGAGAGCTTCGAATGGCGCGGGCTTGGCGAGGTGCCGTTCAGCGCCTTGCGCATTCGCGCAGAGTACGCCGCCTTCGATGCAGAAAAACGCTTCGACCTGCATTACCGCGCCGTGGCCGATAACAAAGCCTGCGAATGCGGGCCGATCCTGCGCGGCCAGAAAAAGCCCACCGACTGCCGCCTGTTCGGCAGCGTATGCACCCCGGAAAACCCCATGGGCTCGTGCATGGTCTCCAACGAAGGCGCCTGCGCCGCTCATTACGCCTACGGGCGCTATAAAGACATCGAGGTTGTTGCAGTATGACCGGCCGTTCCCCCGTAAAACGCGGTTATGTACGCCCCCTCAATTTTCGCGACGGCGTGGTCGATATGGGCCACGGTGCTGGCGGGCGCGCTTCGGCGCAGTTGATCGAAGAGCTATTCGTCGCCGCCTTCGACAACCCGTGGTTGCGCCAGGGCAACGATGGCGCCGCCTTCAGCCCGGAACTCAAACCCGGCGAACGCATGGTCATGGCCACCGACGCGCACGTGGTGTCGCCGCTGTTTTTCCCCGGTGGCGACATTGGCAGCTTGTCTGTGCATGGCACCCTCAACGACGTCGCCATGGGCGGCGCGCGGCCGCTTTATCTCTCAGCCAGCTTCATCATCGAGGAAGGCTTTGCCCTCGCTGACCTCAAGCGCATCGTCGAGTCGATGGGCCGCGCCTCCCGCGATGCCGGGGTGCCGATCATCACTGGCGACACCAAAGTCGTGGAACGCGGCAGTGGCGACGGCGTGTTCATCAGCACCACCGGCATCGGCATTATCCCCAACGGGGTCGACACGGGCGGGCATCGCGCACGCCCCGGCGATGCGATTTTGGTGTCCGGCAGCATCGGCGAACACGGTGTGGCGATCATGTCCAAGCGAGAAGGGCTGACGTTCGAGACCGAAATCCTGTCTGACAGTGCGGCGCTGCATGGCTTGGTGGCGCAGATGCTCGCGGTCGCTCCCGGCCTGCGCGTACTGCGCGACCCGACCCGAGGCGGTTTGGCGACCACGCTGAACGAAATTGCCGGGCAGTCCGGAGTCGGCATGCTGTTGGACGAAGCGGCGATTCCCGTGCAGCCGCAGGTTGAGGCCGCTTGCGAACTGTTGGGCCTGGACCCGCTGTACATCGCCAACGAGGGTAAGCTGATCGCAATCTGCGCCGAAGAAGACGCCCAGCCGCTGCTCGACTGTATGCGCCTCAACCCGTTGGGCGAACATGCGGTGCGTATCGGTACGGTCCTTGAAGACGCCCACGGTTTCGTGCAGATGCAGACTCGATTCGGCGGGCGCAGGGTGGTGGACTGGTTGTCGGGCGAACAACTGCCGAGAATCTGCTGAGGCCCTGAAGCCTTGAATCAGCAACCAACGGCGGCATCCTCCAGTTGCCGCCATGCGTTCCACAACCCTGCCAAGTCGGCAGGGGGTAAGGCTGACAAACGGCAGGACGGTGAGAGCCCCCTCGGATGTGCAGCCGTCGCGCCGCACATCATCCTCTGAGCGGCGTCAACGTTGCTCCAGCAGCATCGGCAGATACATATTCCCGATCACCAGCAACGGTCGCCGGTCCTCCACCAGCGACGAATACAGGGTCAACGAAAACACCCATTCCCCGCCATCCCGCTGCGGATTGGCCTGCTCGCGCCAGGTATCCACCGCCGTTTGCAGATTGCCTGCCGTACTGCTGTCGAGCGTCTGGTTGGGATACAGGTACACCGGCGTTTCCCCGACCAATCCATGGTTCGGTTCCAGTGGGTCGGTGGCCAGCTCGTAGGCATAGGCCACCCCGACGGTGATGCGTAGCCCGCCATTTTCCGCAGCGTCGCCGAACAGGCTGTCGAAGGCCGCCTGCAGAGCCGCGCTGATCGTGGTAGGGGCAGTCGCCAGCGGCACGCGCTGGTCCCAGGCATTGAGTGGGGTGGCCACGCTGGCGGCTTCGACCCGATCGGTCTGGAACACGAACGCCGGATTGGTCGAGGGCCCGTCGGCACCCAGCAGTTTCTGGTTGCGCTGGACCAGGATCGAGCCCGTCGCGTTCTGCCAGCGGGCGACGTTGAGCCCAGCGAAGACCAGGCTGAAGGTCGGCCACGACGCCGGGACATGGACACCCGGCGCCACCTCGTAACGGGACTCGCTGGCCGAGACGCTTGTGCGCTCCAATTGCACCATCAAGCCCGCGGCGGTCAATGCCCAGACCTGCGGCCATTGCCCGTCGGGACCGACGCCAGCGCTCAGTGCCGTCAAGCCGAGACTGGCGACTTCGCGACTGGTCTGCGGCCCACCCCGGTCGGTGACCCGCGCCTGGAAGCTGAACTGATCGGTGTCCGGGGCCTGCAGGCGCGCATCCGGGCGGCTGTCGACCAGGCGCACGTTCCAGCTGCCGGCGACCGCACGGGCCAGATCGCGCAGCGTATTGGCTGCATTGCTCTGCACCGGCGTCAGGGCGCCGCTTTGCGGCAGGTCGCCGAGGATGTCCCAGAGGCCATCGGCCACGGCGATATAGCGCGCCAACTCGATGAACAGATCCACCTCGCTGACGGCCAGTCGCATCATCGGGTCGGGGCGCAGGTTGTAGCTCAGGGTCAGGCTGACGTCGTCCTGCTCGGCATGCTCGTGGGAGTAGGTGAAGCGGTGGTCCCACAGCGCCAGGCTGGCGAGGCTGACCTCGCTGTCTGCGCGCAGGGTACTGAGGGCGCGGCCGCTGCGCAGGCGCTGGCGCAGTTCGGCGTTCAGCGCGGTGGCACTGGCGCGTTGCTCGACGATCACCGGCAGCGCCGGGAAATCCCGCAGCGCAATCGGCACCGAGACTTCACCCAGGTTGACGCTCAACGCCGCTGGAAGGTCGCTGCCGCTCAGCGGCGGGACGAAGGTCAGCCATTGCGACGCAGCATAGCCGTCGGGCAGGCCGGCGCTGGTGATATTGCGCTCCAGGTCGGTGATGCCGAAGGCCATGTTGGCGGTGACCGTGCGGTGGCTGGCGGGATCGGACTCGGTCAGCAGCAGGGTGATGAACGGCGAGAAGTCGGTCAGCCAGCACTTGCCTGCGCTCATGCTCCAGGAGCGTTCCTCGCCGCCGCTGGTGACTTCGATGCCGCCGAACATGTCCGCTGGCAGCAATGCACTGTGCGGGTCTTGCCAGGCCGACGCGACCTCGCGGTTCAGTTGCACCAGGGTCGAGGCACTCCAGGCCCGGGACAGGTTGACGCCCAGTTGCTGTTGCAGGGTGGTGGCCGCAGCCGCCTGGCCGGCGACGGCATCCGGGTCGCTGATTGCCAGGACCGGCTCCAGCCCCTCGGGAATAGCCCCGGCCAGTTGGCGCTTGACCGCCACCAGGTCGCTGAGGGTCTGACGGGTATCCGGGGTACGGTACAGCGCGGCGACGTTGCTGGCGCCGAGGATGCGGTCCATGTCCGAGAGGAAACGCCCGGCCCAGGGCTCCACGTCGATGCCCTGGAAGTCGTGCTGGCTGCTGGCTTGCGACAGCGTGCCGTCGGGCAGCAAAACGTTGAGGCCGACGCCCTGGCGACTGACCAGGCTCTTGTACAGCGGGGTCAGGGCAAAGAAGCGTGGCTGCGGACCCGGAGCCCCGGGCACCGTGGTGGCCCCGGCGATGCTCAGGGAGCGGATCCCGGTGTCGCCGAAGTTCACCGCCCACAGATCGCGGCTGTCCTCCAGGGCGCGGCCGGTGGCGATACGCAGGTCGGGCAGGGCCGCACGCATGGCGGCGATAAAGGCATTGAAGGCCAGGCCGCCGCCCTGGTCCTCAGCCGCAGGTACTAGGGGCGCCGGGATCGGGCTGCTGCTGCGCGACACGCCTGCGCTGTTATCGGCGGCGAAGTCCGGGTTGATCAGCGCCGTCGGCCGGCTCAGGGTCAGGCTCACATTGAGCGGGAAGGCCGGCCCCGGATAAGGCCCGCTGGCACCGATCGGCAAGCGGATACGCATCCCGCTCGGCGGTACCAGGGCCGGTGCCGCGGCGGCGAACAACGGTTTGTCGGCGTTCGCCGGGGTTTCGACGATTTCCTGGGCATTGACCTGCACCCCGGCTTCGGCGAAGCGCACGATCAGGCTGTTCAGGCAGTCGTTGGCCTGGGTGACCACGCTGGCCTGGCCTTGCGGGGCATCCAGGCGGATACCGCTGGCGATCAGGTTTGGCGTACCGACGTTGGCCAGGGCGAAGGCTCCGGCGCTGACTCCCAGCAGCCCGGCAATCGCCGATGGTGCGGTGGCGCTGGCGAATTGCGCGGGGGCGCAGATCAGCAGGGCGCCCGGGTTCAGCGCCTGGCTATCGTCTCCCATGCTTGCCAGCAGATCCGCCAGGGTCGCCGCAGGCGCCAGCTGTTGCAGCTGGCTCAGGGTGACGGCCAGGCTTTGCCCGCTGGCGGCGGTGGTCAGGCTGTAGGACTGGCCGCCGACGCGGATGCTCAGGGTCACGCCACCGGCCACGACCACTGGCATCTCCAGGTTGGCCGTGGCCAGGTCCAGGGTGTTCTGGGCGAAACGCGGGGCGATGGTGTCGAGGCTGTCGCCGCCCTGGATCGTGTAGGGCACCCGCACCTGTGCCGCGTCGCTCGGCCAGCTCACCCGGCCTGGCAGGGCGAAGGCGCCGTCCGCCGGCACCGCGAGATCCGGGTTGGCACCCAGCAGCAGTTCCGCCGGGCAGGCGTGGGCATCGGCGAACTGGTGCAGCGTCTGTGCGCCGTCGGCGCTGATCCCCGCACCGGCGTTGAAGTCGCCCAGATACAACAGCGTGCCCATCTCGAACAGATTGACCGAGCGGGTATTCAGCGCCGCCAGGGCTGCCTGGTCCAGACCGCTGCCGTTGTGCCCCAGGCTGTCGTCGTTGCCCGCGACCCAGACCGTGCTGGAAATCAGCTGGTTGGCCTGGAAGATCGCCGGCAGCGCCTGATGGCTCTGGCCCAGGTCGGTGACGCTGATATTCACCCCGAGGGCGGCGAAGGCGGTGCAGACCTGCGCCAGCGAGCGGATCGGCGCCGGTGCATCGGCCTCGGTCACCGTGACCGACACCTGCTCGGCCTCGGACACCGCGACCGAGAAGGTGATGCCCGGGGTGAGGATGGTCAGGCTGGCGTTATCTCCGGCCAGCAACCCCGGCAGGGTGCCGAGGAGATTGGCCAGGGTCGCCAGGTTGGCGCTGCCGTCGGCGGTATTGCGGGTCAGTGCGGGCGACACCTTGAGTACCGCGCCGCTGCGCAGCGGCAGCTCGCCGTTCTCGCGGGCAGCGAGCAACGCCTCGGCAGTGATGCTCGGCCAGCCGCTGGGGCGGGTGATAGCGGCGATGCTCTGCGCCGTGTCGTTTTCGGCGAACAGCGCATAGGCCGGGACCTTCAGCAGGGCACCGACACCGAACAGGGCCTGCATTGGCACTTGCGCGTTGGCCAGGGCCATTTCCGCGTAGCGCAGGCTGTAGTCCTCGGCCAGCGAGGCGAGGGTGGCATTGGCCGGGGCACGGGCGGCACCCAGGCGCGATGCGCTGGCGCTGAAGGCCTGGGACGCGGCGGCGAAGCGCCACAGCGGCTGCTGGTCGATACCGTGGGCGGCGCTGATGTCGAGGCTGGTTTCCACCGCCGCGCTCAGCGGCTGGCCGAGTTGGTAGTAGGCCTTGGCGTAGGCTTCGGCCTGGCGCTCGGCGGTTTGCGCGGCGGCATCGCCGGGCTGGCTTGGCGACGGCATCACCGTGGCCGGGCGCGCCTCCAGGCTGATGCTCAGGGTCACCTGGGCATCGCTGACGCTGACCGCCCAGGCACTGACCTGCGCCGGCCAGTCACCGACGCCCAGCAATGGATCGGTATAGCCGCTGGGCAGGCTGACCTGACCCTGGCCGGCGGAGTTGGCGCCGGTCTGGTTGCCGAAGATGTCCTGCAAGTTCAGCTCGACCAGGGCCGAGGGCAGGCTTGTGGCCCAGCCGAAGCCGCGATACGGGTCGTCGTCCGGGCTCGGCAGGCCGAGCACACGCGGCAGTGGCGACGGTGTGGCGAAGCGGTACAGCGGCAGGATCTGCTCATACAGCCAGTACGCATCGGCCTCTTCGGCCAGGCGCTTGTCGCGCAGCACACCGCGACGGATCAGGCGCTCGCGTTTCCACGCCGGGGGCGCGTCCTTGTCCACCGGGGTGGGCGGTGCCGGCATGCCCGAAGCCGCCATGGCGAAGGGCGAATCCTGGCTGGCCGGAATCTGCGTACCGAGCAGGCTGAAGAGTCTGCGGGCCTGCAACTGGGCGGTGCTCTCGGCCTGTTCCGGCGGCGCGTCCAGGGTCAGGTTGAAGCCGACGCTGCCCGCCGGTACCAGGGCCTGCAGAATGGTGTCTTCTTCGTTATGGTCCTCGGCATAGAGGGTGCCGATGGTTGCATCCAGCCCCGGCGCGACCAGCGCGCAGGTATTGAACGGCAACAGGCTGCGGCCCTGCGGCGCGCTGGCCTGCTGGGTGCCGGCGATCACCAGCAGATCGATAGTGGCGACGCCATTGGCATCCAGGGCACTGGCCGGCAGGCCTTTTTCCAGGCCCAGGGTGTAACCGGAGCCACCGACCACGCTGCCTTCCCAGAGCAGGGTGACGAAGCGCTCCAGCTCATTCAGCGACGCGGCCGGGGCCGGATCGCCGTCACGGGCCAGGCTGTGGACCCGACCGAGGGTGACGTCAGGGGCGCGTGGCACGCTTTCCGTGGACAGGTTGGCCTGGATCAGCCAGGTCTGCTCCGGCGTGCCGTCGAGCACGCTGACCCCGGCGGCATTGCCGGCATTCGGCGCCGGCAGGGCCAGTACCTTGACCACCGTGCCGGCGCTTTCGCCGGCCGCCAGCCAGGCGCGTAAAGCCAGCAAGGTCGGGCGCTCGGCCTCGTCCACGCCTTGCAGGGCGAACAGGGTCAGGGTGTCGTTGATCTGCTTGATCGCCACGGGGATGCGGCAGGCCCAGGTGGCGCTCTCGACGGCGACCGCATCGCGCCCGGCGCTGGCGCCTTCGGCGGTGGTCAGCAGGTCGTAGGCCACGCTGGAACCGCTCAGGGCCTTGGCGCGCAGATCCGCCGGCAGCGGCCAGAGGGTCGGTTGGGCACCCACGGGCGGGGCGTCCATGCCGGGAATCGGCAGGACCACCGGGGTTTGCAGTTCGATACGCTGGGTCAGGCCGTAGGCTTTCGGCGAGCGTCCGGCCAGGGCCATGGCCGCTGGCGCCTTGACCACCGGCAGGCTCAGGCTGGTGGCCGGGCCCATGGCGATGATCTGCGCGTTGCTGTAGCGGTAGTTCAGGCTCTGCACCACTTCGGTGGGCACCGCCATACCGACGGGGATCTCGCTGCGGGCGAGGAAGCGGCTGGCTGGCAGGGTGTTGGCATCGGCGACCGCGCTGTCCACCAGGCTGATCCAACTGCTCTGGGCGGTCAGGGTCATGTCCAGCGCGGGTTCGTCGGCCTTGTCCGGCGAGGTGTCCACCGCCAGGTCGAACTGTTGGCCGGTGAGGTCGTAGAGCGGGGTGGGTTGTTGCGGGTCGGCGACCGCATGCCCCTGGGCGTCGGTCACCGGCTTCGGCGCGCGCAGGCCGGCCATCAGCGAGCGCGAGCCCTGGTTGACGATACGCGGCAGGGCTTCGCCGCCGAGCAATTGGTCGAGCAGTCGGTCGATGCTGATCACCGGCACCTGGGTCACGTTCAGTACGGTGTCGATGGCGTAGAGGCCGGCGAGATTTTCCAGGCGCACGGCGGCATCGGCAATGCTCAGTCCGTAAGTGTTGGCCAGCAGGGTGAAGCTCAGGCTCTGGTCTTCGCCGACCTTGGCCACGGCATTCGGCACCGGTACCAGGGCCAGGGGCGCGAGGAAGGCGGCCGGGCCGGCCCAGGCGAGGATGTTCGCCCAGGCATACTGCCAGGTGCCCAGTGCCGGGTCGTTGCTGGAAGTCCAACTGACGTCCAGCAGCAAGCGCCGGGCCAGATCGTCGAGGCTTTCCCCGGCGACGGCATACAGGTCATGGGTGAGCGGCAGCACATAGGTGTGGTCGCCGAGGTCGCTGACGGCGCCGAGGAAGGCCTGCCAGTCCGGCGCTTCCGGTGGCGACTGCGTGGGATAGACCTGGACCAGGGCCAGGGTCGCGGCGATACGGTCGAGGGTGTCGCCGGGCTGGGTGATGTAGGCGCTGGTCGGCTCCAGCGCATTGAAGCCCTGGGGCACCCGGAGGGTCTGGCCAGGCGGCAGTTCCTGGCTGTTCAGGCTGAGGTCGTTGCGGCTCAGTTGCGCGATCAGTTCGGCATTGCCGTCGAATACCGCCTGGGCGTACCAGTCCGCCGCGAGCAGGGGTGGCCGGCGATAGCGTACATAGGCCGTGGCGGCGGCCAGCAACGCGTCGGCTGGGCCGTTGTTCCAGGTCCGCAGCGGCAGGTCGAAGGGCATCGCTGGGTCCAGCAGTTCGGCGGATTCGCCGAGGCCGCTGCCGTCTGCCTCGAACAGCAGGCTGCTGCTGGCCAGGTTGAACAGGCTGGCGATGGCGTCCAGGGTTTCGCCGCTGGCGGCCTGGTGAATCAGGGTGCCCAGCTCGACGCTGTGCAGTGCGAAGGCTTCATTGGCGTTGTCCTCGGCCAGCACCTCCGGCGCGATGCCGAGGTTCACCGGCAGGCGGCTGCCCACCGGCGCACTGGCCAACTGACGCTCCAGAGCGGGATTGAGGAATAGCAGCTCGGCGCTGCTGGCGCCCAGGGCCTGGGCGACACTTTCTACGGTATCCCCGGCGCGTACCGGGTAGTCGACGGTGGCGCTGGCGAAGCCTGCCGCCAGTTGCGCCAGGGACTGACCCTGGCCGCTGCCGTCGTCGGCGACGCTGAGCGTGGTGCTGGCCAGCAGGTCGCCGGCTTCCTGCACGGCGGCCTTGGCCAGCATCAGGCAGTAGTCGCGGAAGATGAAGGTCGGGAAGGACTCGTAGGTCGCCGGATCGTCCAGGGCCGGACGCGGCCCGCTGGCACCGCCCACCGGCAGGTACTGGCCCATGTACTGCGCCAGTTGCCATTCGTACCAGGGACCGACCGGGTTGACCTCGGCGAAGTTCAGGGTTCCGCCTGGCGTGCCGCTGCGGGTCAGGCCCGGCGGCAGCGGCGCGACCATGCCGCCGACTTCGGTGACCGCGCCCGGATCGGCACCCAGCAGCAGGTGCAGGTTGGTGGCGAACAGGGTCTCCAGATGGCTCCAGGCAAAGGCCACATCGGCGCTTTGCGGGTCGTCGAGGACGGCGGCGAGCAGGGCGAGTTGGCCGGCGGTGAGCGGATCGGTCTCGGTCCGCGGGCCATCGGGAATGGCGTACAGCGCATAGAGCAGCACGGTACGCACCCACAGGTCCGGGGTCAGGCTCGCCGTGTCCTCGGCGCTGGCGGCGAGGGCGTGGTGCAGTGCTGAGCGCCGGGCTTCGGCGCGGGCGGTCGGTGCCTGTGGGTCGACCCCGGAGTTGGCGCAGAGAATGAACGCGGCGCGGTAGTTGGGCGCTGCATCGGCCTGGGCCGGGCCGCTCCAGGACACCGGCAAATCGCCGATGGAAATGCTCGGCAGCAGATAGAGCAGGGCGCTGCGCGGCTGGCCGTCGGGCCACTGGCTGCGGCTCGGGTCCCAGTCCCAGTTGCTGCCCTCGACCAGCGCCAGGGCATTGCTCGCGCGCTTGCGCAGCAGCACTTGGTGCAGATGCTGGGCGCTGAGCACCGCTACCCGCTGCGCGCGATTGCGCCGTGCCCGAGGGCCGTAGCCGCCGGACAGGCTGCCGGCCCGTCCCGGCGCGGCCAGCAGGCGGCTGCTCTGGAAGCCCTTGGGGTCGCCGCCCGGCGCGACGATCCATGGCGTCTGCTGCACCGAGCCGAGGGTGAAAGACAGCTCCAGCGAGACATGGAAACTGAAGGAAATCTTGATGAACAGGATCTTCACCTTGGCCTCGGCGCGCACCGAGACCTTGAGGGTGAATTCGGTGGGTCGGTAGCACTCGAACAGCGCGCTGACCTGGGCATAGGCCTCAAGGCTGAGCGAGACCTTGATCACCTTGAAATCCACGTAGCCGTAGACCTTGCCGTGCAGGGCGGCGATGCCCTGGGCGCGGAAATACTGGGCCGACGGCAGCCCGGCACTGGACGGGTTGAACCAGCCGAGCACGCCCTGGAAGATCACCTGCACTTCGACATAGGCACCGCCGCCGAGGATTCCGGCGCGGATCTCCTTGCCCACCCCCACCGCGAGGCCGATGCCCAGTTCCAATACCGGCGAGAACGTACCGTTGCTGATGCGTGGCACCTGGCTCGAAGTGACCCCGTCGAGCAGGCCGAAATAGACCCCGCCGCGACCGATGAAAATATAGGCCTGGACCGAGAACGAACGGCTGAAGTCCTGGTTGTAGGGGAAGCCCAGGTCCACCTTGAAATTGCCGTTGGTGTAGACCTCGATCACCACGGTGCCCAGGGTCAGCGAGGCGATACCGATCTGGAAGGTACGGAAGGCATCGGGCAGGCGCAGCTCGACGCGGAACATGCCGACGTCATCGGAAATCTTCTTGTACAGGATCTCGAAGCGCAGCCCGGCGAGGCTGCCGGCCTTCTCGCCGTTGAGGCCGACCGACAGGCCGTAGAGGATCGGGTCGTTGAACAGGAAACCGAGGTCTACGGTATTGGCCATCAGGCCGATATCCAGGCCGATCAGCCACTGGCTATCGGCGCAGAAGGCGACCCCGCTGCTGCCGGTGCTCGGCAGGTTGCCGGGATTCTCCACCGGCTGCATGAACTGCTTGAGCAGGGCCAGGTTGCCGGCCACGGTGTCCACCGGGTTCTGCAGGCGGATGCGCTGGCCGATACCCAGGTAGCGCAGCTCTACCAGCGAAGACCCGGTGCCCGGCACGGCGGGCGGCGGTTCGTTGACCACATCCCAGGCCAGCGCATCGTCGCCGGTATAGGACTTGCCCAGCAGCGAACCTTCGAGAATCAGTTCCACCTTGCCGGCCCCGGCGCGGGTATAGCGCACGCCGATCGCCGAGAGGCTGCCGAAGCCCAGGTCGACCTTGGCCTTGTAGACGAACTCGACCACGTTGTTGGTCGGGTCGAGGGTGAAGACGAAGCTGGACAGCTCGATGCGCTTGAGCACGTCCCACGGCGAGTCAAGGGTAAAGCCCAGGGTCGGCGCAGCCAGGTTGACCAGGTACTCGAGCATGTCGCCCAGGGTGGTGCCGCCCAGTTGCACCGAGACCACCTGGTGGCGCGGGTTGGTGGTGCTGTCCTTGTCGCCGCGCCAGGCGGTAATGGCCTGGACCCAGATCGTATCGACGTAGACCTTGAGCAGGTAGGTCGGCTCGTCGACGCCCACGTCCATGCCCACTTCCACGCCGATGCGGTTGATCGAGAACTCGCCGCTCAGACGCCCCGAGGCTGGCTTGTCCGCCGGCGTGCTGCCGCTTCGGGCGATATCGATGCTGGCTGCTGCCGAGATCTTCAACTCCGTGCCGAACAGGGTCGGGGTCCAGCGCATGGAGATGGTGCCGCCCAGTTCATAGGACTTGTCGCCGGTGGAGAGGCTGACGTCGAGGCGGTCCACCATTAGCACGGGTACCGAGGCCGGAGCCCGGCCGAGGCCGAGGAATTGGGCGACCAGGTCGGTGAGGTTGATGCTGGTGCCCTGGTAGAGCCCGCCGGCGAAGCGCCAACCCTCGGGGGCGTCCGGGTCCTGCACCGGGTAATCGGCGCTGAACACCAGGCGCGGGCTCTCGTAGTCGTCGTTCGCGGCGGCGGGGAAGAACGAGAACACCCCGGACAGGCCACCGCCCACTTTGCCGTTCTGCGAGGCGATCCAGAAGCCGATTTCTTCCAGGCGCAGGGTGATCACCACTAGATTGATGTCCCAGCCCTGGTCGGCGCTGGGTGTGTCGTTGTCCGGGTCACCGAATACCACCAGGGTCTCGGCGGAATAATTCTGCAGCAGTGGATCGGCGGCGAACCCCAACTCGCTGACCACGGCGCTTTGCAGGCCGCCCACGGCTGGGCCCGGAGCGCCGAAGAAATAGCTGAAGGCCTGGCCGATGGGAATGTAGTCGCCATTGCGCATCTGGCCCTGGATGTATAGCTGCGGCAGGCTGACCGAGACATCGATGTCGACTTTCTTACCGGTATTGGCGTTGTCGCCGAAGCGCAGGGTGCCGAACACCGCGCCGCTGACGGTGCCGGTATAGCGTGTTGCGCCACCGTCGACGCTGATTGCGCCCCAGCCCCAGACCCAGCGAGTACCAACACTGTGCAGGGTGACAAAAGGGACCGGCGGCGACCATTGCTGGTCGGAACCGATGGTCACGCCCAATGCCTGCAATTGCGGGAGTCCCCCTCCGGTCGGTGATGTGAAGGTGAGGTCGACCTCGCGAAACTTGAAGGTTTCCAGCAGCGGGAAATTGTCCGGCAGGGGCAGGGCGGGCAGGCCGAAGATGGTGCTCAGTTGCGCCATGCCGCGAACGATCGAGGCGTGGGCCGGGTCGAATACGGCGGTCAGGCGCCATTGCGCCCCCACCACCAGCAATGGCGTGGACAGGTTGGCCACCAGCGCCGCGTTGTCGCGGCCCAGGCTGACGGTGCCGACCAGGTTGATGACCGAGAAGCTAGTACGGTTCCACAGTGCTTCATCGAGGTCATCGCGCACCAGCAGTTCCAGGCCGAGATTGCTCAGTGCCAGGCCCGCCGGGCCGCCGCCTGTTGGTGCCGGCGAGCCGACGTTGAGCGCCGGTGAACCGGCGGCCCTGGCCAACAGGTCCATGACCGGTACGTCGCTCCAGGTGGCCGGCATCTTCAAGGTGCCGCTCAAGGCCAGCGGCCATGGGGCGAGCATGTCCAGCGCGGCAGAAAAGGCGTCGTTGGCCGGCAGGCGTCCCGAGAGCGTCAGGCTGGCATCGGTCCGGCTATCAGCCTGGAACACGGGGGCCTCCAGTACCAGTCCTTGCAGGAAAGAGGGCTTCCAGACCACCGAGTCGCCGCCATCGACGGGCTCGCCCTGGGTCTGTGGCAGGCAGTAGGGATTGAAGAAATCCGAGAAGGTCCAGCCCGTCGAGGTGATGGCCAGGCTCAGTTGGAACAGACCGCTGCTAGCGTCGGTCTGGGTATAGAGCAATTGCCCATGGACCGCGAAGCGCATGCCTTGCGGATCGCCGGGCTGGCCGAAATGGCCGCTGGCGCTGAGGGTGACCCGGTCGAGCCCCTGGCTGAGGCTGGCGCTGGATAACAGCCAGGAATCATGGATGCCGAACAGTTCCAGCACACCACGTAGCGGCGCCAGCACGGATTGTGTCGAGGCTTGCCAGAGGTCGATGACGCCGTCGTGGATCGAGGCGTTCAGCGCGGAGTAAACGGTGGCGACAGACATAGGTTACCTCGGAGAAAAAACTGGAGCTTCAGCACGACCCATCAGGGACGCGGGGTCAGACGACGCAGGTTGCGCTGTGCATGTGCAGGCGCGCGGGCGGCCCCGTTGGCGGGCGCAGGTGCTGGCGGCGGGCTGGTTCTGGCAACCTCGTCGGCCAGGGGAACGCTGGCGAAGGCCTCGGCGAGCTGCTTGCTGCTCTTGGGCAGGCGGTTGCTGGAAAAACCGATGAAACGGATGTTGCGCTGGTCCACGGAGGATTGCGCAGTCACCTCGTAGCCCCAGTTCATGCCTTCGGCGAACGCGGCGGTCGGGGCCGTCAACTCCTTGGCCGGAGGGAAGCTGAAGTTGCCTTTCTTGGTTTCCCGCCCCCAGTACAGGTTGGTGTAGTAGTTCTGGTCGGTCTGGTAGGTGTAATTGGTATTCAGCGCGCCCTGGGTGTTGGAAAGCGGTACGTCGAAGTAGGTCGAGACCAGGTGATTGGGCTGGACATGTTCATCGGCCCACCAGGGGCCGCGATGGTCGGCGAACGGCAAGAACGCGTTGATGGTGTCCAGGGAGGGATGGTCATGGCTGGTGTCTGCGCTGACGATGATTGTCGCGCCGTAGGTCAGCGAGGCGAAGGTCCTGACCACTTGCGCGGCCTCCTTGCTGATGAGCGCGTTGGACACCTTCAGCCCGAAGGTGGTAGAGCGGCTGCCATGGTGCGGTGCCTGGAGCATGAAAGAATTGGACAGCCAGACTTTGTGTTCGAGGAAATGCCGATTGACGAACTGGAAGGTGGAAAAGGTCGCGTCGCCGAAGATCACCGCGCCGACGTTGAACATCTGTAGGTAGATGCCCAGCGAGGTCGAGTTGGCCAGGTTGCCGTCGGGCTCATCGTAGGCTGCGTAGGCAACATCGACGTCTACTCCCTGTTTGGTATCGGCCATCGGTGTATTGACCGCGATCACATAGGCATTGACGGTCTCATTGCCCCAGATCGAGTGCCAGTGCTGCGGGTCGCCCGTGGGGAAACTGCTGGTGCCCACGGCGAAGTTCAAGACGTGGGTGCTGGCATCCTCGGTACGCTTGCCCAGTTCGCCCAGCACATTCTTGGTTTTCTTGCCGGCGTACCACTTGTAGCGACCGCTATGGAATACGTGGCCGATCTTCATGTTCGGCAGTTCTTCCAGCAGGCCGCGGATCAGGTTGATGTGGTCGGCATCCTTGTGCGAAAGAAAGACCGCGTCCAGGTAGCCTTCGTCGTCATCGCTGCGCGCGATGATCCGCTGCTTGAGAAACTGGATGGTCGGGCGTCCCGCACGGCGGCGGGTTTTTGTCGAGCCGAGGTCGAAGAGGGCGTTGGCAATGACGTTATCGTCGTCGTCATACCCTTCGAAATAGGTACACATGCCCTGGCCGACATCCAGGCAGTAAAGGCGTTGTTTGCTCATGGGCAGCGTCCCTTGCTGTTGATTTTCAGATAACCGGCGGCGTGCGCCGTCCGGAACGCGCCAGGCGCTTGCTGTCCGGCGTTCGCCGGGCCACCTGGCGCGGTGCCGGGGCGGCAAGCGCGGCTTGCTGTTTTTTCTTGTCCTCATCCTTGAGGTAGGCCGCGTACCACCCCAACGAAGTCTTCGGGCTGCCGGGAGCGCCGAACAGCATCAGGTCGGCATTGCCCGGCGGGAAGCTCCAGGCCAGCACCGACAGGGCGAAGCGGCGCATGCGCAGCAGGTAGTTGAGGCGGTTGTCGCTGTCGCGCCAGGTTTCGAAGAGGAAGGTACGAAAGCCCAGCTTGAGCACGCCCTGCAACGGCAGGCTGCCATTGATGGCATTGGACATGCCCAGCTTGATCCCGAAGTAGACCGGTGGGTCGCCGGCCACCGGCTCCGGGCCCCAGGCGGCGAGCACGGTGATCTTCAGGCCGATGGCGCCGCTGAGGGCGCCGAGGGTGCCCATGTCCAGCGCCAGGCTGAGGCCGAACCAGGGCGCCGCCAGGGGTTGCTGGTCCAGGGGCGCGCCGATGGAGGTGAAACCGAGGCTTTCCGGGGTGGCCCCTTGCGGCGGCTGGCCGACGGGGGCCAGGTCGGGGGCGGCGACCAGGCCGTCGAGGCGCAACGGAAAGTTCTCCACCAACGAGGCCGGACGCGCCAGTGAGGCGCCGGGGCCGGTGTTGAAACCGACCCCGGCCTCGCCGGAGGTGAAGCGTTGCTGCGACGGATCCTCCATGGCAAAGGACATGGCCACCACCAGCCCTTGAAAACTCAGGTAGCCGTTGACCGCGTCGCCGGGGCCATAGCCGAACAGGTCGAACTCGGGAATCTCGACGAAGGCCAGACGCCCCGCCAGCACGAAGTTGGCGGTGAGTAGGCCGTCCACCGGGGCGGCGGCGGTCTCCATCCGGCAGTCGCGGATATCGATGGAGGCCAGGGCCGCGCCATTGCTCTGGAACACGTTGTTGCCCAGCAGGCTGAAGGAATAGCTCGGCTGGCCACCAACACGCTGATAGCTGCCAGTGAGGATCAGGTTGTTGCCACGGGCCCGATCGACCTTGGCCAGCCATGAGGCGAACAGGCGGTTGACCATCAGTTCGGCTTCGGCGGAGAAGTCCACCACCCGCGCATTGTCGAAGCGCACGCGCATGGAGAGGGTCTTGTAGCCGAAGGGGATGGTGGTGGAGGCCACCAGGTCGTCCGGGTCGTTGTAATCGATCAGGCCGAACACGGCGGTCTGGCCCAGGTCGATGATGCCGTTTTGCGGCGTGTACGGGGTCAGCGAGAAGCCGACGTGATGGGCGTAGAAGCGCGAGCGGTCGACCCCGGCGGCCATGAAGCGCAGGGCCGAGGGCATGTCCTGGAAGTCGATCGGCGCATTGAGGAACAGCACGCCGTTCCAGCGCGGGTTGTCGAGCACCTCGTGATAGAACAGCACCAGCGGATCGCTGTCGCCGATATCCGGGTCGAGAACGGCCAGGCGCGCCTTGCTGATCACCGCGTCGAGTGCGGCCTGGGTCGGGGCCAGCGAGCCGTCCGCAGCCTGCGCGACTGCTGGCCAGCACCAGGCGCCGGTGTCCGCCGCGAGGTCGGTGATGGCCCGGCCGCAGTACTTGAACAGCATCAGCGTCGGGGTCAGGGCGTCGTTGCGCCAGGAGCGCGGCGAGAGTTGGAAGGTCCAGCCTTCGATATCGGCGCGCAGTAGGCCCGCCGCCGCTTGCGCCGCGGCCAGGTAGTCGCCGGCGCTGGCTGCCACTGCGGCATCGAACGCGGCTTCGTTAGGGAATTCCGGGTAGCCGAGTGCCTTCAGGGCATTGTTGATCGCCTGGGCCTGGGCGGCCGGGACCCCGGCGGCGAGCAGGCGCGAGACGGCGTTGGCGGCGGTCAGTTGATAGGCCACCGAGCTGCCCTGGTCCATGAAGGTGTCGACGTCGGCCACCACCATGAACAGCTGGTTGGATTGCAGCGCGGCCTGGAAGGGCGGCTTGACCTCGGTGAGGATCAACTGCCCGGTATCCGATTGCGGCATGTTGGCGAACAGCACGCCGGCCCATGCCGATTGCGCGGCGTCGAGCACGGCGATCAGGCCGCTGGGGGTAACGCCCAGCGGTGGGGTGTCGGCATTCGCAGCCTCGGCCGGCACGCCGAGGCGCAGGCGTCCGGTGGGCGCGCTGCGCGGTGCTTCCAGTGGCGGCAGGCCGATCAGCTTGCGCCGGATGGGCGCCAGGGCGGCGTCCTCCAGATGGGCGGCCTGGTCGATCGCCTGCGGTGCAATCCGTGCATAGACCCCCATGGGCCAGACCACCGGCGTGCTCTGCTGGCTCGCCTGCAAGGTCGGCAGGGTGGCGGCGTTCATGTTCAGGTAGGAGAGGAAACCCGCCACCGGCACCCTGGCCGCGTTGAACAGCGGCGAGCGCGGCGGCTGTGCTTCGTAGCTGCGGCCACCGCCGCCATCGGACAGCACGGTGGCCCAGGCGGTGGTGCCGAGGTCGCTCAGGGCTGCGCCGTTCGCCTCCTCGCGGGCGGGCGGCAGATAGGCCGCGCCATTGGCCTGGAACAGCAGCAGTGAGGTGCTGTCCTGCGGCAGCACCACGGTCTCGGTACCGGCGACGCCGAGGATCAGGCGCGTGTTGCCATCGCTGCTGTGCGCCTGTTGGGGCGTGCCGAGGTCGAACAGGCCATCCGGCGCCAGGTGCCAGACCAGGTTGGCACTGGCGACATCCGCGGCATCGAACAACGGGGTACGCCCGAAGCTCAGGCGCGCTCCCGGCAGGTCGCCACTGCTGGCGCGTGGCGTGGCCAGGGTGGTGTGTCCGGTATTGCTCAGTTGGGCAAATCCCAGGGTCGGCACGCTGCCTTGCCCGGTGGCGAAGACCAGCGCACTGCGTTGCGGCAGTTCGGGGTTCAGCGGATCGAAGGCCACAGCCAGGTCGAAGGGTGTGGCGTCCAGTTGGCGGAACAGCGGCATGTCGATCAGGTTCACTTCGCCCACCGGGCTGTCGATATCGGCTTCGCCGTAGCGCAGCATGACGCCGAGACGCTGCATGTCATCGGCCTCCTCGTCGAGGCCATTGCCGGCGCGGATACCGAAGCTCAGGCAACCCAGCTGCGTACCGTTCAAGGGCAGTGGGCATTGGGGTTGGGTTGCGGCATAGACGCCACCCGGGGCGAAGAAAGACAGGCCCGCGCCGTCGAACAGCAGGCTGTCGCTGCCGGCGACCAGGCCGCTGCCACCTTTTATCGCCACCGCGTACTGGCCGAGGCCGAAGCGCATATCGCGCACTACCCGCCAGCCGCCGCTCGGCTCGCCAACGGGCAGCGCGTCGATGCCCTGGGTCTGCCACTGGCTGGCGCTGTCCGCCGGGTTGGCGATCCACAGCAGGCGCAGCCAGCCCTTGGGCGACAGGCGCGGCCAGAGTGCGCGCAGGTCAGCGACGAACGTCGCCGGATCGGCGGGTGCGTTCGCGCAGAACAGATAGGCGCCGCCCTGGTCGGCCCAGGTCTGCGCCAGGCTGGCGCTGGCGCCGAGGTCACTGCCGGGGCTGGCCAGATAGCCTGCCCAATAGTGCTCCAGGCCACTCTCTGCGAGGGTGGAAAGGCGGTAAAGACCCGCCGTGACGTGTTCGAACACCGGTACGCTCATGACGGCTCCCTGTCGCGAGGCGGTGATGGATCAGGGCTGGGTGGTGATAACGGCATCACCCGGCAGCAGTGGTACGGCCAGCGGTGTCCAGCCTGGGGCATAGTTGCCCAGCCCGCTCCAGTCCAGGCGCAACGGCCAGGCGCCGGTGCCCAGGGCTGCGGTTGGGTCCAGCACGGCGGCACCCAGCCCGCGCAGCACCCGCACGCCATGCACCGGCAGCGCCGCAGGCACTGGCATGCGCCCGGCCAAGGCCAGCAGGTTGGCCACGGTGGTGCCCACCGGTACCACCAGCGGCGTGCCGTCGAGGGTGACCCGCAGGCACGCCTTGGGCACCGCGCGACCGCGGAAAAAAGCCACCGGTACGGTGCCGCCGGGCACGTTGCTGGCGCTGTTCAGGGCGGTGAAGCTGGCGGCTGCGGCGAGCGTGAAGTTGTTGGTCGTGGTGGTGATTGCCGGGTCGCTGGCGCTGGCCAGGGCAGACGGCGAGAACAGGCGGTAGAACGGGGCGATGAAAGCCGGGAAATACAGGTCGGCGGCATCGGCGACCCCGCCCATCTGCTGGGTGCTGTCATGGGACGGCGGCGGGTTGACCGAGAGTGCGCCGCCGCTGACCAACTGACCGATAAAGGAATCCCAGCCGGTGCTGATGCTGCCCGAGCTGTCGACGAACTGGCCGACCGGATAGTCCACCGT
Source organism: Pseudomonas sp. K8 (assembly GCF_014889455.1). NCBI lineage: Bacteria > Pseudomonadati > Pseudomonadota > Gammaproteobacteria > Pseudomonadales > Pseudomonadaceae > Pseudomonas > Pseudomonas sp. K8. Next base: position 65,475 of record NZ_VJWO01000021.1, read on the forward strand.
CGGCCCGGCGACATAGCCGTTGCTCCACTTCAGGTCCGAGGCGGTCGAAGAGATAGTCTGGAAGGGGCTGGCGGCGACCCGCAGGATCATCCCCGGCCGCAGGTCCACCGAGCCGAGGGTAGCCCCGGTATCGGGGGAGGGGAACGCCAGGCCGAAGCCGTAGTACAGCGATTCCTCGAAGGTCTGCGGCATCACTCGGGCCAGGGCGTCCTGCACGGCGATGATGCCCCACGCAGCGGCACCGGCGCTTTCCAGGGCCTGGAGAAAGGCCACGTAGGCCTTCAGCAGGCCGCTGCGCAGGGGGCTGCTGTCGAAGGTCCAGGGCGAGTCGGTGCCGCTGGAGGCGATGGCGAGACTGTAGGGGTAGGTGGCACCCGGGGCCGCCGCCAGGGTGAATGGGCCGTTGCTGATGGGCAGGCCGCTGAGGCTGCCGGTCTTGCCGATCTGCGGCAGGTACAGGGTCAGCGCGGCGGCCGGTGCGTTGCCACTGAGGGCGGTGCTCAGGGTTTGCGCCGGGATCAGGTGCGGGAAGCTGGTCGAAGCGGCTTGCGCGGATGGAATGAAGGCGCTGCGGTACAAGGCCGAGGCCTGGTTGGACGGGCCGATATTGGGGGTGCCGAGCACCGGCTGGTTGGCCTGGACCACCACGCTCAGGCTGGCCTCGGCGTTGCTTGGGGTGTAGGCCCAGCTTTGTTCGAGCACCCCGGCGCTGGAGGTGAAGGCCTGGTCCACGCTGGTCGTGCCGGTCACGGTTTTCAGTACCGAAATCCGATAACTCTGCCCCTCACTCACGGCGCTCCAGCGGGCGCTGAGGGTGGCGCCGTCGTAGTCCACCGCAACATCCTGCACGGGCGTGGTGGCCAGGGCGAACGGCGCGCTGGCAGGGCCGACGAGGGTGCAGCCATTGACCACACCGGCGCTGCGCAAGGTGACGCGCGCCGGATTGCCGCCGCTGGCCAACTGGGCGGGGGTAAGCGTGGTGCTGGTGCCGCTGAGGTCCAGGTGCTGGCCGCCGGGCAGGCTCAGGCGGTAGCCAGGAGCGCCGCTCAGGACGGCCCAGCTCAGGGTGCCGCTGCCACTTATCGCATCGGTGTCCCAGGTGCTGATCTGCGGGATCGTCAGCGGTACGCCGAGGGCCGTGGTGCTGGTGTTGCGCACCACGCCCGTGGCGGGTGCCAGGCCGACGCTGAGGGTCGCGCCGTCGACGTTGACCGGCAGGGCCAGGCGTGCGGTATTGCCGTTGACGCCGAGGCTGCTGATGGCCGCGCCGTTGAGCAGCAGGCTGACCGTGGTGAGTGCGGGGCTGGTCAGCGACGTCGGGGCTTGCCAGGTGACATCGATACTGCCGCCATCGGCGCTGACCACCAGGCTGGTGAAGCTGGCGCTACCGGTGATGATCGGCAGCAACTGGCCCTCGGCGCCGACGCCGCCGTCGGTGCCGAGGGCGATGATCTGCGCAACCCAGGCCTGGGCGCTGTCCAGTGCGGTGTTCAGGGTGATGCTGCCCGAGGTGGCGCTGGCATCGCTGACCGTCGCGGCAAAACTCTGCCCGCTGGACAAGGACACTGCCTGCAGGGTGTAACCGGTCACGGCCGGGTTGTAGGGCATGACCCAGTCGAGTTTGAGTGCGCTGCCGTTATAGTCGACCGCGGTCAGCACCGGGCGCGTCGAGACGATGGGGGTCAGCGGGCTGACCAGGCCGGCGCCGCTGGCGGTGAGGGCGGTGACCGAGAGCTGGAAGTTCAGGCTGTCGGCCAGGGCGGCGGGCAGGGCCAGGGTGGCGCTGCTGGCATTGCCGCCGGGGACGTCGACGCTGTAGCCGGTGGCGCTGGCCAGGTTGCTGGCGCGCAGGCGGTAACCGACGATTGCGCCGGCATCGCTACCGGTCCAGCGGGCGACGATGCAATTGCCGTCGCGGTACAGATTGGTCTTGCCCAGCACCGGGCGGACCATCGACGTCGGCGGAAAACTCGCAGCGTTGGAGCGTGCGCTGGCGCTGTTCTCGCCGACTGCGGCGACGTACACCTGCCACTCCGAGTTGTCGCCCAGGCCGCCGCCGAGCTTGTCGTTGTCGACCACGGCGAAATCGGTCTGGGCGCCGCTGACTGGGATGTTGTAGGTGGTGCCGATGCTCTGCGACACCACGACGATTTCATAGCCGGCCGCCGCCTGCGACGAGGGTTGCCATGTCACTCGCAGGCCGAGGCCATCGTACAGCGCCTCGTCCAGGGTGGGGCGCACGGTGGGCAGGATCACCGGTGCGCTGTTCTGCCCCGAACTGGTGCCCCACTGCGCCTGGACCACCACTTGGTAGGTGACGTCGGTGTTCAGTGGCTGGTTCAGGGGCAGGTTGCCGATCCCGGTGTTCCGGCCCTGGAAGACCGGGCTCTGGTAGGCGACCACGGGAGTGCCGCCGCCCAGCCAGGCCAGCTGGATGATGTAGCCGGTGACGCCAGTGTCGCTCGAGGGGGTCCAGATCACCCGCACGTTGCTGCCGTCGTAGATGGCGGACTGGATAACTGGGTCGTTGCTGTTGTTCTGAACTTGTGCGTGGACGGCCATGCGTGCCTCCGGAAGAAGGGCTGGAAAGAGGAAAGCCGGAATAGAGGGGCGTCAGGGGATGCGCTGGCGCATCCCCGCTGGCGTCACTGGTCGGGGGTATTGTCGAAGTCCTGCAGCCACTCCTTGGGCAGGGTGGCGCGGATTTCGGCGCGGCTGCGCAGTGGCGTGCGTTCACCCACCGAAGCCAGCGACTGCTGCATATTGGCGTCGCCGGTGAGCAGGCCGCCGGCGTAGTAAGTGCCTGCGGTCGGGTAGGGTTGGGTCAGCAGGTTATGGACCTTGCCGCTGTACTGCTCCAGGTTCAGTTCGGTGACCATGGCCTTGCCGTCGATGCTGCTCAGTTCATCGCCGACCCGCAGGTAGCGGGCCTGTACCGGCAGGCCGTTGGCAAGGATCATCGGGTGAGTGCGGGTGACCAGGACGTTCTGCCCGCCATCGGTCTTGATCCGGATCATCGGGTGGGGTTCAGTGCCCAGGGTGGTGCCGTACACGTCGTTGGTCTTGCCGTCGGCGCTCTTCACCGACTCGCCGCCCTTACCGGTAAAGGCTTCCACTGGACGCTTGCTGCCGTCGGCCAGGGTGATCTCGGTGCCCTCGGCCAGGCAGCCCTGCATGATGTATAGCGGCGGGATGATATTGACCCCCGGGGTGCCGAGGTAGGTGCGGTCGCTGGTGAAGTTCAGCGTGCCGAATGGCGGCTGCTGGCCCGGGCTGCCGTTGAGCGAGACATAGGCGGTAACCCACAGGTTGGCGGCGGTGCCGTCGTAGTAGTTGATGCAGTTGCCGGTGTTGGGGAAAGCCGAGGCCGGGTAGTTCCACGAGATGGTCTGGTCCTTGGCTGTCCAGTACAGCTGCTCGAGCACGGTGCCCTGCTGGAAGTACACGTTGCAGCCACCGCCGGCGGGGTTCTGGATATAGATCGAGGTAACCCCGGCCGGTGGCGAAACCACGGTGTTGGCGAAAGTGGCCGAGCCCGACAGCGGGAAGACGAAGTTGGTCGGGTGTGCATTGGCGTTCCAGTAATCGCATTCCTGCTGGCTGCCACGGTTCCAGCACAATTTGATCGGCGTGGTGTTGGCCTTGGTGTTGGTGCAGGTGGTCTCGTAGGTGCCGGTGCAGTTGCCGTTGCTGCGCACGCAGTAGTTCGGCTGGTCGAGGCAGGCGCTGGTGGGGTTCAGGGTGTCCTGGAAGGTCTGCACGTAGACCACCGGCGGTTCGATCGGACCGGCGTTGGCCGGGTAGTAGTAGAACAGGCCCTTGGCCTGGGTGGTCGGGTTACCGTCCGCAGCGGGCAGCAGGCCGGAGACCTGCACACGGAAATCCGTGCCCTGGCTGAACTGGCTGCTGGACTGGGTGGCGTAGACCTTGCCGGTTTCCACCTCGTACAGCTCCATGACGATGGACGTGGAGGTGGTCCCGCCTACCACCGAGGAAATCCCCGTGGCCTGGTAACCGGGCTGGGCGGCCGCGAGGGTCGTCTTGGCCTTGTTGGCGCTGGCACCGTTGTCCTGGGAGAAGGTGGCGATGAAGTGGAGGTTCTGGATGCCGTCCGTGGCAGTGGCATTGACTGCCAGTGCGCGGTGGGGGCGGGCGGCGTTTTTCTTCAGCTCGGCGACACCGATGTCCCGGCCCTTTTCCAGGCTGCGGAATAACTGCGGCGAGTTCTCCGGGGTTTTCCCGGCGCGCTTGAAGGTTTCGGTGATGTATCGGTAGTGCAGCGGATTGGCCAGGTCGAGGCGATGCGGGATGCCGGGGCTGACTTCTGCATCCAGGGCCTTGATGTCGGTCAGGGTCTCGGCACTGAGTGCTTTGCTGTCGGGGGTCTTGTAGGCGGCCTGGACCGGAGCGATCGCCACGGGGGCGAGTACGGCCAGAGTGAGAAAAGCGTGACGCACAGCTCGAACGAAATCGCGAGTCGCCATGATGTCTTCCCTGAGGTGGTGGCTAGCGGCTCACTGGCACCCTGTGCCAATCCTTATGAGCGCTGGGTACTCAAAAACATAGTAGGGGGGGTAGGAAATTGCAAATTAATATTTCAGCGGTTTTTAGCGTGCTAAATAGCGTTGCGTTCTGAGTAAGTGCCCGTAAATACTGTGTCAAAAGGCTTTTTGTGACCGACCGGTCAGCCTTGGGGCGGCGGAATTCGAGGCTTATAGCGGGGAGGGTGGCGAAGTCTGGTGAGGCTTTTTGACATCATCTTTGCCGAGGTATTGAGCAGGGGAATCGGAAGTGTTTGCTGAAAAAAACTTCTTCGTCTGTTCCGGTTTCATCGTCGTGAGCCATTTCTAGACGCGTCCATGATTCAACCATCATTGACACCTTGCTTATCAGGTCGGCGTGAAACGTTGGCCAGGGTTCGTCCTTGGAGTGGGTCACATCTTGCCTAGTTGTCTCTGCGAAACGCTCGAACGGTGTCCAAGAATGACTTGAGTAGCGGTGATGGGTCGTCGAATCGATAAATACAGTTCAGGTCAACACCGGCGTTTTCCGGAAGGTCAATCAATGGACGATACACGACCCCGGACAGCGCCAGTACGGTGGCGGACTCCGGTACCAGGCATACGCCGAAATTACTGGCGACCAGCGCCACGCCCGTTATCGTGTCACCTACCTCCTGAGCGACGTTTGGCGTAAAGCCTGCCTGCTGACACAGGCTCATCACCTTGTCGACAAAGCTGGGGCGCGGCCCGGACGGAAAGACGATAAGCGGATAGTCAGCCAATGCTCGAAGCGGGATCGAGGCCCGGTGCGCGAGCGGCGATGTTTCGTTGACCGCCAGCAGCAGCCGTTCGGTCGTGACCACCTCATTGGCGATGTCGTTCGACGGTGAGATGAACCGGTTAAAACCGGCGTCGATCCGCTTCTGCCGCAAGGCTTGAATCTGCGCCTCTTTGTTCATGTTGTGCAGCACCACCTTCACGTCTGGAAACGCGCTGCTGAACGTCAGCAGCAGCTTGGGGATCGTGTCAAGAATGCCCGAGCCGAACACGGCGATATCCAGCCGTCCAAGCTTGCCCTGGCCCGCCCGCTGGGTGCGTTCGGTGGCCTGTTCCACCACTGAGCGAATGTTGCGCGCCTCTTCGAGCAGCAGCTCGCCGGCGGGGGTCAACTCCATCCCGCGGGGTGTGCGGTTGAACAGTTGCACGCCCAGGTCTTCTTCCAGTTGCTGAATCTGGCGGGTCAGCGGTGGCTGGGAAATATGCAGGCGAACGGCCGCGCGGCCGATATTTTTTTCCTCGGCAACGGCGACGAAATAGCGGAGGTGACGAAGGTCCATCAGGCAGGCCTTTTCTGGGGGAATCGGGAGCGCTGCAGGCAATCGCGCGAGCGTTTTTGAGCAGACTACGCGAACCGGTCAGCGCCGTGAACGGCCCTCTTAGCCTACCTATAGAAATACCTAAAAGGTATTGCTCCATTGGTTTTATGGTATTGGACGGTAATCCTCGACGGTAATAATTTGTGATTCGAGAGCACATACCAGCAGGCGCCCCGCGCGTCTTCGAGGTGTGTGACCCCCCACATAAAAATAACAAGTCGAGGATCTCAACATGCTGTATGGAGCCCGTCTGCCCAAATTTCCCCTCAAGACGACCTTTCTCGCCCTTGCCAGCGCCTGTGCCACGGGACCGGCTCTTGCATTCCAGATTGATGCTGGCAACCCTGACCTGCGTATGTCGTTGGACAACACCGTTAAATACAGTGCGGCCTGGCGTGTCGAAGGCGCCAAAGGCAGCGTGGCGGACAATTCCGTCGGGGTGCAGGCCAACACCAACGATGGCGATCAGAACTTTGGCAAGGGGCTGATCTCCAACCGTTTCGACCTGCTCTCCGAGTTCGACCTGCGCTACAAGCGTAATTATGGGCTGCGCTTGAGTGGCGCGGCCTGGTACGACGATGTCTATAACAAGTCGAACGACAACCCCGGTGCGTTGGACGGCGCGTTGGTCAATTCCAGGTCGGTCAAATACAACCAATTTACCGACGACACCCAGAAATTACACGGTCGCAAGGCCGAACTGCTGGATGCGTTCCTCTATGGCAGTTTTGCCCCCGGCGACATGGGCCTCAATCTCAAGGCCGGGCGTTTTACCCAGTTGTATGGGGAAAGCCTGTTCTTCGGCAGCAATGGCATCGCAGCGGCGCAGACTTCGCTGGACCTGATCAAGGCACTGTCGGTGCCCAACTCCCAATTCAAGGAAATTCTGCGTCCGGTGGGGCAGTTTTCCGGCCAGTTGCAGATCACGCCCGATGTGTCGATCGGCGCCTACTATCAACTTGAATGGCGCAAGAGTCGGCTGCCCGGCGCCGGCAGTTATTTCAGCTTTGCCGACTTTGTCGATGAAGGCGGCGAGACACTGATCCTGGGGCCGGGGGTCAGCGCGCGGCGCGGTGATGACATCGATGCCAAAAACTCGGGGCAGGGCGGCCTGCAGTTGAAAGTCAAGTCGGGTGACTTCGAGTACGGCCTTTACGCCGCGCAGTTCCACGACAAGATGCCGCAGTTTTACCTGCACCCGGATACCGGTGTGTACGAGCAGGTCTACGGTGAGGACATTCGTACCGTCGGCTTCAGCGTGAGCACGCTGGTGGGCGAAACCAACGTGGCGGCGGAGATGTCCTTTCGCGACAACATGCCGTTGGTGGCGTCCGGCAACACGGTCATCGTGCCCGAGAGCGCCGGGGCTGATGGCAACAAGCACGCCGCGTTCCCGGTCGGCCGCACCCTGCATATGAACCTCTCGGCCGTTTCGGTGTTGAGTGCAAGCCCGATGTGGGACGCCGCCTCCTTTCTCGGTGAGATCGCCTTCAACCGGCGCCTCAGCATCACGGATAACAAAGACCAACTCGACCCGCTGGCCACCCGTGACGCCACGGCCCTGCAATTCATCTTTTCGCCGGAGTACTTCCAGGTCCTCCCGGGCCTCGACGTGCAACTCCCTGTTGGCTTGAGTTACGGGCTGTCCGGGCGCTCGTCGGTCAACGGGGTGCTGTTTCCTTCCGAGCATGGCGGCAACGTCAGCTTCGGCATCAAAGGCGAGTATCAGAAGACCGTCCAGGCCAGCCTGAACTTCACCCACTACTACGGTCCGGCTGGCTCGATCATCCGCTACGACACCCCTGCGCCCGAGCTCTCCTACAAAAACTTCCACGGTGACCGCGATTTCATTTCGCTGTCGATTCAACGCACGTTTTGAGTTGGACCACCCTGGTTTAAGGACAATAACAATGCATAAGAAAACAGCGATTTATCTGGCCCTCACGGCCTTGATCTTCAGCGCCAACGGTACGCAGGCTGCGGTCAGCGCCCAAGAGGCCGCGACCTTGAAAACCACCCTGACGCCCATGGGGGGCGAGCGTGCCGGCAACAAGGACGGCAGCATCCCGGCGTGGAGCGCGACCCCGACGATAGCGGCAGCCAGCGACAAAATCGGCGATATTCCCACCAAGGTGTTCGCCAACGAAAAAGTGCTGCTGCAGATCAACGCGCAGAACATGGCGCAATACGCCGACAAGCTCTCGGATGGCACTCAGGCGCTGCTGAAAAAGTATGCGCAGAGCTTTCGCCTCGACGTGTACCCGACCCACCGCACCGGCCTCGCCCCGCAGTTCGTGTACGACAACACCGCGAAAAACGCCACCCAGTGCCAGATCAAGGATGGCGGCAAGTCGATGCAGGGCTGTTACGGCGGTGTGCCGTTCCCGATTCCCAAGGAAGGCGTGGAAGTCATCTGGAACCACTTGCTGCGCGTGGAAAACGAAGCCACCGACGTCGCCAGTTTCAAGAACGTCATTCTGACCGCCGACGGCTCGCGCACCATCGCCACGGAAAACGACCAGTCCAACCAGTACCCGTATTACTACAAGGACGGTTCGCCGGAAAAATGGAACGGCGAGTACTTCCTCCAGCGCTTCAGCACCATCGCGCCGCCCTTCAAGTCGGGTGAATCCCTGGTGTTCCGCGACAGCATCGACGTCAAGCAGTCGCGCCAGGCCTGGCAGTACCTGGTCGGGCAGCGTCGGGTCCGGCGCGCGCCCACCGTGGCCTATGACACTCCGGACTTCGTCGCTTCCGGCGCCAACTACTTTGACGAGGTGCTGGGCTTCCTCGGCCATGTGGATCGTTTCGACTGGAAACTGATCGGCAAGCGCGAGATGTATGTGCCGTACAACGACAACGCACTGGTCACCGCGTCGGTGGATGAAGCCTACGGCGCCCATCACCTGAACCCGGACAAACTGCGCTGGGAACTGCATCGGGTCTGGGAAGTGGAAGCCACCGTTGCCAGCGGCAAGCGCCACGCGGTACCCAAGCGCAAGTTCTACATCGACGAAGACTCGTGGATGGTGCTGTTGGTCGATGGCTACGACAGCGAAGGCAAGCTCTGGCGCACCAGCCAGGTGACGCCGTTCGTGTTGCCGCAGGTGCCGATGCTGGCCATGAAACCGGCGAATATCTTCAACTTGCAGGCCAACACCATGAGCTCGACGCAGTCGCTCAACGGTGCGACCTACACGATTGTCCCGCGCCATCCCGAGGCCCATTTCACGGGGGACGCGGTCGCCGCCGAAGGCGTGCGCTAAGGCCGTTGTCTACCTGCAGTTCCGGCATCCGGCGCTTGTTCGGTTGCCGGTTCCTTTGCCATGACTCGCCCCGTCGGCGCCGCGCATAGCGGCGACGTCGCGGGGACGTTTTGAAGTCGAGTACGTACCATGCTCACCCAGAATCTGCTTTTCCGGCGCTCGTTGTCCGCTGTTGTTGTCCTCTTCATCGCCGGGTTGTCGAGCGTTGCCCAGTCTGCCAATACCCCGTCCGTTCCTGATCTGCTGGATCTTCCCGCGTTGGAAAGCCAACGCGCCCAACAGGCACTGCAACTTGCGGTCACCCGTGCCGGCGACCGCCTGGTGGCGGTGGGCGAGCGCGGCATCGTGCGGCTTTCCGATGATCGCGGGCGCACGTGGCGCCAGGCCAGGCACGTGCCGGTGAGTGTGGCGCTGACGGCGGTGGTGTTTGTCTCCGCCACCGAAGGCTGGGCGGTGGGGCACAGCGGTGTGGTGCTGCACAGCGCGGACGGCGGTGAGACATGGACACGCCAGTTGGAGGGCAATCAGGTCGCGCAGATCGTTGTGCAGGACGCCCGTGAACGCGCGGCAGCAGGCGAGGCCGGCGCAGACCAGCAACTGCGTAGCGCCGAAGCGCTGGTTGAGGAAGGCCCGGATAAACCGTTTCTCGATGTGGCATTCGTGAGCGCCACGCAGGGGTATGTGGTGGGGGCCTATGGACTGGCACTGCAAACACGCGACGGCGGCACCCATTGGCAATCGCTGATGGGACGGGTGCCGAATCCGCGCGGCCGGCACTTGTATCAGGTGCAGGTGCTCGACCAGCAACTGCTCCTGTGTGGCGAACAGGGAGCGCTGTTCCGTTCCACGGATGGCGGGCGCAGCTTCGCCGAAATCCGCACCCCTTACAGCGGTACGTTTTTCGGTGCGCTGCTGCTCGACGGCCACGGCTTGCTCGCCTATGGCCTGCGCGGAAACGCCTGGCGCAGCCTTGACGATGGCCTGACGTGGCAGAAGGCGCAGATCGGCCAGCCGGTGACACTGAGCGCCGGATTGCGCCTGCGCGATGGATCGTTGTTGCTGGCTGACGAAAGCGGTCGCCTGCTGCGCAGTACCGATCATGCCGCCGATTTTGCAACGTTGCCCCTGCACCCCGGTACCGGTATCACCGGTCTGGCGCAAGCGAGTGATGGCGCGTTGATCCTCTCCAGTTCGCGGGGAATGTCGCGAATCGAGCCCGAGGCAATTGAAGCCGGAGTCAAGCCATGAGCCATATGCCGTCCCTGCCCGCCGATGCGGTGATTGCCGATCTGAACAAGTTCGACCAGCGCTCGGGCACCTTCGCCGAACGGCTGCTGTTCAACAACCGTCTGGCGATTACGCTGATCTGCCTGCTGATCACCCTGGTGCTGGGTTACCAGGCCCTGGGGCTTTCGCTGAATGCCGCTTACGAAAAGATGATCCCCACCGGCCATCCGTACATCGCCAATTTCCTGGAAAACCGTAAACAACTGGCCGGGATGGGCAATACCTTGCGCATTGCGGTGGAGGCCAAGGAGGGGTCGATTTTCGACGCCGAGTACCTGGACACCGTGCGTCAGCTCAGCGATGAGGTGTTCCTGATTCCCGGCGTCGACCGGCCTTACATGAAGTCGCTGTGGGCCCCGGCGGTGCGCTGGACCGGCGTGACCGAAGACGGCCTGGACGGCGGCCCGGTGATTCCCGACGACTTCGACGGCTCGCCCCAGAGCCTCGAACAGGTGCGTATCAACGTCGAGCGCTCCGGTGAAATCGGGCAGTTGGTGGCGGCCAACTACAAGTCGAGCATTATCCTGGTGCCGCTGCAGGAGAAGATCGCCGAAACCGGCGAACGCATTGATTATCACGCGTTGTCCCAGCGTATCGAGCAACTGCGCGCCAAGTATGAGTCGGACAAAGTCGCCATCCATGTCACCGGCTTTGCCAAGGTCGTGGGGGATCTGATCGACGGTCTGAAGCAGGTGCTGGTGTTCTTTGCCGCCGCCATCGCGATCTGCACCGCGGTGCTGTTCTGGTACACCCGATGCCTGCGCAGCACCTTGCTGGTGGTGTTGTGTTCGATGGTAGCGGTGGTGTGGCTGCTGGGTTTGTTGCCGACGCTGGGTTATGAATTGGACCCGTACTCGGTATTGGTGCCGTTTCTGGTATTCGCCATCGGCATGAGCCACGGCGCGCAGAAAATGAACGGCATCATGCAGGACATCGGGCGTGGCACCCACCGGCTGGTGGCGGCGCGATACACGTTTCGCCGCTTGTTCCTCGCCGGCATGACCGCATTGCTGGCCGATGCGGTGGGCTTTGCGGTGCTGATGGTGATCGACATCCAGGTCATCCAGGACCTGGCCATCACCGCGAGCATGGGGGTGGCGGTGCTGATTTTCACCAATCTGGTGTTGCTGCCGATCCTGCTGTCGTACACCGGTGTCAGCCCGGCGGCGGCCCAACGCAGCCTGCGGGACGAGCTGCAGGAGCGTGACGACAGGGCGCACAAAAAACACCCGTTTTGGGCGTTCCTCGACCTGTTCACCCGTCGCCCCTGGGCCACGGTCGCCGTGGCGCTCGGGCTGGTCCTGGGGGGCGTGGGCCTGGCGGTGAGCACGCAGTTGAAGATCGGCGACACCGACCCGGGCGCGCCGGAGTTAAGGCCGGACTCGCGCTACAACCGCGACAATGCCTTTATCGTCGCCAACTACGCCGCGAGCAGCGATGTGTACATCGTGATGGTCAAGACCCCGCAATATGCCTGCGCCCACTACAGCACCTTGCACACCGTGGATGCACTGGAGCGCGAGTTGCAGCAACTGCCGGGGGTCGAGACCACCAGTTCGCTCGCCGGGTTGGCCAAGACCGCCAATGCGGGCATGAACGAGGGCAGCCTCAAATGGTTCGAGATGCCGCGCTCCCAGGACATGCTCAATTCGATCATCACCCGCGCGCCCCGGGAAATGTTCAACCAGAACTGCGATCTGCTGACCCTTTACGCCTACCTCAAAGACCACAAGGCCGACACGCTCACCAGTGTGGTCAATACCGTGGAAGCCTTCGCGGCCAAGTACGGCACGGACGACATCCGTATCCTCAATGCCGCCGGGAATGCCGGGGTCGAGGCTGCGACCAACATCGTGGTGAAGAAAGCCAACACGCAGATGTTGTTCCTGGTCTACGCCGCCGTGATCGTACTGGCCTTCATCACGTTCCGCTCATGGCGTGCGGTGGTGTGCGCGGTGCTGCCGCTGATGCTCACCTCCGTGCTGTGCGAGGCGTTGATGGTGGGGCTGAACATCGGCGTCAAAGTCGCCACGCTGCCGGTGATCGCACTGGGCGTGGGCATCGGCGTGGACTACGCGCTGTATGTGATGACGGTGACCCTGACGCACTTGAAAGCGGGCATGACGCTGTCGCAGGCGTATTACAAAGCACTGATTTTCACCGGCAAGGTGGTGGTGCTCACCGGTATCACCCTGGGCATCGCGGTGGCCACATGGGCGTGGTCGCCGATCAAGTTCCAGGCCGATATGGGCATCTTGCTGGCCTTCATGTTCGTCTGGAACATGCTCGGCGCGCTGATTCTGCTGCCGGCCCTGGCGCACTTTTTGTTGCGCCCCAAGGCAGCGGTTGCGCACGTCTGAGTGGAATGATTGCCAACGCCGGCGCGGTCCCTCCGCGGAGCGCCGGATAAGCGTCACGTCGGTGAAAAGGACGGAGTTACGATGCTGAGTAAATTGAGCCTGCATCCACGGGATCTGCTCGCGCTGCTGTCGCTCGCGGTTGCCGCGTTCGCCAGCGGAGTCGATGCCCTCGGCTGGCAGGCCGGCTGGTTGCTGGTGATGGTCGTGTCGGGGGTGTGCCTGCTGCATGGGATTGGCCAGCGCGAGCAACGGGTTGTGGCGGCGCTGGCGCATACCCGCGCACTGCTCGACGACCGGCAACGGGTGGCGGGTGGCGCCGTGGATTCAATCGAGCGCCTGCAGGCGGTGCTGCACGACAAGGTGACCGCGGTCAAACGCATGCGCAGCCTGGCCTGCGACCTCACCGTGGCGACCGGCACGCTGGTGTCGGGCTTTACCGAAGCGGTGGCCACGGCGGACCGTCAGTCCGCGATGGCCCGCGACGCCATGGTGGACGTTGAAACCATGGCCGAGCAGGCCCGCGTGACCGCCACCGAAGCGACGGTTCTGGCGGAGGCGAGCAGCAGCGCACGCGACCAGGTCAGCGCCGGTGGCGAGCAGGTGCAACGGGTCGCCGACGACATGCTGGATCTGTCCAACGTCGTGGCCTCGGTGGCCGAAGAGTTCGACTGCGTGCGCGAGCAGGTGGCGCGGGTCGGTGAAATCGTTGCAATCATCCAGAGCATTGCCGGGCAAACCAATCTGTTGGCGCTCAATGCCGCCATCGAGGCGGCGCGTGCCGGTGAGCAGGGGCGCGGTTTCAGCGTGGTCGCCGATGAAGTGCGCAAGCTCGCCGAAAGCACCGGTAGCGCCACCCTCAGTGTGGGCGAGATCATTTCCCTGATTGGCCAGAGCATCGACCGCCTAGACCAGCGCCTGGCCCAGACCCGGCAAGGGGCCGCGCAAGGGGTGACGCGTGCCAACCAGGCCTCGGCGGTGTTGAACGGTATTGCCGCCACGTCCCACAGCGTGCAGCAGGCGGTGCATGGCATTGCCGAACGCGCCGGCAGCGAGACGCAAACGGCGCGCAAGGTGCTGGCCGACTCCAGCATAGTGGCGCGTCTGGCCGCCGAACTGGACAACAACGTCAACGGCTGCAACGCCGGCCTGCGCGGGCTGATGCTGGGCCTGGTCGATCTCAAAAGCCTGGCCGGTGAAATTGACGTCAGCCGCGATGCACATGCCGCCATGCTGGAGGCTGTCGAAGAAATTCGTGCCCATAACATCATGGTGTTGAATGCCCGCGAAACAGCGCAGATGCTCGCGCATATTCAGCGTATTCACGTGCTGGACCGGGAGATCGATGCCTGGCTCGCGCAGGCGATAACCGAATGCGAGCCGGTTGATGCACGGCGCAGTGACAATCTGTTGGCCGTGCGCAAAGCGCTGGACGCCTACCGGCATGTGCGTGACGAGTTGCTGGAGGCCGCGCAAAGTGGGAGGCTTGAGCACGCGCTTGAACGCGGTACGCCATTGGTTCGTCAGGCCTACCACGTGGTAAAGGAGGCATGCGCCGCATTAGCCGCTTAGACTCGGCCCATGACGAAGGCACTGGATCGCTTGTAGAACAATAAACGCCAGCGGCGTGGCAAGGGCTCAGGCCTTCCAGTCGACTGGTCCGCGATGGGCTGGGCTTTAGGTATTTACATGGCAGAGCAACCTCTGATTGAGCGCTTCAATCTTCGTTCACGACTGCGCTTCAATGTCGAAACCGGGCAAATCTGGCTCGACGAGAACCGCATGCTCTTGATGCATGCCAAGGCGTTCGGCGCTTTACGCCAGGAACTGATCGAATCCCTTGGGCCCAGCCGCGCCAAAGGGCTGCTGTTTCGGATGGGCTTCGCCGCCGGCCAGCACGATGCCGATCTCGCCCAGAAACTGTTCGGTGAAGGCGACAACTACGACGTATTCAAGATCGGCCCCGAGTTGCACGCGTTCGAGGGTTTGGTGCGCTCGACCATTATAGAGGCCAAGATCGATTGGGAAGACGGCAGCTTTTTTGGCACGGTCAATTGCGATAACTCCTGGGAAGCCGAGTCCCATTTGCAGTTGTTCGGAGTCAGTGCCGAGCCGAGTTGCTGGAACCTGGCCGGCTACGCATCGGGCTATGTCACGCGCTTCTTCAATCGGGTGGTGATCTTCCGCGAAACCCAATGTGTCTGTTGTGGTGCCTCCAGTTGCATGTTGGAAGGACGGCCAATCGAGGCCTGGGGGGATGCGGATTTTTTGCAGCATTGTCTGCGCCCCGAAGATGCGCAAACCACCTTCGAGCAGTTGCAGGAGGAGCTATGGCAACTGCGCGGCTGGCAACGTGAACAGCGCCCGCCGGGCAAGTTGGTGGGCAGCTCGCCGGCCTTTACCGCCGCCTTCAGCCTGCTGAGAAAAGCCGCCAACAGCCCCATCACCGTGTTGCTGCTCGGCGAAACCGGGGTGGGCAAGGAAGTGTTCGCGCGCTGGCTGCACGAAAACAGCGGGCGCGATGAAAAGCCTTTTGTGGCGGTCAATTGTGCCGCCATTCCCAATGACTTGATCGAGTCTGAACTGTTCGGTGTGCAGAAGGGCGCCTATACGGGCGCCCAGGTTTCGCGCCCCGGCAAGTTCGAGCGCGCCGATGGCGGCACGCTGTTTCTCGATGAGTTGGGCGAGCTGTCGCCGGCGGCTCAGGTCAAGTTGCTGCGCGTCCTCCAGACCGGCGAGGTCGAGCGCCTGGGCGATGACAAAGTGCGCAAGGTCAACGTGCGCCTGGTGGCGGCGACCAACGTCAATTTGCAGCAGGCGATTGCCGACGGTCGTTTTCGCGCTGACCTCTACTACCGCCTGGCCACGTACCCCCTGGAGATTCCACCGCTGCGCAAGCGCAAGTCGGATATTCCCGTGCTGGTTGCCGTGCTGCTGGAAAAATACACGCCGCTGTACCACAAGACCATTCAAGGCGTGAGCGATCTGGCCATGCAGGGCCTGATGGCCTACGACTGGCCGGGCAATGTCCGTGAACTGGAAAACCTGGTGGAGCGTGCGGTATTGCTGGTGCCGTCTGGGGGGCACATTGAATTGCAGCATCTTTTCCCTGGCGTGGCGCCGGTGACCGCACAAGGCGCGGTGATAGACCGCGAAGGCAAAGTGGGCAACGCCGACGAGGCCAGGACCGACCAATTGTATGAAACCTTGCTGGTCGACGGTTTCGACCTGCAGGCCCATGAAGCGCGTTTGCTGCAGCTTGCCGTCACACGCGCGCATGGCAACCTGACCCATGCGGCGCGCCTGCTGGGTATCACCCGCCGGCAGTTGGCGTACCGGGTGAAACAGGCATTGGGGGATGACAGCCCGGCCGCGAGCGCCTGACAAAAACGTACAGCCGCCACCCCTTCGGCGCGCCGCCACTGCGCCTTTGCGCTTGCAGTTGTTTTGGCTCGCGAGTGGAGGATGGCGGCTGCGCCGTTTTCGCCTTAAAGCACCCTGCGGTGCTTTTTTTTCGCCTGTTTTACTGACCGTCGCGGCCGTTCATTGGTCGGTGCCCCGGCCTTTGCGCAAGCGCCCTGACGTTTTTGTAAGGCTGGAAGGGGGGATGGACATAAACGTCAGTCCAGGGGCTGGGTCCAGTGTCCGGTTTTTCATGGTAAGTCGTTTTAAATCAATTATTTACCTTTGTTGGCATCATCTCTGCAATGCAGGGTTGAGTGTGTGAACCCGGCTCCTGTCCGCCTGCCCAGGCGGTACGGAGCCAACCTCATCCAGCCAATAAAGGAGACAATAAATGGCGATGACAGGTGTATTGCGTCCGGGCCATGCCCAGGTGCGCGTGTTGAACCTTGAAGAAAGCGTTCATTTCTATCGCAATGTGCTGGGGCTGGTCGAGACCGGGCGTGACGATCAGGGACGGGTGTACTTCAAGTGCTGGGATGAGCGCGATCACAACTGCTATGTGATCCGTGAAGCGGACACTGCCGGTATCGACTTCTTCGGCTTCAAGGTACTGGACAAGGCCACCCTGGAGAAGCTCGATGCCGACCTGCAGGCCTACGGGCTGGCCACCACCCGCATCCCCGCCGGTGAGTTGCTGGAAACCGGCGAGCGTGTGCGCTTTGAATTGCCCTCGGGCCATCTGATTGAGCTGTACGCCGAAAAGAGCTGTGTCGGCAACGGTATTCCTGAAGTCAACCCAGCCCCGTGGAATGCGCTGCGCGAGCACGGTATTGCGCCGATTCAGTTGGACCACTGCCTGCTGTACGGTCCCAACATTGCGCAAGTGCAGAAAATCTTCACCGAGGTCCTGGGCTTCTACCTGGTCGAACGCGTCCTCAACCCGGAGGGCGACGGTGACGTCGGCATCTGGCTGTCGTGTTCGCACAAGGTCCATGACATCGCCTTCGTTGAATATCCCGAGAAGGGCAAGCTGCACCACTGTTCGTTCCTGCTCGAGTCCTGGGAGCAGGTGCTGCGTGCCGGCGACATCATGTCCATGAACGAAGTGAACGTCGATATCGGCCCCACCCGCCATGGCGTGACCCGCGGTTGCACCATCTATGCCTGGGACCCCTCCGGTAACCGCTTCGAGACCTTCATGGGCGGCTACCACCCCTATCCGGACTACCAGCCGCTGTCCTGGACCTACGACAACTTCGCCCAGGGCCTGGACTACCCGCAACGCAAGTTGCACGAATCGTTCCTGACCGTCGTGACTTGAGGGCGCTCCCATGAGCTTCCCTGATCAGTCACTCGAGATGCAGCCGGCCGACATGGACACGCGCAAGCGTTACGTGCGTGTCACCGGCAGTCGTGGCAGCCAGTTTGTCGAATTCGACTTTGCCATCGGTGAGCCCGAATTATTCGTGGAAATGATCCTGACGCACGAGGCCTTTGCCGAGTTCTGCCGCGCCAACCAGGCGCGCCCCATGGCGGCGTTGCCTGAGGTCGCAGATGAGGATGAGGACGACGCCCGGCAATGGGACTGGCGTCTGGCGGATGCCACTCAGGTTCGTTTCAAAAACTAATCGTTGTTGACGCTTCACCCTGAGTGAGGCGTTCGTGGGAGTCAGCTATGCACATCGATCTTCGTACGGTCAGCATCCAGCCCTTGCGGCAGACGTTCGACCATTTGGCCCGTCGGTTTGGCGACAAACCTTCCTCGCGGTACCAGGAAGGCAGCTACGACATTCAACCGGTGGAAAACCTGCATTACCGACCGACCTGGGACCCGGATCAAACCCTGTACGACGCCAGCGTCACCCAAATCGTGATGAGCGACTGGTACGTGTTGAAAGACCCGCGCCAGTTCTATTACAGCACCTACACGCTGGCACGCGCGCGGCAGCAGGAAACCACCGAAGCCAACTTCAACTTCGTGGAAACCCGCGGTCTGGTGGACCTGTTGCCGGACGCACTGCGCCAACGCGTCCTCAACCTGCTGGTGCCGCTGCGCCATGCCGCCTGGGGCGCCAACCTCAACAACACGTTCATCTGCAGCTATGGCTACGGAACGGTGTTCACCCAGCCGTGCATGTACCACGCGATGGATAACCTCGGCATCGCCCAGTACCTGTCGCGCATCGGCCTGCTGCTGGGCGCAACCGAAGCCCTGGACGCCGGCAAGGCGGCCTGGATGGAGGGCGATGCCTGGCAAGGGCTGCGTCGTTACACCGAGGACTGCTTGGTGGTGCGCGATCCGTTCGAGCTGTTTGTCGCGCAGAACGTGGCTTTGGACGGCTTGCTGTACCCGCTGGTGTACCAGGGCATCGTCGACGATCAGTTCGCCGCCGCTGGCGGATCGCTGGTGGCCATGCTCACCCAGTTCATGAGCGACTGGTTCGATGAAACGCGCAAGTGGGTGGACGCGGTGATGAAGGTGGCGGCTGCCGAATCCGAACATAACCGCGCGCTGTTGCAGGCCTGGACAATCCAGTGGCGCGACCGCGCTGCCGCGGCCCTGCTGCCGGTGATCGAGCAAGAGTTCGCCGGCAACGCGGATGAAGTGATGAGCGAGCAACTGGCTGCCTTCCGGGTACGCCTGGATAAAACCGGTGTTGAGGTCTGAGGAGCGGCTATGTCGACTGTATTTATTGCACTGCAAACCAATGAAGAAACCCGCCCGATCATCGAAGCGATCGAGCTGGATAACCCCGAGGCCGTGGTCAACCGCGAGCCGGCCATGGTCAAGATCAACGCCCCGGGCCGCCTGGTCATTCGCCGCGAAAGCATCGAAGCGCAACTGGGCCGCAGCTTCGACATGCAGGAGCTGAACATCAATCTGATCACGCTCTCCGGCAATGTCGACGAAGACGAAGACGCCTTGACCCTGACCTGGGGCAACTAAGCGAGGATATTTGGCATGGACATGAAAACCGTTCACAAAAAGCTCAATGCAAAAGACAAATACCGCCTGCTCACGCGCGACCTCGCCTGGGAGCCGTCGTACCGCACCGAGGAGGAGATTTTCCCCTACATCGCCTATGAAGGCTTGAAGATCCATGACTGGAACAAGTGGGAAGATCCGTTCCGCCTGACCATGGACGCCTACTGGAAATACCAGGCCGAAAAGGAGCGCAAGTTCTACGCCATCATCGACGCCCACGCGCAGAACAATGGCCACCTCAACATCACCGATGCGCGCTACCTGTCGGCGCTGAAAATCTTCCTGCAGGCCATCAGCCCCGGTGAGTATGCCGCGCACAAAGGCTTTGCGCGCGCGGGTCGAGAGTTTCGCGGCGTCGGTACGCAAGTGGCCTGCCAGATGCAGGCCATCGACGAGCTTCGCCATGCGCAGACGCAAATCCACGCCTTGTCCAACTACAACAAGTTCTACAACGGCTTCCATGCCTTTGCCGATCAGCGCGACCGCATCTGGTACACCTCGGTGGCCCGCTCGTTCTTTGACGATGCGATGTCTGCCGGTCCGTTCGAGTTCATGATCGCCATCGGCTTTTCGTTCGAGTACGTGCTCACCAACCTGCTGTTTGTGCCGTTCATGTCCGGCGCCGCCTATAACGGCGATATGGCCACGGTCACCTTTGGCTTCTCCGCGCAGTCGGACGAAGCGCGGCACATGACCCTCGGCCTGGAGTGCATCAAGTTCATGCTCGAGCAAGACCCGGCCAACCTGCCGATCGTCCAAGGCTGGATCGACAAGTGGTTCTGGCGCGGCTTCCGCGTGCTGGGCCTGGTCAGCACCATGATGGATTACATGCTGCCCAAGCGCGTGATGTCGTGGCGCGAGGCCTGGGAGATCTACGGCGCCGAGAATGGCGGCGCGCTGTTCAAGGACCTGGCGCGTTACGGTATCCGCCCACCCAAGAGCTGGGACGATGCCGAGGCCAGCATCGACCACATGTCCCACCAGTTCATGCTGGGTCTGTACCAGTGGAGTTTCGGGACCGCGTTCCACGCCTGGATTCCGTCGGATGACGATATGCAGTGGCTGTCCGCCAAGTACCCGACCACGTTCGACAAGTACTACCGCCCGCGCTGGGAGCACATCAAGAAAATGGCGGCGGCCGGCACCCCGTTCAAGAACTACGGCCTGGCCAAATTGTGCCAGTGCTGCCAGTTGCCTACGGTGTTCACCGAGCCGGATGACCCGACCCTGATCTGCCATCGGCAGGTGCAGTACAAGGGCGACAAGTACCACTTCTGCTCTGATCACTGCATGGGCATCTTCAACAACGAGCCGGAAAAATACATCCAGGCCTGGCTGCCGATGCCGGCGCTGTTCCAGGCGCCCACCCATGGTGACCTGGGCGCATGGATGGACTGGGTGTCACTCAAGGACGGCCAGGACAACGGCGACTTCGCCGACTCCCAGGACCGCCGCAACTTCGAGATGTGGCGCGGCATGGCGACGTCCAACCAGTAACCACGTGACAACCCGACGGGCGTGGCCGACGCATTCGGCGGCCACGCCCCGCTAACAAGAATAAGGAGAGCACCATGCCTGTAGTCGCCCGTAAAGAGTACGTGGGCGTTGCCCGTGATCGCGTTGAAAACTTCAATGGCAAGCAGTTGGTGTACGCCAGCTGGGATCACCACTTGCTGTTCGCAGCCCCGTTCCTGCTGTGTCTGACGCCGCAAACCACGTTTGCCCAGTTGCTGGAAACGGCCCTTGCACCTTTGCTGCAGGCCGACCCGGATGCCGCGCTGATCGACTGGCAGCACGTGCAATGGCTCAAGGACAACCAACCCTGGGTGCCCGACCTGGACGCCAGCCTGGTTGCCAACGGCATCGGCCACAAAGACCAGTTGCGCTTCAAGACGCCCGGTCTCAACACCCTATGTGCGACCCACTGAGGGGGCGAGTCATGAGCTATGAATTAACGATCGAGCCGCTGGGTCAGACCATTGCAATCGAAGAGGGCCAAACCATTCTCGACGCCGCGTTGCGCGCCGGTATCTACCTGCCGCATGCCTGCTGCCACGGGCTGTGTGCCACCTGCAAAATCCAGGTGGTCGATGGCGAGATCGAGCATGGCGAAGCCTCCAGCTTTGCCCTGATGGATTTCGAGCGCGAAGAGAAAAAGTGCCTGGCCTGCTGTGCCACCGCCGAAAGTGATTTGGTGATCGAGGCGCAGATCGACGAAGACGACGACGCACAAAACCTGCCGGTGCGTGATTTCGCAGGCACCGTCAGCCGCATTGAAACCCTGACGCCGACCATCAAGGGCGTGTGGATCAAGCTCGACGCGCCCGAAGGCATGCACTTCCAGGCCGGTCAGTACATCAACCTGCAGTTACCCGACGGCATTGGCAGTCGGGCCTTTTCGGTGGCCAACGCACCGGCGCCCGGCAGCGAGATTGAGTTGAACATCCGCATCGTGCCCGGTGGCCGAGGCACCGCGTATGTACACGAGCAATTGCAGGTCGGCGAGCGGGTGGGCATCACCGGTCCGTACGGGCGCTTTTTCGTGAAAAAGTCGGCGCGCCTGCCCGTGATCTTCATGGGCGGCGGCTCGGGGTTGTCGAGCCCGCGCTCGATGATTCTCGATCTGTTGGCGCAAGGTTTTGAGCTGCCGATTACTCTGGTCTACGGTCAACGTAACCGTGACGAGCTGTACTACCACGACGAGTTTCTCGCCATGGCCGAGCAATACCCGAACTTCACCTACGTGCCGGCGCTGTCCCATGAACCTGAAGGCTCATCGTGGCCGGGCTTTCGTGGCTTCGTGCATGAGGCCGCCAAAGCCCACTTCGACAACGACTTCCGCGGACACAAGGCGTACTTGTGCGGCCCGCCGCTGATGATCGACGCCTGTATCAGTACCTTGATGCAGGGACGCTTGTTCGAGCGCGATATCTACATCGAGAAGTTCATCTCGGCGGCGGATGCGCAGCAGGTTCGCAGCCCCCTGTTCAAAGCGATTTGATCCACCGGCCCCGCCCCTCGAACGATGCGAGAGGGGCGGACGAGGCCTGCCGCCCAGCCGTTTTAGACATACCTTAAGGGTATCGAGTGAGGCCAAATAAAGTATTAGTCGGTATCTGCCGGCTTTTCTAGACTCGCACTCAGTGACTCATGCCGGACTGGCCGTGGCAGGTACAGGCGGTCGTCATACGAACAATAACTACGGAGCTCTCATGCGCCAGATCAAGCACTTCATTGCCGGTGAGTTTACCGACGCTGCCAGTGGTGTACGGTTCAACAAACACTCCCCGCTGGACAACAGCGTCATCTGCTCGGTCAGCGAAGCCGGGCGTGGCGAGGTGGATGCGGCCGTCAGCGCCGCGCGCAATGCCCTGCAGGGCGAATGGGGCCGCCTGAGCACCGACCAGCGCGTGGAGCTGCTGTACGGCGGGGCCAACGAAATCACCCGCCGCTTCGATGACTTCGTCGAAGCGGAGATGTCCGACACCGGCCAGCCCGAGCACGTGATGAAGCATGTGTTCATCCCGCGCGGCGCGGCCAACTTCAAAGTGTTCGCCGACGTGATCAAGAACGTCGCCAGTGAGTCGTTCCAAACGGACACCCCCGACGGCCGTGGCGCATTGAACTACACGACGCGCCGGCCCAAGGGCGTGATCGGGGTGGTCTGCCCGTGGAACGCGCCCTTCATGTTGATGACCTGGAAGGTCGGCCCGGCCCTGGCCTGCGGCAATACCGTGGTGGTCAAGCCATCGGAGGAGTCACCGCAGACGGCCACCTTGCTGGGCGAAGTGATGAACACGGTCGGCATTCCCAAGGGGGTGTACAACGTGGTGCATGGCTTCGGTCCCGATTCGGCCGGGGAGTTCGTCACCCGGCATCCGCAGGTCGATGCCATTACCTTTACCGGCGAGACGCGTACCGGCACGGCCATCATGAAAGCCGCTGCCGAAGGCATGCGTGATGTGTCGTTCGAGCTGGGCGGCAAGAACGCCGGCATTGTGTTCGCCGATGCCGACTTCGAAGCGGCAGTGGAGAGCTTCTCCCGTTCGGTGTTCCTCAATACCGGGCAGGTGTGCCTGGGCACTGAGCGGGTGTATGTCGAGCGGCCGATCTTCGAGCGTTTCGTGCAGGCGCTGAAGGCCAGGGCCGAGGCGGTGAAGTACGGCCGCCCCGATGATCGTCACGCCAATTACGGCCCGCTGATCAGCCAGGAACACCGGGAAAAAGTCCTGTCGTACTACCGCAAGGCGGTCGAGGAGGGCGCCACCGTCGTGACCGGCGGCGGGGTGCCGCAGATGCCGTCCGACCTGGCAGCTGGCGCCTGGGTGCAACCGACCATCTGGACCGGCTTGCCGGAGAGCGCGACGGTCGTGCAACAGGAAATTTTCGGCCCGTGCTGCCACATCTCTCCCTTCGATAGCGAAGACGACGTGGTCGCCAAGGCCAACGCCACCGAGTACGGCCTGTCGACCACCATCTGGACCAGCAACCTGGCGCGTGCGCACCGCATGGCGGCCCGCATCGACGTGGGCATCACCTGGATCAACAGCTGGTTCCTGCGCGACTTGCGTACGCCGTTCGGCGGTTCCAAACAGTCCGGGATCGGCCGTGAAGGCGGCGTGCATTCGCTGGAGTTCTACACCGAAACCCGCAACGTCTGCGTGAAACTCTGAGGCTCCCCCATGAATCAGCAAACCATCGAGCAGTATGGCGACGAGCTGTATCAGGCGTTCGTGTCCCGTCGCGTCATCGCGCCGTTGCTCAGTCGTGAACCGCAGATCCGCATCGAGGATGCCTACCGCATCCAGGAGCGGTTCATTGCCCGTCGCCTGGCCGCCGGGGAAACCATCGTCGGCAAGAAGATCGGCGCCACCAGCAAGCCCGTGCAGGACTTTCTCGGGGTGTACCAGCCGGACTTCGGCATGCTCACCTCGGGCATGGTGTTTGCCGACGGCGACACCCTCGACCTGGGCCAGATGATCCAGCCCAAGGCCGAGGCGGAACTGGCCTTTGTCCTCAAGCACGACCTCAAGGGCCCGGGCATCACCGCCATGGACGTGATTCGCGCCACAGATTATGTGGTGCCGTGTTTCGAAGTCGTCGATTCACGCATCCGCGACTGGCAAATCAAGATCCAGGACACCGTGGCGGACAACGCCTCCTGTGGTGTGTTTGTGCTGGGCACGACCCAGGGCGATCCGCGCTGGCTGGATATCACCCTGGCCGGCATGGTGCTGGAGAAGAACGGCGAAGTGTTCTCCACCGGCGTCGGCGCCGCCGTGCAAGGCTCGCCCGCCAATGCCGTGGCCTGGCTGGCCAATACGCTGGGTGAGCTGGGCATTCCGTTCAAAGCGGGGGAGGTGATCCTCTCCGGCTCGCAGTCGGCGCTGGTGCCGGTGGCGGATGGCGACGAGTTGGTCTGCCGGGTCGGCGGCCTGGGCAGTTGCCGGGTGAAGTTTTCTGGAAGGAGTGCCGTATGAGCCGCGAACTGACGCTGTCCCGCGAAGATATCGTGCGCCTGTGCGAACGGGTCGAAGGCGCACAGACCCGCGCTTATGCCATTCCAAAACTGACCGACGACTACCCGCAGATGACCATCGCCGATGGCTACGCGGTGCAGAACGAACTGCGTCGCCGCTATATCGCCCAGGGGCACAGGCAAGTCGGCTGGAAAGCCGGGCTGACGTCCAAGGCGAAGATGCTGCAAATGGGCGTCAGCGTGCCTTCGATCGGCTTTCTGACCGACCGCATGGCGCGCCCCGAAAGCTCGGCGATCAGCACCTCCGACCTGGTTCATCCACGGGTCGAGTGCGAAGTCGCATTCGTCATGAAGGCCGACCTGCGCGGCCCGGGTTGCACTGCCGCCGATGTGTTGGCCGCGACCGACTATGTACTCCCGGCGGTGGAAATCATCGACTCGCGGTTTTCCGGCTTCAAGTTCGACCTGGCCAGCGTGATTGCGGACAACGGTTCGTCGGCGCGCTTCGTCGGCGGCGGGCGTAGCCGCTATGTCGCGGATCTGGACCTGCCGACCCTGGGTGTGGTGATGGAAAAGAATGGCGAGATCGTGACCATGGGCGCCGCCGCCGCGGTGATGGGGCATCCGGCTGAGGCCATCGCCATGTTGGTGAATATCCTCGCCGAGATGGACGAGTCATTGCCCGCCGGCAGCTTTGTGATGAGCGGCGGCATTACCGAAGCGATCGCGGTGAAGCCCGGCGACAGCATCGTGGCGCGCTTCCAAGAGTTGGGCAGCGTATCGATGCGCTTCGTTGAATAACCACAAGCACCCAGGAGGCAGTCATGCCCATTATTGAAATGCATTTGGCCGAGGGCCGTACTGCCGAGCAAAAGAGCCGTATGGCTGTCGCGGTCACTGAAGTGGTGTGCCTCAGCCTGCAATGCCCCGCGGAAACCGTAAGGATTCTGATCACCGAGCACGCGCGCGACGGGTTTTACGTGGCCGGCCTGGACATGGCCCAGCGCGCCGCCAAGCAGCGGGAGCAGGGCCAATGAAAAAGATCAAATGTGCGTTGATCGGTTCCGGCAACATCGGCACCGACCTGATCTACAAGATCCTGCGCAGCCCGGTGCTTGAACCGGTATGGATGGTGGGCATCGACCCGAACTCCGAAGGGCTGTTGCGGGCCCGCGAAATGGGCTTGAAAACCACCCACGAAGGCGTCGATGGCCTGCTC
The DNA here is from genome assembly GCF_014889455.1 of Pseudomonas sp. K8. NCBI lineage: Bacteria > Pseudomonadati > Pseudomonadota > Gammaproteobacteria > Pseudomonadales > Pseudomonadaceae > Pseudomonas > Pseudomonas sp. K8. The sequence goes on from NZ_VJWO01000021.1 coordinate 91,352, forward strand.
CCGCACGTGTTGGAGGACGGCATTCAGATCGCTTTTGATGCCACCAGTGCTTATGTGCATGCGGAAAACAGCCGCAAGCTCAATGCCCTGGGCGTGTTGATGATCGACCTGACCCCGGCGGCCATCGGCCCGCTCTGTGTACCGCCGGTGAACCTGCGCGAACACGCCAAGACGCTGCAGATGAACGTCAACATGATCTCCTGCGCGGGGCAGGCCACCATTCCCATCGTTAACGCTGTCTCGCGCATTCAAAGCGTGGCATATGCGGAAATCGTTGCCAGTTTGGCGTCAAAATCGATTGGCCCGGGCACCCGCGCCAACCTGGATGAATTCACCAACACCACTTCGAGCGCCATCGAGAAAATCGGTGGTGCGCGCAAGGGCAAGGCGTTGGCCATCATCAACCCGGCCGAGCCGCCCATGATGATGCGCAACACCATCTATTGCCTGACCGATGAAGAGCCCGATCGTGTGCGCATCCGAGAATCGATCCTGCAAATGATCACCGAAGTGACGAAGTACGTGCCCGGTTATCGCCTGGTCAACGGTCCCATTTTCGACGGCAAGAAAGTCTCGATATTCATGGAGGTGGCCGGCCTGGGTGACTACCTGCCCACCTACGCGGGCAACCTGGACATCATGACCGCGGCCGCCACCCGCACTGCCGAAATGTTTGCCGAGGAAATTCTCGCCGGCACGCTTCACCTTAAAGCCCCGGAGGTCGCGTAATGAGCCAGTCCAACCCTACGAGCCTGCAGGGCCGCAAAGTGATCCTGCATGACATGTGCCTGCGCGATGGCATGCACGCCAAGCGCGAGCAGATCAGCGTGGCGCAAATGGTCAAGGTCGCCACTGCGCTGGACGATGCCGGGGTGCCTTACATTCAGGTCACCCATGGCGGTGGTTTGGGTGGCAATTCGCTGCAGCACGGCTTTGCTCCGCACAGCAACGAGGAATACATCAGCGCGGTAGCTCCGCTGATGAGGCAGGCGAAGATTTCCGTGCTGCTGATTCCGGGGCTGGGCACCATGAAAGAGCTGCAGTCGGCTTACGATTGCGGCGCGCGCAGCGTACACGTCGCCACCCATTGCACTGAGGCGGACACATCGCCGCAGCACATTGCCTACGCGCGAAAGCTGGGTATGGATACCTCCGGGTTCCTGATGATGGCGCACCTCAATGATGCGGCCGGCATCGCCCGGCAGGGCAAGCTGATGGAGTCCTACGGCGCGCAGACGGTGTACGTCACCGACTCGGCCGGCTACATGTTGCCGGAAGACGTGAAGGCCCGGGTCGGGGCGCTGCGCGAGGTGCTGAACCCGGAAACCGAGATCGGCTTCCATGGCCACCACAACCTGGGCATGGGCGTGGCCAACTCGATTGCCGCCATCGAGGCCGGCGCGAGCCGGATCGACGGATCGGTCGCGGGGC
>NZ_VJWO01000220.1:0-293 GCF_014889455.1 Pseudomonas sp. K8
GGGGCAAGCCCCCTCCCACATTTTGATCTGCGAACACGGTCAAGTGTGGGAGGGGGCTTGCCCCCGATGAATCCACCTCGGTCTACTGCTTTTTCTTCGGCTTCAAATACTTGGTCAAGCCCTGGAATACGCCGAGTACCCCAACCTGGTGTGCCTGGCCGTGCGCCTGCTGCGCAGCCGGGGCATCGGCTCCGGGCCGCACGAAACCATCCCCGACGAGCTGCTTGAACGTTTGGGCTTGAGCCGTGACAAGGCTGAAGAAGTTGTGGCCAAGGTGCTGGATGCCGAGGTGC
>NZ_VJWO01000221.1:0-284 GCF_014889455.1 Pseudomonas sp. K8
ACACACTGCTATCGGGGGCAAGCCCCCTCCCACATTTGGATCTCCATAGATCAGATAGACCCTGATCTGCTCTTGCTCTTGCTTGGCCTTATAGCCGACCTGATCTTGGAAGCTGAATCCGGTCAAACGTGTGGGAGGGGGCTTGCCCCGATAGCGCTGCTTCAGTCATGCATGTTTTGGCTGACACACTGCTATCGGGGGCAAGCCCCCTCCCACATTTGGATCTCCATAGATCAGATAGACCCTGATCTGCTCTTGCTCTTGCTTGGCCTTATAGCCGACCT
>NZ_VJWO01000222.1:0-216 GCF_014889455.1 Pseudomonas sp. K8
CTTCAATACCCTTCATGCATTACCGGGCCGACAACCTGCCCAGCCCTTGAGCTGTAAACCCAATCCAATGTGGGAAGGGGCTTGCCCCCGATGAGGGAGTGTCAGTCAGTCATTGTTTGGCTGATCCACCCCCATCGGGGGCAAGCCCCCTCCCACATTTGATCCGGTTGTTCTTTAGAGGTATTTGAACAGGGACATCTTCAATACCCTTCATGC
>NZ_VJWO01000022.1:0-92269 GCF_014889455.1 Pseudomonas sp. K8
ACTGCGGCGTAAGGAAAAACTACAAATTTGGAAAGTCAGATTCAAATTATGTTTTGAAATTTTTATTTAACTCATGGGCAAAAAAATACTGGGCTGAGCACGTCAGCCGGGGTCACGAATACGAAAATCGGAATAGGTCACATGGCGACCCGTAAATGAGGGCAAACAGCAGGAAGAAGGCATTCAGATGCGCTTAGTGCCTTCCTCCATAGCCCTCGATATCTGTTAAAACTTGTAGGTGGCCGATACGCTGACCACATCGCCTGACGACTCAGCCTTGCCGTCCAGGCTGGCGCCACCCAAGCGGTCAACGTTTTTGGTTTTCAGCTTCACTTCCTGCACGAACTGATGGGAATACGCCAAGTCAAGACTCAAGCCCTTTACAGCCTTTACCTCGTAACCCGCACCGAACGACAAGAACGTACGATCACCATCCGGGATACGGGGGTCACGGGTCGAGTTGCGGGTTGGTGTCTGGTCAAGGGCCACACCGGCACGCAGCGTCAGTTCATCGGTGGCACGGAAGTCGCCGCCGAGGGAGTACATCCACGAGTCCTTGTAGTTGTAGGGGATCGAGACGATGGTGATATCGCCGGACTTGAGCGTGAGGTCCTTGAACGACGACCACTGCGTCCAGTTCACACTTGCGCCCAAGGTGAATCGGTCATTGAACTGATGCACCCAGTCAAAGCCCGCAGTCGCGGGAATATCCAGTTGGGTACTGGCATGTGCGCCATCCGGGTACAACGCCAGCCCAGGATAAGCCGACCCAACCAGCGTGCCAGTGCCAGTGAACGGGTTCGGTTGAGTCATCAGGGCATAGCTGTACGAGTCTGAACGAATGTTGTACTTGCCCGTCATCTTGTTCTTGATCTTGGCGTGATAGTTCAGGCTCAAGGTGTCTTGGTCAGTGGGTTGCCAGGTAATACCGGTAAACCAGCCGGTGGAGATATTGTCGACCTTGACCCGTATCAGCGCGCCTCCGACACCTGCCGGCAAATCAATACTGCCCAGTAATGGGTCCTGGGAGTTGGCAGCAGCCGCCAACAAATCGATGTTCTGACTCACAAACCCTTTACTGTGTTGAACAATAAGCCCACCGCCGATGGCGAACTGATCATTGACTTTGAACGAAAGCGAACCGGTCAATCCCACGGTTTCGATCTTGGTGTCTACAGCAAAATCGCGAAGTTTGGAGTCTTCGTCCCAAGTTGAGCGCATCCCTTGTGGCACCACTTGGCTCAAGCCAAAAGCGAACCGGTCCCCCAGGGGCATCACCATGAACCCGGTCGGCAACCAGGCAGTGAAACCACCCTCGCCACCATCATTGTTGTTGACCGTTGGCGATGAAAGGTCAGGGAAACCATCCGCACCTATTGGACTGTTCGAGACAGGGTTACCCAGATAATCATTAGCCGCGCCCTTATATTTGATTTTGATGCGCGCGTAGTCGACCGTCATTTGTGCGACGTTCTGGTCCACAAACGCCATCGCGGCGGGGTTGTTGTACGCCGAACTGGGGTCATTTTTGAACAACGAACCACCCCCGAACGCTCTCCCCCAGCCGGGAGCACCATAAGTTGGAGTTGAAAAGCCACCGGCCTGAACAGAGCCGGCCACGATCAAGCTGCTCAGAAGAGCAAACCCAGCGGTCACCCGCACCTGTTGTTTCTTATTATTCATGCTCCAATCCTTATTATTATCTGCCGCTCTACGCGTTGCCTTTGCGTCACCGCCCGGTAGGTGCCCGGTAAAAGGCACCCACTTTCTACGGGTGATCAGCCCTTTATGGAGTTACTGCATCAAGGAACAATGGTCAGACTTGGCGCCGTCACAGTCAGAGACTGCACAACGCAGTTCGGACTAGTGCCGGATGTGTGGCCAGTCAACGTCTGGTTGTTTGCGGTCAATGCGTGAGTACTGTTGTTCCAAGTCACGTTGATAGTGTCAGGGCCGCAATCAGTTAGCGGAATCAGTGGCTTGGTGATGGTGTAGCCAACGTTGGTTACTGTGCCGCCCGAAAGACTAGTGGCAGTCAATACCCAGCCAGGGGTGGGGATATTCTTCAGTACCGGCAAATCGCAAAGCCCCCCACCGGTGAGCTTCGCGTCGTTGATGGTCGCCACGCCAGATGTAACGTTCCCTTTAAAGGTAATACCGCAAGTCACTGCAGCACCAAATGAAGATGGCGACTTCACTACAATAGTACCGCTGGAGGTACTGAAAGCTCCATCTGGGCTAATGCTGACAGCATTAGCCATCGAGGCCGCACCCATGCACACGGCCAAAGCAGACAACGACACGAGAGTTTTCAAACTTTTCATTATTTTTCCTCACATGTTATGGCGAGTCATTCGCCAGGGGTAATGGCCATGAACGAGAGGTCACGGAGAAACTGCAGAACTTCCCTTTCCAGCCAAATTTCAATTCAATTACCGCTGCAACTATCGGATATATCTATTCGACAACTTTGAAGTTGGCCGGCATCTTGATCGACACCGTCTTGATCTTGCAGTCTTCGCCAATCGGTACATTGGCGGCTTCCAACTTGCCGGTGGCGTTATCCCAGGTGCCGTCGGCCGTGGAGGGGCCGCACTTGCCGCCCAGGCCGAAGGCGTGGACGTCCACGCTGATCTTCGACATCGAGCCGCTTTGGGTGTCTTTGGCCACCAAGATCCACGGCAGGTTGATCGCTTCGACCCGGCTGCACTTGAGGCCGCCGTCGAATTCGACCTTGTCGACATTGACGGACGAACCGTCGGCGGCAACCTTGCCCGCCACCTTGATGGTGCAGTCGGCACTGATCAGCTTGCCTTTGGAAAAACTGATGGGCCCTTGGGCAGTAAACGCACTGCCGGCAGGTTCAATACGGGCAGCCTGGGCTTGCTGATAGACAATCAGACCCAATGCCGCCAATAAGATATGGGCAGTGAACTTGGCAGGTGTTTGCATGGTGAACGTCCTTCCCTTGCTTTTATTTTTGTGGGGTCAAACAACTCTCTTGCAATGAAATCGATAAACGCTGGGCGATAAGAAACCGCGCGATACAAAGATCCCGAGCACGCCAGGTAACTTTTTCAGTTCATCTCAGAACGTTTTGCTATTGCCGCCGTATTGTTTCAGATAGTGCAAACGCTTGGACGGTTGAAGATTGGTCAGGGTGATATCCCCGGCATAATGCCTGAGCACCCGATGGTCCATCCGTCGTCGCCACAAATACGGCACGTAAGCCCAGACAATCATGCTTGCATAACCGTAGGGAAGTTGCGGCGATTCATCGAAGTGACGCAACGATTGATAACTGCGCGTCGGATTGGCGTGATGATCGGAGTGCCGTTGCAGTTGGAACAGAAAGATATTGGTCACGATCCGGTTACTGTTCCACGAGTGTCGCGGCGAGCAACGCTCATAACGACCGTTGGGCAACTTCTGGCGTTTAAGGCCGTAGTGTTCGACGTAGTTCACCACTTCCAGCAGCGAGAAGCCGTAGATGCCCTGGATGATCAGGAACGGAATCACCGCCGCCCCCAACCAGGCAATCATCGCGCCCCACAACACCACGCTGTACAGCCAGGCGCTGAGCACGGCGTTTTTCCAGTGCCAGGCCGGCAGGCCGAGTTTGCGCAGGCGTTCGCGCTCCAGGTTCCACGCCGAGCGTGCGCTGAACCACACCGAGCGCGGCAGGAAAGCCCAGAAACTTTCCCCTAGCCGCGAGCTGGCCGGATCTTCCGGGGTGGCGACACGGACGTGATGGCCCCGGTTGTGTTCGGTATAGAAGTGCCCGTAGAACGTCGGCGCCAAAGTGACTTTGGCCAGGAACACTTCCAGCGGCTTGGGTTTGTGCCCCAGCTCGTGGGCGGTGTTGATCGCGATGCCAGTCGCCGCGCCCGTGGACATGGCCATGCCCAGGTACGTGAACGCACTGACCTGGCCGTGCAGTTGGGTGCGCGAGGTGAGATAGGCGGCCGTTTTCGCCAGCCAGCTCGAAGGTTCCAGCGCGGCGGTGGCCTGGAGCAAACCGCCGTTGATGATCCAGTCGATACCACCGGCCGCCAGCCAACCGGTGATCACCACCGAAGCGATGACGAACAGCACGCCGGTGTAGATGATCCAGCGGTAGTAGCGTTGCGATTCGAGGTGGTTGACGGCGGACTCGGGCGGGTTACTCACGTCTTCGCCCAACAGGCCATCGATCAGCGGGATGAGGCCGAAGATCACCAATACGCCAACCCACCACAGTTGTTGCACGCCGCTGGTGATTGCCAGTGTGCCGGAGAGTAAAGGCGTTGCCAGGGGCAGGATGCCGAGCCACCACAGGTGGCGTTTGCCGTCGGCCCAGACCTGCGGGGTGGCCAGGGTCTGATTCATGGCAACCTCCGGACGAGGCAGGTGCAAAACAGGTTCGAGGAGCGCGGAAGGCTCCGGGAAATCAACCATGCGATAAAAGACGTTTTTTTCATTGTTATTCGCTCTTAGGCATTTCAAAAATCATTTCAAAACAAACATTGAAATATTTTTTTAAATAAATAACGCGGAATCGTTAGGTCGTCAACTAGTTTATCGAGCCCTTTTTTGCGTGACCGAGCAGTCTCTTTTTCAGCTGGCTGGTCAGGTGTCTAGAGCGCGCATTGACGCCGTTGTGCCGCGACTCGGATGGCCCGATTATTTGTTCGCCAGGGCCAACGGTGGATGCAGGACGGTGGTGTTTTGCGGTGATCGGGCCCGTTTGGCCACCTGTTCCACCACCGCCACAACACGCTCCGTCGCGGTGATCGGCAACATATGGCCGCGCCCCTCCACCAGTTGCAGCTTGAGGCCGGGCACCCGGCTCGCGAGGGCCTGGCCGTGCTTTTGAAAGTCCAGCACCTTGTCCTTTGCGCCGTAGATCAGGCCGATGGGCAGGGTCAGTTGCGGGTAGCGCTTGACCATGCCCGGCAGGTGATCGTTGACCTGGTTGATCTCGGTGGAGGCCGCATAGAAGTTGGCCGGGCGCATGCCGAGCAGCCCGCCGCCGCGTGTGGCGAAGTCCGCTGGCGCGGGGTCGGGGGCAAATACGCCCTTGACCACCGAGCCTTTGGTCAGCAGGCCGATCGGCATCGTCAGCGTGTGCGACAGCCAGCGACGCAGCCACGCCGGACGCACCGCCAATGACAGGAACACCAGCGGCAACAGGCGCTGGGGATGGGTCAGCGGTGCCACCAGGATCAACCCGGAGACCGCGTGGGGATGGTCGAGGGCCAGCGCCAGGGCCACCGCGCCGCCGAGGGAATGCCCCAGCACCAGCGGTCGATCCAGGCCCAGCGCCTGGATAAAAGCCGCGATTTGCCGGGCCTGGGCCGGCAGGTCCGCCGCCGTGCCCGGATGCCGGGTCGAATAGCCCGAGCCAGGCCGGTCGAGCGTGATGACCCGGAAATGCTCGCGCAACTGCCCCGACAAGGCGTAGGTCAGGTTGCGACTGCTGCCCATCAGCCCGTGAATCATCACCAGCGGTGGGCCCTTGCCCTCGTCGAGATAATGAAAGCGCTCGCCATCGACGTCCACAAAGCGCCCGTTACTTGGAACGGCCGCTTCGATGCGCCGTGTCATCCAGGCACTGAAGCCCCAAGCCACCACGCTCGCACCGACCAGCACACCCGCAGCAATAACCCATTCGACAGCCATAGCTCGGTCCTCTGCTTCCCTGCTGCCGACCGCCCGACCGGAATTGATCAAGGCCTCAGCCATCGCCCACACCCTGGACCTAAACTTCGTGCATACCGTCGCACATGAGGAGCCAGGGACTAGCCTAGGCGATATTTTCAGGTAGATTATTTAAAATCTTTTTTAAAATAAGTAATTCAATTTTCCTTTGCAATGGTGTTCTATCTAAAAAGACAAAACAAAAACAGGAGCACATCCGATGCCCACGCAGGCCCGCCTATGAATGCCCACAGTGACTCCATCGACATCGCCATCATCGGCTCAGGCTTCGCCGGCCTGTGCATGGCGATCAAGCTCAAGGAAGCCGGCTTTAGCGACTTCTTTATCGCCGAACAGGCCGAGACACTCGGCGGCACCTGGCGCGACAACCACTACCCTGGCTGCGCCTGCGATGTGCAGTCCCACGTCTATTCGTTTTCGTTTGCGCCCAACCCGCACTGGACCCGCCAATTCGCCGCGCAAGCGGAGATCCGCGCCTACCTGGAGCAATGCGCCCGACGTTTCGCGCTGGCGCCGTATCTGCGCTTCGGCATGGGCCTGCAACGTGCGGTGTTTGATGAGCAGCAACAACGCTGGCAACTGAGCTTCAGCAACGGGCGCCAGGTCAGCGCGCGGGTGCTGGTGTCGGGCATGGGCGGCTTGTCGCGCCCGGCGCTGCCGGATATCCCGGGGCTGGACAGCTTCAAGGGCCAGCGCTTTCACTCCCAGCAGTGGGACCACGCCTATACCCTGAAGGGCAAGCGCGTGGCGGTGATCGGCACCGGCGCCAGTGCCATTCAGTTCGTGCCGCAGATCGCGCCGCAGGTCGCTCATTTGGACCTGTTCCAGCGCACCCCGCCATGGATCATGCCCAAGCCCGACCGAGCGATTTCCCGCGTTGAGCGCTGGGCATTCAAGCACCTGCCCTTCACCCAACGGCTGGTGCGCGGCGCCTTGTATTGGGCGCTGGAAGGCCGCGTGGTGGGCTTTGCCCGGCACCCACGGCTGATGAAGATGGTGCAGAAAGTCGCCCTGCGCCACTTGCACAAACACGTCACCCGCCCTGCCCTGCGCAAGGCGCTGACGCCGGACTACATCCTCGGCTGCAAGCGCGTGCTGATCTCCAACGACTATTACCCAGCGTTGTCGCGCAGCAATGTGCAGGTGGTGACCGACAGCGTGCTGCGCATCGAAGCCGATGGCGTGATCACCGCCGACGGCGTCAAGCACCCGGCCGATTGCCTGATCTTCGGCACCGGGTTCCAGGCCACCGACCCGCTGCCCCGCGACTGCATCATCGGGCGTCACGGCGTCGACCTGATGGACGCCTGGCACGATGGCGCCCATGCCTACAAAGGCAGCACGGTGCCGGGCTACCCGAACCTGTTCCTGATCATCGGCCCCAACACCGGCTTGGGGCATAACTCGATGATCCTGATGATCGAAGCCCAGGTCGCTTACATCCTCGATGCGCTGCAACAAATGCAGCGCCACCGCATTGCCACGGTGGAGGTCAAACCCGCGGTGGAACAAGCCTACAACCACCAATTGCAGGACAAACTCACGCGCACCATCTGGAACACCGGCGGCTGCCGGAGCTGGTACCTCGACCCTCGCACTGGCAAGAACACCACCCTGTGGCCCGGCTCGACCTGGCGCTTCAAGCAGATCACCCGGCATTTTGCGCTCAAGGATTATGTCGCCAGCATGGCACCGATTGACGCGGCGCCCCGCGCAATGGCTGCGCCACATTCCACCGCAGAAGGGAGCCTGTCATGAAGTCATTCAATGGCCGCGTGGCGGCGATCACCGGCGCGGCATCCGGCATGGGCCGCGCATTGGCCCTGGCCCTGGCACGCGAAGGTTGCCACCTGGCGCTGGCGGACAAGAACAGCCAAGGCCTGGAACAGACCGTGGCGTTGATTCAAACCGCCACCCTGGCGCCAGTGCGGGTGACCACCCAGGTGCTGGATGTGTCCGACCGGCACGCCATGCAAGACTGGGCGGCGCGCTGCGCTGCCGAGCACGGCCAGGTCAACCTGATCTTCAACAACGCCGGAGTGGCGCTGTCGAGCACCGTCGAAGGCGTGGACTACAGCGATCTGGAATGGATCATCGGCATCAACTTCTGGGGCGTGGTGTACGGGACCAAGGCCTTCCTGCCGTATCTCAAGGCCAGCGGCGACGGCCATGTGGTCAACACGTCCAGCGTGTTCGGGCTGTTTGCCCAGCCCGGCATGAGCGGCTACAACGCCAGCAAATTCGCGGTGCGCGGCTTTACCGAAGCCCTGCGCCAGGAGTTGGACCTGCAACGTTGCGGCGTCTCGGCCAGTTGTGTCCACCCCGGCGGCATCCGCACCGATATCTGCCGTAGCAGCCGCATCGACGCCAACATGACCGGCTTTTTGATCCACAGCGAACAGCAGGCCCGCGCAGATTTCGAAAAGCTGTTCATCACCGACGCCGACCAGGCCGCCAAAGTGATCCTGCAGGGCGTGCGCAAAAACAAACGCCGCGTGCTCATCGGCCGCGATGCGTATGTTCTCGACCTGCTCACCCGCTGCCTGCCGGCGGCCTATCAAGCGCTGGTGGTGTTCGCCAGCAAGCGCATGGCCCCCAAACGCCCAACGCCGCTGTTTGACAGCAATGACGAGAGCCGTCTCTGAACAGGAGCAAGCCCCATGCTACCAATCCGTCGCGATATCCGCTTTGCCTTGCCGGCCGAACGCATCAAGGACTGGCACGAACAAGGTCCGTTCATCACGCATTTTTTCAATGCGTTGTCGTTGCTGTTTCCCCAGGGCGAGCTGTTTTTCATGGACAGCGTGCGCCACTACCGCCAATGCATCGATGACCCGGCGCTGAAACAGGAGATCCAGGGTTTTATCGGCCAGGAGGCCATGCACAGCCGCGAACACCTCGCCTATAACGACTTGCTGCAAGCCGCAGGCCTGCCGGCACATCGCCTGGACCGGCGCCTGAAATTCTTCCTCGACCTGCAGAAAAAACACCTGCCGCCGGCGTTCAACCTGGCGGTGACCATCGCCCTGGAGCATTACACCGCGATGCTCGCGGAAATCCTCCTGAGCGACCCTTCGCGCTTCGGCGATTCACTCAAGGGCTACCAGCAGATGTGGTACTGGCATGCCCTCGAAGAAACCGAGCACAAGGCGGTGGCGTTTGACGTGTGGAACCGCGTGATCAAGCCGGGCCCCCTGCGCTACCTGCTGCGCACCGGGAGCATGCTGACCACGACGTTGCTCTTCTGGCTGGTGGTGTTCGACTTCCACCTGCGCCTGCTGATTGCCGACCGCAAGGCCGGCGGGCATGTGCAAGGGTTCTGGCGCATGCTCAAGTTTTTGTATGGACCCAAGGGCGTGTTCCCGCGGATGCTGCGGCCGTGGCTGCACTACTTCAAGCCGGGCTTTCATCCGTGGGACCACGACAACCGTGCGCGCCTGGCGAGGATCGAGGGCTTGGTCGAAGAGATCGAACAGACCCAGCGCGAATACCGATCGGCCCAAGCCTAGACCCGCCGCGCACGCAACCTGGTACAGCACCACGACCACCGTGATCGCCGTGGGTGCTCGGGTCGGCGTCGAGGCGCACGCCGCTGACGCCGAATAACACACAGCGCGCCCTCACGGCCGGCGCGCAGCCCCTCGAAGACAGGGCCGGGAACACACCGGCCAACGCCACACATGACTAGGCGCGGCGCGAAAAGCCGTTGCGGTCGCCCAGTTGATTTTTCAGGTCCCTCAGCACGCTCATGTGCGCGCTTGCGCTTTAGCGATGGAACTTTCTGATAAGAACCAGTCCCTAAACCTGTTTCAAGATGTGATATCTGCGACTTTTTCAGGGTTCCCGGATCGCGCAGCAAGGGGAACACGCTGAAATCGCCAGCAGCAAGGAGCTTGGCTTGAGATGCAACACAAACGGTCTAATACTATGCACCCACTGATGTTTAACGCACTGCTGTGGTTATGTGGGGTTGCTTTGCTCTACCTGGCCAAGGCGGTTATGGAGCTGTTTTTAGGGCCGATCAGCGAAACCTGGATCGACCTGACGCTGGTGCTGACCGCGTACCTGTTACTTTTCGTCCTCGACCCCATACGCACCCGGATACACCGCCGCATGCGCAAACGCGCCCGGCGTAGACAGGCTTGCCAAGACACCGGCGCAGATGCCTGACTTTTTTCGAGGAACCCACCTGTGTCCCAACCCGGCGATACCCATCAACTCGCGCTGGACCGATTTCTGCAGGCACACCCGGATGTCCTCACCCAACTGGACACTCTGAACCCGCTGGCCGCCCAGGCCAAAGGCGAAACCCTTGCGCAATACCGCGCCGAACGCCTGCATGAGGCGTTCGAAGCCGAAGCCGAGCGCCTGGGGCTGTTTGCCTGGGAGCTGACCCTCAAGCTGACGGCCGAATCCGCCCAGGCATTCGAAGCGCAACGCCTCGAAGTGCATAAGGAAGTGGCGCAGATGGCGGGGATGAGCTGGGACGAATACTGCGAGTTGCATGGCGTGAGCGGCTGACGCGGCACGCCCCATGCTGGTTTTATCGCCTCACACCATCGCCAACGGATGCTTGCGCTTGGGCGCTCCGAACACCCGGTCGATGGCGTCGAGGTCGTGTTCGTCCAGCACCAGTTGAGCGGCCGCAGCGTTAAGCCGCACATGCTCTTGCGTGACGGCCTTGGGGATGGCGATCATCCCGTCCTGACGCACTACCCAGGCCAGCGCGACCTGCGCGGGCGTCGCCTGATGCCGATGGGCGATCTGCTTGAGGGTCGGGCTGGACAGTAATTCGCCGCCTTGCGCGATCGGACAGTAAGCCATCAACGGCAAGTGATGTTGTTGCCACCACGGCAGCAGGTCGAATTCGATGCCGCGCTCCTGGATGTTGTAGAGCACCTGGTTGGTGGCGCAGGCCGGTGACGCAAGTTCCTGCAGGTCGGCCACATCGAAGTTGGAAACACCCCAGCGGCCGATCTTGCCGGCTTCGCGCAAGCGCTCGAATGCCTCGACGGTTTCTGCCAGCGGGTACTGACCGCGCCAGTGCAGCAGGTACAGGTCAATGTAATCGGTGCCCAGGCGCTGGAGGCTGGCATCGCACGCGCGCGGTACGCCCCGGCGGCTGGCGTTGCGGGGGTAGACCTTGCTCACCAGGAACACCTGCTCGCGCTTGCCGCGAATGGCCTCGCCGACCACGCTTTCGGCGCCGCCTTCGCCGTACATTTCGGCGGTGTCGATCAAGGTCATGCCCTCGTCGATACCGCACTGCAACGCCGCGACTTCGGCGCGGCGCCGGTCCGGGTCTTCGCCCATGCGCCAGGTACCCTGGCCGATGACAGGGACCGGAACACCGGCCAGATCGATGGTTCGCATGACAATCTCCTGATGCGTTCGCGGGTTAACAGTGTGGCATTCACCGGACAAACGGGTTCAATCGAAGTATGGTTGCCTTTTGCCAAATCGCCGGAAGGGCCTGCAATGCTGTTTGTCGTGATGCTCGGGGGCAAGCACCCACGGGCCAGGATCGAAGTCCATGACGTGGTATTCGCCGTGGCGGATACGCTGGAAGCCACCTACCCACAGTTACGCGATGCCTGGTTTGGCAGCCCCAAGGGCGTGCATATCGATTCGTGGATGGCGGTCGATGGCGTCGACGGTTGGAAAGTCGAACTCAGCCACCTGGCGCCCCAGGCCGGCGCGCCGCACCTGTACTTCATCAACCTGGGCGGCTATGAGACCAACCGCTTTGGCGAGGCGCATCACTACCTGCTGGTGGTTGCCCGCGACAAAAAGGAAGCGACGGGCAAAGGCAAGCAACAGCTGCTGCGTCACTGGTCACAGGCCCACACCGACGGCGTGCTGGACATCGACGACTGCCTGCCCATCGATCTGGTCGACGGCCGTTACCTTCACCTCGTCCAAGCCCCGCACCGGCCGGTGCTCCAGCAGAACGACTACATTGTGCTGGGGTGAACCGGCTTTACCCGCTCCGCCGACGCTCAACCGCCGGCACCGGATGAACCGCTGCCGGAACTCAATTTACCCTATGGGCACATAGACGATGCCCTGCATGATCGGCTCCACGCTCCCGGTCAACACCACGCCGCCCTGCCCGTCCCACTGCACGGTGACTGTGCCGCCGTCGCATTGCACCTCGACGCGGTCGTCGAGCAAGCCGCGGCGAATCCCATTCACCACCGCGCCGCAGCAGCACGAGCCGGACCCGAGCGGCACGCCGCCGCCGCGCTCCCAGATCCGCAGGCGAATATGCCCGCGATCGATGACCTGGACAAAATGCACATTGGTCCTGGCGGGGAACAGCACGTGGGTTTCCAGGGCCGGGCCCAGGGTTGCCACGTCGACAGCGCCGAGGTCTGCGACAAAGAAGGTGCAATGGGGGTTGCCCATGCTGCACGCCGCCGGGTCGCCTTCGAGGGGCAAGTACAGTGTGTCCATCGACTCGGCCAGTGGCACCGCGGCCCAGCCCAGCGATGGCGCGCCCATATTCACCGACACCCGCTGCCCCGACTCACGCACACAGGTCAGCAAACCGCGGTCGGTACGCAGCACGATGGAATCGGTGCCGGCTTCATGCATCAGCCGCTCGGCCACACCGCGCGTAGCGCTGCCGCAGGTTTGCAGGGGCGTGCCATTGGGGTTCCAGAATCTGACCCGTGCGGCAGCGTCTGCGCAATCGAGCACCACCGCCAACTGATTGAAGCCGATGCCGGTGTGACGATTGCCGAGACGGCGAGCGACCTGCGCGCTGATCGGATCATCCAGACCACGGCGATCGATGATGAGGAAGTCGTCGCCGTGGGCGTGCATCTTCACGAAAGGCAGCGTCATGGCGTGTGCTGTGGGCGGTGACAAATCAGAGCACGCTCCCCATGGCTTTCATCAACACGGGGTCGCGCCCGTAGATATCGGGCGCATACACCAACTCACCCTGGCGATCCACTTCCACGGTCCAGTACCCGAGCAACACCGGCACCGGCGTCGCCAGGCGGAATTCATGGGTCACGCCGGTGGCCAGCAATTCATCGGTGCGAACGCGCTCCGCCGGGCTCACCAGCAGGTCGCGCAGCAACAACGGTTGTTCGACCCGCACACAACCCGAGCTGAACGCACGCGGGCCTTTGGTGAACAGCGGTTGGCTGGGCGTGTCGTGCAGGTACACCGAGTACGGGTTGGGGAAACGCAGCACGATCTTGCCCAGCGGGTTGCGCGGGCCGGCTCCCTGGCGCAGCAGGATGTTGCCGGGGCGGGCCCAGTCAATGTGTTCGGGGGCCAGCGGGCGGCCTTCGGGGTCGAGCACTTGCAGGTTCTGCTGGCGCAGGTATTCGGGGTTGAGGCGGATGGCCGGGAGTTTGTCCTCGCGCATGATGGTGGGCGGCACGGTCCAGGTCGGGTTGAGGGTCAACCGGTTGATGCGTGATTTGAGCAGCGGTGTCTGGCGTTCGGCGCGGCCGACCTGCAAGCGGGTTTGCCACACAGGGATGCCACTCTGATAGACACTCAATTGCGCGGCGGCGACGTTGACCACCACGCCTTCGGGCTCCAGGTCCTGGCTCAGCCAGCGGAAGCGCTCCAGGTTGATGCGCAACTGCTCGCGGCGCACCGCCGGGCTGATGTTGAGTTCGGCCACGGTGCCGGCGCCGATCACGCCGTCGGATTGCAATGAGTGACCGACCTGGAAGGCCTTGACCGCCTTGACCAGTTCGTCGCGGTACTGCTTGCCGTTGTCCTTGGGTTCGCTGGCGAGGTAACCGCCGCGGTAGAGGCGCCGCGCCAGTTCCGGCACGCGCGGGTCTTCCATGCCGGGGCGCAACAGCGGCCCGCCGGCGACCGCGTCCCAATGCGGTAATGGCTGCTTACGCAGCGTGGAATAGACGTTGCGCAGGCTGCGGTATAAATCCGTGCTGGGCCGGGCCTGGTCGAAGGCTTGCGCCATGTCGTGCAGCCCGGTGGCGGCGAAGGCCAACACCTCGGTATCCAGGTCGCGGGTGGGCGGCTGGAAATGCCACAGCGGTTCGAAGCGCGATTGCTGCAGGCGTCCGTAATGCAAATCCTGCAGGGCTTGCAGGTACTGTTCGCTGCTGCCGATATCGCTGCACAGCACGTTGTCCGTGGCGTTCGCCGGGGGCAGGCTATAGTGGGTGGGGTCCAGGCCGTCGTCGGCCAGCATCAGCAACTGCGCTTGCAGTGCCTGGCGGCGTTCGGCGACCCACAGCGGCACATCGCCCTGCTGCCGATAGAACGCCTGCAGACGCGCCAATGTCGCCGCGTCGATGCGCGACGCAAGGCTGGGGCACACGCTGGGCAACTGCGCGAGGGCCTGTTGGACCGGGCTGGCTGGAATCACCGGTAACGTGCCCATCGGTACTTCGTCGGCTGTAGCGACCAGCGGTGCAACGAGCAAGCAAATGCTCAAGTAACATGCGTGTTTTTTGAACAATAGCTTTGCTCCAATCCACAGTGGGGGATGTACTGTAGATGCTGACTTTTATGTGCCGCCTCGGCCTGATGACCTTGACCGTGGCTACGCTGAGCACCGTTGTGCTCGCCGCCGACGGCAACCCTGTTTCCTTGTATAGCAGCCTGGCGCGCTCGGCTCCAGAACTCAATCCCACTGTACTCAAAAGCGCGCTGAACGCGGTGCAGTGCGCGGTCAATAATGGTGAAGAGCGTTCCGAGCGCCTGGCCGTGATTGACTATTCCCAGCCTTCGACCGCTCGTCGGCTATGGATTTTCGATTTGCGCAAAAAGACCCTGGTGCTGCGCGACCTGGTGGCCCACGGCGCGAAGTCCGGGGAAAACTTCGCCACCCAGTTCTCCAATCGTGAAGGCAGCCACCAGTCCAGCCTGGGCCTGTTCCGTACCCAGGAAAGTTACCTGGGCACCCATGGCTATTCGTTGCGCATGGACGGCCTGGAGCCAGGCTTCAATGATCAGGCGCGCGACCGTGCCCTGGTGATTCACGCCGCCGACTACGTCAACCCGTTGTGGAGCAAGCGCGAAGGCCGCATCGGCCGCAGCCAGGGCTGCCCGGCGGTGCGTCCGCAGGTGGCGCGCCAGGTGGTGGACAAACTCAAGGATGGGCAGTTCATGTTCTCGTGGTACCCGGACCAGCGCTGGTTGAAGTCTTCGACCTACCTCAACTGCAAACCCCAACAGGTGGCGAGTAGTCGTACAATCCGTGGCGGTTAGCCTGTCCCCACCGATAAAGAGAGCGTCGCATGCTTCTACATAAGTCCACCTGGATCGAGATCGGGCAGTTTCTGGAGCGCAGCCGCACGGTGGTGATCCCGATCGGCTCGAATGAGCAACACGGCCCCACTGGCCTGCTGGGCACCGACTGGATGTGCCCGGAAATCATCGCCCACCAAGCGCAGCTACACGCAGACATCCTGATCGGCCCGACCTTCAATATCGGCATGGCCCAGCACCACCTGGGCTTTCCCGGCACCATTTCGCTGCGCCCTTCCACCTTTATTGCCGCGATTGGCGACTGGGTGCGTTCGCTGGCCGGGCATGGTTTCGAGAAGATCCTGTTTCTCAATGGCCATGGCGGCAACATCGCCACGATCGAAGCGGCGTTTTCCGAGCTGTATGCCGCCGCCAGCTTCGCCCGCCAACCGGCCGGGTTTGCGCTGAAGCTGGTGAACTGGTGGGATCTGGAAGGCGTCAACGAGTTGGCTCACCGGCAGTTCCCGGTCGGCCACGGCAGCCATGCCACGCCGTCGGAAATTGCCGTGACGCAGTGGGCTTATCCGGAGTCGATCAAGTCTGCCGATTATTCGCCGCAGATCGCCAACACCGGACCGATCCGTGAAGCGTTGGACTTCCGTGCGCGCTTCCCCGACGGGCGCATGGGCTCGGACCCGGCCCTGGCGACCGTGGAGAAAGGCGCTGAATTAGTGGCGTTGGCGGCTCAAGGGCTGGTCAAGGTTGTCGACAGCTTCAGCCACGAAGCAACCCCTTGAGCCAACCCTCGCGCCCACCGAGTTAGGGGTGGCCTGCGGTTACTTGCACTCTTGCGCCGTCAATTCCAGGCGCGACGGCGTGATGGTCGACGCGAGCGGCTTGCGCTCATACAGGAACACCTTGGTGCCGTCCTGGCTCTTGTAGGCCTCCAGTACATCATCGGCGGCAACCTTGCTGGTCAACACCACCTTGGCGTGGCGCGAATTCTGCGTCACGGTCGAGGTGAGGTTGTGTTTTTCAAGCTTGGGCAACACGCATTGCATATAACCTTCGGGGGTCTTGGCGGTATGCAGGGTCAATGTCGGAGCATTCGGAGCGGAAACACAACCGGCCAGTAACAAAGAAGCGACAGCCAGGGCCGGGGCAAAAAAAGAGCGCATAGAAATCCTGAATATATAAAAGGAAAAGTTCACATCAACCCGCTCGGACTAATGCCTTGAGCGACGCATCAAATTGTTTCAAGGCATCGAGCTGTACATCGCGCTGCTGCTCGATCTGCGCGGCAATCTCCGGGGCCGCCTTGTCATGCGTCCACACCGACGGCACTTGCTTATGCACCGAGCCTTCGGCCTTGGCGATGTACTGCAGGTCCGCGTCATAGAAGCGCGCGATAAAATGCGCTTCGACCAGGTCGTTACGCGGGGTCAACAGTTGGTTATGGGTGTCGAGCATCACCACCACATCGGGGTGAGCCTGCACGAGCGCATCCAGCGTGTCGTAAACGGTCACCGACAAAAACGTGCCTTGCAACGAATTCATCAACCAGTCAATCGCCAACTCCGGGTCGGAACTGTTGACGAACGCCGCCCGGATGCGCCCATCAAGGGCATCTCTGGCGCCATTCAAGGCTGTGGCGTGGTAGCGTTCAAGGTAGCTGAGGTTGTCGACCGTGTTTTCGCTGTACAGCACCCCCACTGACTGCTCGTGCCGCAGCGAGTCTACGCTAGCGCCGAGTGACAGCAAATGGCCTGCACGCAGTTCATCGGCGATTACCGGGTTGATCATGACCACAGTGCTCATCATCAGGGTCATTAAAGCCAGTTGAATAAACGTCCTCATCGCGCGATTTCCTTGAACTGCGTCTTGATGGGGAGATTTTCCGCCTTTGTGGAAAAAACAGAACTTGCAATCTCTGATGCTGACTATTATCTGAATCAATAGTGCTTACATAAAATCTATAAGGACCACGCTATGAAACCCCACCAGAAAACCTTCGACCGCATCCGCGAAGCCGTATTGCCGGATTTTCGCGATCGGGTCGCCGATTACCTGGTTGTCTATGAAGATGTGCTGCTGGACGAGGCCGCCGACCCGGACCAGGCCTACGCCATCGCCCAGCAATTGCTCGGTTACCTGCGCGGTTTGAACACCACCCGCGTGCTGGGCATGGCGGACTGGGAAGAGCTGGACCGACGCGTCGCGCAGGAATGGCCTAAAGCGCGGGCCTTGGCAGATTGACCCATTCCTGCACCGATGGCCGCTGCCATTGGCGCTGCGCATAGCTCACCAAGTCGGCCGGCACAGGGTCGCCGTTGAGGATCAGGCGGTTGAGCATCACCGCCAGGTCCACATCGGCAATTGACCACTCCCCGAACAAGTACGCCGGATTCCCCGCCAACAGCACCTGCGCCGCACCGATCAAGCGATGGGCGGCAGCTTCGGCCAATGGCGACAACGGCGGCATCTTCTGCCCATAGAACACCACCAACGTCGAACGCTCCTGGCGAATCGGCAGCAAATCGCTGCGCAACCACGCCTGGACCTGCCGCGCCCGCGCCCGCTGCTTCGGATCGGCCGGGTACACCGCCGTTCCGGGGTAGGCCGCGTCGAGGTATTCGCTGATCGCCGAGGACTCCGACAGGGAGAAATCACCGTCCACCAGCGTCGGCACGCGTTGGGTCATGGACAGTTGGGCAAAGCCCGCCGTCTGGTGTTGCGCGGCGTCGAGGTCGAGGGGCACGGTGTCGAACGCCAGGCCTTTTTCGCGCAGGGTGACGAACACCGACATCGCGTAGGGGCTGGTGAACAGCGAATCAACGTAGAGGCGCAGCGCAGCTTGGTTCATGGTGGATCTCCTTGAGTGAAACCCCACGCTACGAGATCGGCGGCGATAAAGACAATGCGCAGTTTTTATGGGGGCATTCCCCGGCGGAATAGCGCCTCAACCGGCAAACCCGCCCTGCTCCAGAAACGCCCGTTCCGCCTCCGTGGTCGTCCTGGCCAGCACCTCATTGCGGTGGGGAAAGCGCCCGAACCGTTCGATGATCCGCGCGTGTTCCTTGGCCCAACGGTAAGTGTTGGCATCCAACTGCTGGTTGAGGAGCAGGGAGCGTTGCTGGTCTTGCGCGTCTTCGGAATGCTCAAACGGCAGATAGCAAAACGCACGCAATGCCGGTTCGACCAATTGATCCAGCCCGGCATCCACCATGCGCCGCGCATACAAGCGCGCCAACGGGTCCGTGGCAAACATATGCGCTGTACCGCGAAACGCGTTGCGCGGGTACTGATCGAGCAGGATCAGCAAGGCCAGCGCACCTTGCGCCGAGTCCAGCCAGCCCTCCAGCTCACGCCGCGCCGCTTGCAAATGGGTGGTGTGGAAGGTGTCGCGAAACGCCGCGTCGAACGCGGCGTCCTTGGCGAACCAACGCTTGGGACCGGCCTGCGTCCAGAAATCGACGACGGCGTGCGGGGTGTCGTTGTGTGGTTTGCTCATGATCAGCCTCTCCCGATGCCAGACGCGAACCTGTTCGCTCTCGATGACTTCGCGCAGCGGCGCGCGCATACGTTATAGGATAACATTCGTTTTCCATCCTGCCCTTGTGATCCACGCCCATGACCGACGCTGCTCCCCTGCGCCAACGCCTGCTTTCCATCGACGCCCTGCGCGGCCTGGTGATCCTGTTCATGCTGCTGGACCACGTGCGCGAAACCTTCCTGCTGCACCGTCAGGTCAGCGACCCGATGAGCCTCGACAGCACCGAGCCCGCGCTGTTTATCAGCCGTACCCTCGCCCACCTGTGTGCGCCGGTGTTTGTGTTGCTCACCGGGCTGTCCGCCTGGTTGTACGGGCAAAAATACCAGGGCCGTGGCGATGTGTCGGCCTTTCTGTTCAAGCGCGGGCTGTTCTTGATCGTGCTGGAGTTCAGCCTGGTCAACTTTGCCTGGACCTTCCAACTGCCGCCCAGCGTCATCTACCTGCAGGTGATCTGGGCGATTGGCCTGAGCATGATCGCCCTCGCCGCGCTGCTGTGGTTGCCGCGCCCGCTGCTGATCAGCTTGGCACTGGTGATCATGGCCGGGCATAACCTGCTGGATCCACTGCATTTCGCTCCAGGGACAGCGCTGCAGACTGTGTGGGCGCTCCTGCATGAGCGTAGTTGGATCGAGGTGTCCGATCACCTGCGATTGCGCATCACGTACCCGGTGTTGCCATGGATCGGTGTGATCGCGCTGGGTTACGGCCTGGGCCCATGGTTTGCCACGGCCATGGCGCCGGCCCTGCGCCAGCGTTACCTGTTGCGGGCGGGGCTCGGTGCATTGCTGGGATTCGTGTTGTTGCGGGCGGCCAATGGCTATGGCGAGCAGCCGTGGCACGCGTATGACAGCGGCGTGCTGACGTTGATGAGCTTTTTCAATGTCACCAAGTATCCGCCGTCGCTGCTGTTCCTCGCGTTGACGCTGGGCATTGGCCTGTTATTGCTGCTGGCGCTTGAACGCGTGGGGCAGCGGCGCTGGATCGGCGTGCTCGCGGTATTCGGCGCAGCCCCGATGTTCTTTTATCTGTTGCACCTGTATGTGCTGAAGATGCTCTATGTCGCGTGCGTGGCGCTGTTGGGCCTCAACCATGGCGCCTACTTCGGCTTCGACAGTGTCGGCGCGGTATGGCTGGTCGCGCTGCTCTTGCCGATGGCGCTGTATTGGCCGGTGCGCTGGTTTGCCGGGCTGAAGGCGCGGCGGCGGGATGTGGCGTGGCTTAAATACCTGTGACCTGTCACTGCGCCTGCGGTGAAAGGGCGCAAGCGCCCTCCCACCTTGTCAGGCCGTGTTACGCCAGTTCGGCGCGCAGTTGCCGGGCCGCCGCGACCATATGGATCAGGGCCGCTTCCGTCTCTGGCCAGCCGCGCGTTTTCAAGCCGCAGTCGGGGTTCACCCACAAGCGTTCTGCCGGAATGCGTTTGGCGGCCTTGCGCAGCAGGTTGGCCATTTCCGAGGCGTCCGGCACCCGCGGCGAGTGGATGTCATAGACGCCCGGGCCGATGTCGTTCGGGTAGGCGAAGGCTTCGAACGCGTCCAGCAGTTCCATGTCCGAGCGTGAGGTCTCGATGGTGATCACGTCGGCATCCATCGCCGCGATGGACTCGATCACATCGTTGAACTCGCTGTAGCACATGTGCGTATGGATCTGGGTTTCGTCACGCACGCCGCAGGCGCACAGGCGGAACACTTCGGTGGCCCAGTCCAGGTAGTGCTGCCACTGCGCCTGGCGCAACGGCAAGCCTTCACGGAACGCGGCTTCATCGATCTGCACGATCTGGATGCCGGCGGCTTCCAGGTCGACCACTTCGTCACGGATCGCCAGGGCGAGTTGACGCGTCTGCACTTCACGGCTCACGTCTTCACGCGGGAAGGACCACATCAGCATGGTCACCGGGCCGGTCAGCATGCCTTTCATCACCTTGCGGGTGAGGCCTTGGGCGTAGCGGATCCACGCCACGGTCATCGCCTGCGGGCGGCTCAAGTCGCCGAAAATCACCGCCGGTTTCACACAGCGTGAACCGTAGCTCTGCACCCAGCCGAAGCGGGTGAAGGCGTAGCCGTCCAATTGCTCGGCGAAGTACTCGACCATGTCATTGCGCTCGGCTTCACCATGCACCAATACGTCCAGGCCGAGGTTTTCCTGCACCTCAACGGCGTGACGAATCTCGCTGTGCATCGCCTCGACGTATTCGGCTTCGCTCAACTTGCCTTGTTTGTAGGACTGACGCGCCAGGCGGATCGACGCGGTTTGTGGGAACGAACCGATGGTGGTGGTCGGAAACAGCGGCAACTTGAGACCGGCGCGTTGTGTCTCGATGCGCTGGGCAAACGGCGACTGGCGCTGGCTGTCCTGAGCGGTGATTGCCGCCACGCGGGCTTGCACCGCCGGTTTATGAATGCGCGGCGATGCGGCACGGGCCGCCTGTACGGCGCGGCTTTCGGCGAGGGCGGCGAGCACGTTCGGCGCGTCGGGCTGGTCGACGGCCTGGGCCAGCACGGCCACTTCGGCGCACTTCTGGACGGCGAACGCCAGCCAGCTTTTCAACTCGTTATCGAGCTGGTCTTCACGGCCCAGGTCGACCGGGCTGTGCAACAACGAGCAGGACGGCGCCACCCACAGACGCTCGCCCAATTTTTCATGGGCGTGCCGCAAGGTGGCCAGGGCATTGTCCAGGTCGCAACGCCAGACGTTACGCCCGTTGACGACCCCAAGGGACAACACCTTGTAGGCCGGCAGGCGGTCGAGAATGGTCGGGTACTGCTCCGGTGCGCGCACCAGGTCGATGTGCAGGCCATCCACCGGCAGGTTGGCGGCCAGGCCGAGGTTTTCTTCCAGGCCACCGAAGTAAGTCGCGACCAGCTTTTTCAGCGGGTCACGCTGGATCAGGTTGTAGGCACGCTCGAACGCGTTTTTCCAGGCTTGCGGCAGGTCGAGTACCAGAATCGGCTCGTCGATCTGCACCCACTCCACGCCCAGGTCAGCCAAGCGCTGGAAGATCTGGCCGTACAGGGGCAGCAGGCGGTCGAGCAGCTCGAGTTTGTCGAAATCACCGCCCTTGGCCTTGCCCAGCCACAGGTAGGTCAGCGGGCCGATCACCACGGGTTTGACGGTGTGCCCCAGGTCAAGCGCCTCCTTGACCTCGTCGAAGAGCTGGTCCCAGCCGAGGTGGAAGTGCTGGTCGACGCTGAACTCAGGCACCAGGTAATGGTAATTGGTGTCGAACCATTTGGTCATTTCCTGGGCGTGCGCCCCGCCGCAGCAATTGTCACTGACGCCACGCGCCATGCCGAACAAGGTCTGCAAGGTGGCTTTGCCATCGGCCGGGCGGAAACGCTCAGGGATCACACCGAACATCAGCGAATGGGTGAGTACCTGGTCGTACCAGGCAAAATCACCGACGGGCAACAGCTCGATGCCAGCCTGTTTTTGCAAGGCCCAATGCGCCTTGCGTAAATCGCGGCCGACAGCGTGCAGGCCGGCTTCGTCGAGTTCGCCCTTCCAAAACGCTTCCTGCGCTTTTTTCAGTTCACGATCGCGTCCAATGCGCGGAAATCCGAGGGAATGAGCGACTGCCATGACTTACAACTCCACTGTAGGTAGTAATGGCAGCCATTGTCGGCAGATGACGATAGTGAGACAAACTCATTTTATTCCTGATGATCACAAAATCTACTCATGTTAATACCGCGCTCACGTCGCCTGAACACCTGACCCTTGTAGGAGCGAGCTTGCTCGCGAAAAACCCAAGTGCGCCGCGTACCGTCAGATAGCCCGCATGATCGTTGGCGTTCTTCGCGAGCAAGCTCGCTCCTACAGGCTGTTACATCAATGGAATCGAATAGCTCACGAACAGCCGATTCTGATCCTGGTCCCGCGCGACCTCACTGCGCGACATACCGTTGCGCCAGCCGAACCCGACGTTCTTGAAGGTGCCGCTCTGCACCACATAATCCAACGAGATATCCCGTTCCCACTCGCTGGCGTTGTTCCCGCTGGCGGTGAGGATATGGTCGCCTTTCAAATACATCATCGACGCCTTCAAGCCCGGCACGCCCAACGCCGCGAAGTCATAGGCGTACTGCGCAAAGGCCGTGCGTTCGCCGGCCTGGATAAAGGTTTGCACCGTCCGGTCGGTGTAGAGATACAGGCTGGAGCCGCCCTCCCCTTTGTTCACCAGGCCGCCCTGGTTGAGTTGGGCAAAGTTGCTGTCATCGGACACTTGCTGGTAACCGGCGGTAATCGCGTGAGACCCCAGGGAGTAGATGAAGGCCGCACTCCAGGTGTTGTTGTCGATTTCACCGCTGCCGTTTTTGGTATAGCCGCTGAACTTGTAGCCTTCGGCGCGCCCGGCGGCGCTGCTGTTTTTGCCGTCGGAGGTGGTCTTGAAGTAACGCAGGTCGGTTTTCAACGAACCGTAGTCGCCCAGCGGCAATACATGAATCAAGCCGGCAAAGTGTTGTTGGTAATAGTCTTCGAGGTTGGCGTAGTAGTACTGGACCATCAGGTCCTTGGTCAGTTGGTAGTCGGCACCGGCGTAGGTGAATTTATTGCTTTCCTGGGTGCCGCCCGCCGCCGCCAGGCCGCTGCGGTCGCTGGAGCCGCGCCCGGTGGTGTGTTGAAGCTGACCGCCGATCAGGGTCAGGTTGTCGATGTCTTTGCTGGTGACCTGCCCGCCTTCGAACGATTGCGGCAACAGGCGGCCATCGTTGCTCACCAGGATCGGCAGGTTCGGCCGCAGGTAGCCGTAGCGCGCTTCTGTCTTGGCGAAGCGTGCCTTGGCGGTGGCGCCGCCGCGAGCCCAGTTGTCCACGGCCTTGCCGTCGTCGGTAGGGATCATCGAGCTGCCCACATGGCGGCCGGCGCTGCTGTCGAGGGTCATGCCGAGCATGCCGACCGCGTCCAGACCAAAGCCGACGGTGCCGTCGGTGAAGCCCGATTGGTAATTGAGTATGAACGCCTGGCCCCACTCTTCAGTCTTCGACGGTGCGGCGCTGCCGTCACGGTTGTCGTTGTTGAAGTAGAAGTTGCGCATGCTCAAGTTGGCTTTGCTGTCGCTCAAGAAATCGGCCGACGCCAGGGGGCTCAGGGCGATGCCCAGGCTGCCGGTCAATAGGCTTAATACATTCAAAGTAGCTTTCATCAGGACGAACTCCGGCGCGGAATCCAAGTTCCGGGCGCTAAAAATGGACAGCAGGAAGCACACGGCCACACGTGAGTTGGCCGTTGCGTTAACTAACGATCAGTTACTTGGTTGGGTGAAGTGAACCTCCGTAAAACCTCAGTCAATCAATCCATGAGCGTCATAAAACGGATATGGCCCCGGGTAGTCCCCGAATACGCCGTTGTGGCTGACCAACCCCTGTTGCGCATCCCAGCGATGCAACAAGTAACCCGCCGGTTCCAGGTTGAAATGCGCCGGCGCGGCGTCTTGCAGGTCCAGCACGATCTGATGGGACGTGCCAGGGCATACACAGCTCAAACTGCCGCCGAAACGCCGCTGCATCGACCGGTGCAAATGCCCGCACAGCAAGCGTTCCACCTGCGGGTGGCGCGCCACGACGGTTTCGAGGGCGGCGGCATTGATAAAGTGCTCGCGGTCCATATGGCCGATGCCGCTGATAAACGGCGGGTGATGCAGGATCAGCACGGTCGGCACTTGCGGACGCAGTGCCAACTGTTGGTCGAGCCACTGCAACTGGCTGTCCAGCAGTTGGCCGCCATGGCCGCCGGGGATGGTGGAATCGAGGCCGATCAGGCGCAGGGGGTGGGCGTCGACCACCCAATCCAACGGGCCCGCCGCCGAACTCGGCAAGTAGGTGTGATCGCGGAACGCATCCAGCAACGGCCCGCGCGTGTCATGGTTGCCGGGCACCAGGTAGCAAGGCATGTGCAGGCGCGCCAGTTCAGGGTGCAGCACGGCGTATTCATCGGCGCGGCCGAAGTCCACCAGGTCGCCGCTGATCACCACGATATCGGGACGCGGGTGGCTGGCGTTCAGATGGTCGACGGCACGGCGCAACGCGCCCAAGGTGTCGACCACGCCGTAAGTCAGGCGCTGGCCGGCTTTAAGGTGCAGATCGCTGATCTGCGCAACAAGAAACGGACGGTTCACAAGGCAACTCTCACGCATTCAGGGTGAACAACATGTGCGGCGCGATGGCCAAGGCAATCGGCGCGCCGACGGCGTACAGCTGGTTGTCGCTGCTGTCGACCAGCAACGGTTGCGGGCCGCCCACATCCACCAGCAGGCGGCTTTGCGCGCCCTGGAAAAACTGCGCCAGCAGATGGCCGTGCAGATGCCCTTCGTGTTCCATCACCCGCAAGTGTTCGGGGCGGCAGTACACGGTGCCGGGCAACTGCGCTGCATGCCACGGCAATTCGCCGCCGCAGACTTTCAAACCATGGGGCGACGGCTCAATGACCTGGAAGGCATTCAGGTTGCCGACAAAGCCTGCGACGAAGGCGTTGGCCGGTTTCTGGTAGATGTCCCGCGGGCTGGCCAGTTGCGCGACGCGGCCGTGTTCCATCACCAGGATGCGATCCCCCAGGGCCATGGCTTCGCCCTGGTCGTGGGTGACAAACACCGAGGTGATACCGAGGCCGCGCAACAGTTGGTTCAACTCACTGCGCAGGCGCTCACGCAATTGCGCATCGAGGGCGGCCAGGGGTTCGTCCAGCAACAGCACCTTGGGGCGCGGCGCCAACGCACGGGCCAAGGCCACGCGCTGGCGTTGCCCACCCGACAGTTCATGAATGCTGCGCTTGCCGTGGTGTTGCAAACCGACCAGTTCCAGCAGTTCCTCGCAGCGCTTGTTGCGCTCCGCTGGCGACACGCCGCGAATCTTCAGGCCATAGACGATATTCCCGGCCACATCCAGGTTGGGAAACAGCGCATAGTTCTGGAACACCATGCCCACATCGCGGCGCTCGATGGGCAGGCGCGTGACGTCCTGGTCGCCGAAGAGCACCTGGCCCACGTCCGGGCGTTCCAGGCCGGCGATCAAGCGCAACGTCGTGGTTTTGCCACAACCGGACGGGCCGAGGATGGCCAGGGTTTCGCCGCCTTCGACGGTCAGGTCCAAGTCATGCACGGCGACGGTGCCGTCGGCGAACGCCTTGCGGCAACCTTGCAGGCGGATAGTGATAGCGGTCATCGACGCTCTCCACGGGACAAACGAGCACTGATGGCCTGCAACGCAATCAGCAGCGGCACGATCATCAGCAAAAAGATAAGGGTGTAGGCGCTGGCGATTTCCAGGCGCGCCGAGGCGTAGCTGTCGGCCAGGCCCACCGGCAGGGTCTTGGTCATGGGCGTATGCAGCATCCAGGTCAGGTTGAATTCACCCAGCGACAAGGTGACCACCATCAGCACACCCGCGAGAATGCCTGCCCGGCAGTTGGGCACCACCACGCTGAAAAAGCGCTTGATGGGACCTGCCCCCAGGCTCGCCGCCGCCTCCTCCAGCACCGGCAGTTGCTGGCGTTGCATCACCGCCATCACCGGGCGCACCAGGAACGGCAAGGTGAACAGCACATGGCCGACCAAAATGAACAGCCAACTGCTGCGAAACGCGCCGAACTGGCCGTAGGTCAAGAGTAAGGCCAACGCGCTGGCCAGCCCCGGCATCGCCACCGGCAGCACCATCAGTTCCTCGAAGGCGCGACTGAAGCGATTGTTCATGCACACCAGGGCGTAGGCCGCCGGCACGCCGATCACGCAGACGCACACCGCGCAGGCCAGGGCCAGTTGCAGCGACAACCACACCGTCGGCGAATAGGCCTGCCAGACCTGAATCAACCAATCGAAGGTCAGGCCACTGGACAGACCCACAAAGAAATTGCGCGTGAGCCCGGCCAGCAACGACATCAACACCGGCACCAACATGAAGGCGCACACCAGCAGGGTAAATAGCAGTTGCATCACGAACAGCGATGAGCGCTTCACAGGACAGTCCCCGCGTTTTTCACCCAGCGCCGGGTGAGCAGCAACACTGCCCAGGTCAGCGCGCCCAACACCACGGAAAGCGCCGCGGCGACGGCAAAGTTGGCGTAGTTGGTGAACACGTTGTAGATCGCCACCGGGGTCACGTTCAGCCGCGTGCCCAAGGTGAACGCTGTACCGAAGGCGCCCATGGACGTGGCAAAGCAGATCGCCCCGCAGGACGCCAACGCCGGCGCCAGGCCCGGCACGATCACATCGCACACCACGCGCCAATGCCCTGCGCCCAACGAGTGCGCGGCTTCTTCCAGGCTGCGATCGAGGCTTTCGCAGGCGGCCATCACCGTGAGGATCACCCGCGGGATCGAGAAGTACAGATAGCCGATAAACAACCCGGCCAGCGAGTAAGCGAAGATCCAGCGCTCACCGGCCAACTGCAGGCCCAGGGACGCCAGCAGACCCTGGCGCCCGGCCAACAGGATCACCAAAAAGCCCACCACGACACCCGGGAATGCCAACGGAAACGTCAGCAACGCAACCAGCGCCGAACGCCCGAAAAACTGCTGGCGCGCCAGGAATACACCGCTGATGCCGCCGATCAGTAACGCCACGAGTGTGATGAACACCGCAAGCGCACAGGTTTGCGCCAGGCTGCCTAGATACTGCGCGCTGCTGAGGACCTGCCAGTAACCGCTGCCGTTGCTGTCGCGGCTCTCGGCGCCGAGCACCATCAGGTGCGCCAGCGGCAACAGCCAGAACGCGAGCAGCACCGCAAAGGCCGGGGCCAGGGCCCAGGCGGTATGTCTTGCCGATGCGGCCACTTACTTGACCTCGTTCAGGTAACGAGCGGCAAAGGCTTCCTGCACGGCGGCCATTTTCTGGTAGTCCACCACGCCGGCGCGGGCGTAATCGCTGTCGGGCAGGAACTGCGCGGCGACTTCGGTCGGCATCTGCACCGGGCGTATCGGGCGCAGGTAAGCCTTCGCCCACAGCGCCTGGCCGGCATCGGACAGCACGAAATCCAGCACTTTTTCGCCATTGGCGCGGTGCGGTGCGTTGGCCACCAGGCTCATCACGTAGGGCACGCTGATGCTGCCTTCCTGGGGAATCACGAACGCGACGTTGGCGTTGTCTTTGTAGCGTGCGCGGTAGGCGTTGAAGTCGTAGTCCACCAGGATCGGCAACTCACCGGACAACACCCGCGCATAGGCGGTTTGCTTGGGCACGATGGGAGCGTTTTTCGCCAGTTTCTGGAAGTAGTCGATGGCCGGGGCGAAGTTGTCCAGGTCGCCGCCCAGGGCGCGGTTGATTGCCACCGCCGACACGTAGCCGACGAAAGCGCTGGACGGGTCGAGGTAGCCGACCATGCCTTTGTATTCAGGCTTGAGCAGGTCGGCCCAGCTTTGCGGCACCGGCAAGCCACCCAGCGCATCGACGTTGACCATGATGCCCAAGGTGCCGGAGTGGATCGCGAACCAGTGGCCGGTCGGGTCTTTCAAGCCGGCAGGAATCTGCTCCCAGCCTTTGGGTTTGTAGCCATCGACCACCTCGGCCTTTTGCGCCTGCAGGCCGAAGGTCACGCCGTAATACACCACGTCGGCCACCGGAGCGGCTTTCTCCGCCACCAACTGCGCCAGGGACTGGCCGGAGTTCTTGTTGTCCAGCGGCACCTGCACGCCAGTGCTGGCGGCGATGGCCTTGAGCTGGGTGCCCCAGTCGGCCCAGTCCGGCGGGCAGTTGTAGCAAATCGCCGTGTCGGCGGCCTGGGCCAGGCTGGCCATGCCGCACAGCAGCACGGCGGCCAGGGTTTTACTGAATACGCGCATCAAGGGTCTCCTCATGGGGTTGAGTGCTTTCACCCGGCCGGATATGGCAAGGCAGGCAATGGGAAATCGGGGCGTTGCCGGCGATCTGCGCCAGCAACTGGTCAATCACGGTGCTGGCGAGCAAGGCGATGGGCTGCACCACGCTGCACAGCGTCGGGTGCATCTGGGTGCCGAGGGCGATGCCGTCGAAGCCCATCACTGACAGTTGCTCGGGTACGTTCCAGGCGTTGCGGCGCAGCTCGGCGATCAGGCTGATCGCCAGGAAGTCGTTGGAACACACCAGCGCGGTCGGTGCATCAGGGCCGTTGAGAAACGGTGCAATGGCGGCGAACTCGGCCTGGGTGTGGGCCGGCATTTCGATCACCGGGCGGGGTTGGAGGCCATGCTCTTTCATCCCATCGCAATAACCGGCGTAACGCAGACGTGCGCGGTCGGACTGCAACGCGGGGCCGGCGACCATGCCGATGCGCCGGTGCCCCGCTTCGAGCAAATAGCGCGTCGCCAGGGCCATACCGGCGCGGTTGTCGACGGACACGGCGCTGTAGTCGGGGTTGCTCGGTTGGTGGTAGGCGAGCACGAACGGCGTCTGCTCGGTGGCCAGGCTGTGCAGCACGCTGTTGCTTTCGGCATCCGTCACCGTCAGCACCAGGCCGTCGACGCGCTGGCGCAGCAACTCTTCCACCACAATGCTTTCGCGCTCGCTGTTGTAGTCGGTGGTTGCCAGCAACAGGCTATAGCCGCGCAAACGGGCCGCCCGCTCCATGGCCTGCAATTGCTCGGCGAAGACCGGGTTGAGCAGGTTGGGCACCACCACGCCGATCAGGTTGGTGGTTTGCAGGCGCAGTTGGCGGCCGAGCAAGTTAGGCCGAAAACCCAGCTCGCGGGCAGCGGCGAACACCTGTTCGCGGGTCGCCGGGCGTACTTGGTCGGGAGAGGCAAAGGTGCGGGCAGCGGTCGCACGGGAGACCCCGGCCAGCCGTGCAACGTCTTTCAAATCAGTCATGGTCACTCGCTTGAGATCGATCTCATTGGCGAGGACATTAGCGACGCAATGTGGCAGGAACGTGGTGGACAGATGACGGTTTGATGTCAGCGCCCTGGACACACCGCGATCCGAATGTGGGAGGGGGCTTGCCCCCGATGGCGGTGGATCAGCTGGCCTATCGGGCGTCTGACACAACGCTATCGGGGGCAAGCCCCCTCCCACATTGGGTCGAGGCATGCCGTTGGAGAGTCATATTCCGGGGCTATGCTTGGAAACCCGGCGCGCAAAATCCGCCCGCTAACCTTTCGATCTGCTCCAAGTGCGGGCACAATGCGTGTCCTTTTTTGGCAGGCACCGCCGCAGGCTCTCAAAAATGATCAAAACGCCGTACTACCTCATCGATAAACAGAAACTTCTGGTCAACATGCAGAAGATTGCTTACGTGCGCGAACAGTCCGGCGCCAAAGCGTTGCTGGCGCTCAAGTGCTTTGCCACCTGGTCGGTGTTTGACCTGATGCAGCAATACATGGACGGCACCACGTCGTCGTCGTTGTATGAATTGAAGCTCGGTCGCCAGAAATTCCAAGGCGAGGCGCACGCCTACAGCGTGGCCTGGGCCGACGATGAAATCGAAGAGATGCTGGAAAACTGCGACAAGATCATCTTCAACTCCATCAGCCAACTGCAGCGTTTTGCCGAACGTAGCGAAGGCAAGACCCGCGGCCTGCGCGTCAACCCGCAGGTGAGCAGTTCGGATTACCTGCTGGCCGACCCGGCGCGTCCGTTCAGCCGCCTGGGCGAATGGGACCCGGTGAAGATCGAAGGCGTGATCGAGCAGATCTCCGGCTTCATGTTCCACAACAACTGCGAAAACGACGACTTCAGCCTGTTCGACAAGATGCTCGGCACCATCGAAGAACGCTTCGGCGCGCTGCTGCACAAGGTCGAGTGGGTCAGCCTCGGCGGCGGCATCCATTTCACCGGTGAAGACTATGCCGTGGACGCATTCTGTGCGCGCTTGAAGGCGTTCTCCGAGAAGTACGGCGTGCAGGTGTACCTGGAACCCGGCGAAGCGGCGATCACCAACAGCGCCTCGCTGGAAGTCACCGTGCTCGACACGCTGTACAACGGCAAACACCTGGCCGTGGTCGACAGTTCCATCGAAGCCCACCTGCTGGACCTGCTGATCTACCGCCTCAATGCCAAGCTGGCGCCGAGCACGGGTGAACACACCTACATGGTGTGCGGCAAATCCTGCCTGGCCGGGGACATTTTCGGCGAGTATCAATTTGATCGTCCGTTGGCCATCGGCGATCGGCTGTCGTTCATCGACACCGCGGGCTACACCATGGTCAAGAAAAACTGGTTCAACGGCCTGAAAATGCCGTCCATCGTAGTGAAACAACTCGACGGTACAGTCGAGGTGGTTCGTGAATTTGGTTACGACGACTACCTGTCCAGCCTTTCGTAAGCTGGCGGATAAAGGAGAGATAAAGCAATTGAAAAAGAACGTTCTTATCATTGGTGCAGGAGGTGTCGCCAAGGTGGTGGCCCACAAGTGTGCGCAGCACAACGACGAACTCGGTCGTATTGCTATTGCGTCGCGCAACATCTCCAAATGCCAGGCCATCATCGACAGCGTCAAGGCCAAGGGTAGCCTCAAAGTACCCGCCGACATCCAAGCCTTCGCGCTGAACGCCCTGGACGTGGAAGCGACCAAGGCCCTGATCCGCGAGACACAATCGCAGATCGTCATCAACGTCGGCTCCGCCTTCCTCAACATGTCGGTGCTGCGTGCCTGCATCGATACCGGCGTGGCTTACCTCGACACCGCCATCCACGAAGAGCCGGGCAAGATCTGCGAGACCCCGCCGTGGTACGGCAACTACGAATGGAACCACCTGGAAGAGTGCAAACAGAAGAACATCACCGCCATCCTTGGCGTGGGCTTCGACCCGGGTGTCGTCAACGCGTATGCCGCGCTGGCGCAGCAACAGCATTTCGACCGCATTGATTCGATCGACATTCTCGACGTCAATGCCGGCTCCCATGGCAAATACTTCGCCACCAATTTCGACCCGGAAATCAACTTCCGCGAATTCACCGGACAGGTGTGGAGCTGGCAGAACAGCCAGTGGACCAGCAACACCATGTTCGAAGTCAAACGCACCGACGACCTGCCTGTGGTCGGTTCGCAGAACCTGTACCTGACCGGCCACGATGAAGTTCACTCGCTGTCGAAAAACCTCGACGTGCCCAACGTGCGTTTCTGGATGAGCTTCGGCGAGCATTACATCAACGTGTTCACCGTGCTGAACAGCCTCGGCCTGCTCTCCGAAAAGCCGGTCACCACCGCCGAAGGCCTGCAAGTGGTGCCGTTGAAAGTGGTCAAGGCCGTGCTGCCCGACCCGTCTTCGCTCGCCCCCGGCTACACCGGCAAGACCTGCATCGGCGACCTGGTCAAAGGCACCAAGGACGGCCAGCCGCGCGAGGTGTTCATCTACAACGTGGCCGATCATGAAGAAGCCTACGCCGAGACCGACAGCCAGGGCATCTCCTACACCGCCGGCGTGCCGCCGGTCGCCGCTGCGCTACTGGTAGCGCGTGGTGAGTGGGATGTGAAGCGCATGGCCAACGTCGAGGAACTGCCGGCTGAGCCGTTCCTGAAAGCGCTGGACGTGATGGGCCTGCCGACTCGGATCAAAGACGAGCACGGCGATCGGGCCTGGGATGCGATTGCCTGATAGGCGATAGCAGACCGAACCAAAATGTGGGAGGGGGCTTGCCCCCGATAGCGGTAGATCAGTCACAGCTGTATTGACTGACACACTGTAATCGGGGGCAAGCCCCCTCCCACATTTGGATTCGTGATGCTTCCTGCACACACGGGAGCGGCCTCAAAACACCGACCACCCAATCCGCTCACTCAACAATTCCAAGGCCTTGATCCCCGCCAGCGAATTCCCCGCCGCGTTCAACTCCGGCGACCACACTCACACCGTGAACTGCCCCGGTACCACCGCGACAATACCGCCGCCGACCCCGCTCTTGCCCGGCAAACCCACGCGATAGGCGAAGTTCCCCGCCTCGTCATACAGCCCGCTGGTGGCCATGATCGAGTTGACCTGCTTGGTCTGGCGCGCAGTCAGGATCTGCTCGCCGCTGTGGGCGCTCACCCCCTCGTTGGCCAGGAAACTGAACGCCCTGGCCAGGTCCAGGCAGCTCATCTGCAACGCGCAGTAGTTGAAGTAGCTGTGGAGCACCGCGTCGACGTCGTTATGGAAGTTGCCGAACGATTTCATCAGGTAGGCCATGGCCGCGTTGCGCGCGCCGTGTT
The DNA here is from genome assembly GCF_014889455.1 of Pseudomonas sp. K8. Classification (NCBI taxonomy): domain Bacteria; kingdom Pseudomonadati; phylum Pseudomonadota; class Gammaproteobacteria; order Pseudomonadales; family Pseudomonadaceae; genus Pseudomonas; species Pseudomonas sp. K8. Next base: position 32,533 of record NZ_VJWO01000022.1, read on the forward strand.
GCGCTTCCGATTCGGCGACGACGCTGTTGACCAGGATCTGCGGGTTGCCCGACAGGCGCCGCACAAAGTCGCGCATCGACAGAATCGGCACGGCAAAGCGTGACTGGTTGATATCGCAGATCACCAGTGCGCCGGCATTGATAAAGGGGTTGCGCGGGCGGCCGCGTTCGAATTCCAGCTGCACCAGGGAGTTGAACGGTTGCCCCGAGGGCTCGTGGCCGAGGCGCTCCCAGATGGTTTCGCCGCCGTGGTCGATGGCTTGCACCAGGCTGAACACCTTGGAAATACTCTGCACCGAGAACAGGGTATCGGCATCCCCGGCGCAGTAGGCTGCGCCGTCGTTGCCGTACACGGCGATCCCCAGTTGATCGGCGGGTACGTCGGCCAGCGCGGGAATGTAGTCGGCGACGTTGCCGAGGCCGATCAGTGGACGAACTTCGTCGAGAATCGACTCCAACAGCGCCTGCATGTCTTGTCCTGTCATCGTTCTTTGAATCAGTGGTAAGCGGGGCGCGGAGGATACTTCAATGCGCTCGGCAGTCCCACTGGCGGGAGGCGGTGCATGGCTTAGAAATACGTTACATCCGACACCTGCTCATCCAGCACATCCCGCGCCAGCGCCCACGCCTGATCATTGGACGCCACCATCAGCAGCGGATAACCCCAGGCATTGCCAAACGTCGCGGCGAACGGCTTGAGTGCCCGGCGCTTGGCCGCGCAGGGCTCCACCTGGATCATGCCTTTGACATACGCACGCAGGGCCTGCCGGTGTGTCTTCATCCAGTGCGAGGCGTGCTCGCGCTCTTCGTAGGAATGCGCGTGATTCAGTTCGTCCAAGGCTTTTTCATACAGCAACACAAAAGATTGCTGACGTGCCAGCAGGCCTTCGAACATCACGAAGCTGTCCTGCGACCCGCCTTCATTCGGCGCATCAAAAATGATCTTCACCACGGGAAATGCTGAACTGTCGAGTCGCATGGCAGAGTTCCTTAATGAGAGAGAGTCTCACTATAAGGCTGGCGAAGCTGGACGGCATTGCACAGAATAGCCAGAATGTTTCGCAATTCAGCCAAGCTGCGAGCTCACCATGAAACGCCATCGCCTGGACCTGCATGATCCGTCGTTAGCCAAGGATGCCGATCTGGTCCCGCGTGCGGTGGTGGCCGTGAGCGCGACCAGTACGTCCGAGCGTTGGGAGCACGTTCAGCACACCCACCGCAAAGGCCAGTTGATGTACACGCTGCGTGGGGTGATTCATTGCGAAATCGAGGCCGGCATCTGGATTGTGCCGCGCCAGTGTGCGCTGTGGATTCCCGGCGGCATGCCCCACGCCGCGCGTGGCGCCGGCGAAGCGGAGGTGTATTGCCTGCTGATCGACCCGGACGCTGCCGGCGCCCTGCCCTCGCAATGCTGCACCCTGTCGGTATCCGGCCTGTTGCATGAGTTGATCAGCAAGGCGGTGAGCTTCCCGCAGTTGTACGACGTGAACAGTGCGCAGGGGCGTTTGATCGACACGCTTTTGGACGAGCTGGCCCAGGCGCCCATCGAAGGCCTGCACCTGCCGATGCCCCAGGACCCGAGGCTGCGTCGCCTGGCCGACAGCCTGCTGGCCAACCCCGGCGACAAGGCCACGCTCGGCCAATGGGCGGCGCGCATCGGCATGAGCGAGCGCAGCATGACGCGCTTGTTGCTGGAGGAGTCCGGCCTGAGCTTCGGCCGCTGGCGTCGGCAGTTGCATGTGATCCTGTCGTTGCAACGACTGGCCAGGGGCGAAAGTGTGCAGCGCGTCGCCCTGGACTTGGGCTATGAAAATGCCAGCGGTTTTATCACCATGTTCCGCAAGGCCGTGGGCCAGCCGCCAGCGCGTTACCTGGCGGGCCGCGTCGGGGTGTCGACGTCAACCGAGGCCCCGGCGGCCATCGCATTGCACTCGCTCCAGGCGCTCGATCAGCGCTGAACCGGAATGCGGATATCACCGTCTCGGCACTGGGTTTTCACACTCTTGGGGCAGCCGGCAAAACGCAGTTCCTTGCTCAGGCACACGCGCACTTCGGACAGCACCTTGCCCTTGCAGATCACCGCCACGCCATGGTTGCCCATGGCCGGGTTACTCTCGCGAAAGAGCGCCTCGATCTCCCGTGCCTCCAAGTGACCCGGCACGTTGAATGGCTGCAATTGCTGTGGGATCTGCACCGTGGCCAAGGCCGCATCGGTGGCCTGCAGGTAACGCGTGGCTTCCAGGCCGCTGCAGGTGCCATGTTTGGACCATTCATGCTTGAGCAGTGCCTGCGTCGGGAATATCAACGCGCCTTTGGCCAGCTCATCCGCCGACAGCCGCGACTGCGTATCGCACGACGCCGGCCAGCCACCCCGTGCGTATTGCGGCCATAGCCCATGCAATACAAACCCGTAGCCTTTGCCGCTGCATTGCTCGTTGTTCGGGTGCGCCAGGCAGAACGTTGGCGACCACGACAGCGACAGCACATAAAAATCAAAGTCCCCCGCCGGCCGTTGCTCACGTGGCGCCGCCTGCGTCGCCATGCTTGCCAGTACCCACCCCACGGCCAGCCAGGCTGCCTTGTATTTCATCCGTCTGTTCCTTGAAAAAAATAAGCCCGCATTGTGAGTGCAGGCCAGGGTCCGGCGAAAGTGGTGAATGCAACGCCGACGCCAGGAAAACTACTCAGGATGATAGGGATTGCGTTGCAGCACCTTGTCCAGAATCCGGTCGGTCTTCAATGCCTCGATCGCCAGTGAGGGGTGCTCGGCTTCGCCGCGAATATGGGCGTTCATGCCCAGCACATGGTGCCACTGGATATGCGTGTGGCAAGGCACCTCCAGCACTTCGGCGACCGCCCCTTCAAGCCGCAACGGCTGGTCGTCGAACACCGCAAACGTGATCCGCCCCAGGGTGCCGATCAGCTCGACGCGATCTTCATGGCGGTCCGCGACAAAGTTCCAGCAGCCCATGCCCAGCGCGCCGGAGCTGAAAGTCCAGCAGGCGGTCACCGCGTCTTCCGCCGCATACTGTCCGGCCTGTCGCGCGCTAAACCCGGCAACCTCGACAATGTCGCCGGCCAGGTACTGGAACAGATCAAAGCCGTGGCTGGCCAGGTCGGCAAAGTAGCCGCCGCCGGCAATGGCCGGGTCGGTGCGCCAGTTGGCGGCACTGGTGTCTTCGATGGCTGGCGGCTTGCACAGGGACCAGGTCAGGTGACGCAGTTGGCCGATGCGTCCATCGCGCAACCAGTCGCGCACTTGCTGGAAGCGCGGCAGCGAGCGGCGATAGTAGGACACAAACAAATGCAGCCCGGCACGTTCGAAGGTGCGCTGCATCAATGCGCCCTGCTCGGCATTCAGCGCCATGGGTTTTTCGACACAACAGTGCTTGCCGGCGGCCGCGACCATCAGGCTGTATTCGAGGTGGCTGTCGGGCGGTGTAGCGATGTACACCGCGTCCACCTCAGGGTCGTTGATCAGTGCCTGGGCGTCGGTATAGAAACGACCAATGCCGTGGCGTGCCGCATAATCGCGCACAGCCTCCTCGCGGCGCCCCATCACGGCCACCAAGGCCGAACCTGGCGCTTTGTAGAAAGCAGGTCCACTCTTTAACTCAGTGACGCTGCCACAGCCGATCATGCCCCAACGTACCGTCTTCATCTGCTCCCCTCGTGCGTTGTCGTCAATCGACCAGTATCTATATCCTCACGCAGATACGCCACCACCATCCAGCATGACATTTGCATTACACTTTTATGACAGACATCTCGCTGCGGGGCACAGACGATGAAAATACGCGCAACGGTGATTTGCGAACACAAGGGGCATATCCTCTTCGTGCGCAAAGCCAGATCGAAATGGGCGTTGCCGGGCGGTAAGGTCGAACGCGATGAGCGCCCGGTCGGCGCCGCCGAACGGGAGCTGGAAGAAGAAACCGGGTTGAACGTCGACGGACTGCTGTACCTGCAGGAATTGAAAGCGCGCGACACGCTTCACCATGTGTTCGAGGCGTCGGTGGTGAACATCGCGCAAGCACGGCCGTGCAACGAAATCATCGATTGCCGCTGGCACGCCTACGGTGCGATGGACGAGCTGGACACTACCGATACCACCCGGCACATCGTCAAATCCTTTCTGCGACGCCTGTAGTTCCGCGCTCTGTCCGGCGGCCTGTGCAGATTCTGCGTCGGGGCGCTTCACTCGAATGTGCTCAGGCAGGTTATCGACTTGCTCGCCACCGAAATCGGTAATCTCGTCCAGCGAGTTGGATGGAACAGTGTGATGCTCGAGTTTGTCGAGAACATCGACGATGTTGCTGTACCAAGCCAAGCACAATGGTCGGATGCGCGCGGAGCTTGTTGATGCCGACAACAAATCCCAGGCAAAAAAAATCCCAAGTAGCTGATGGAAACTTGGGATTTAAAAAATGCATAAACCGTGGGAGGTGAACGCCCGGCTATAGTACCGATTGCCTAATTCCGTAACAAGATGGCTTTAATCCTTTCGTCGGAATAAAACAATCGTAAGTCCTTCAATAACCACACATTTATCAAGGTAGGGAGGTATATAAGTGCCACTTTTTGGTGCAAATACCATCGCGACTTTTAAGTACTATTTCCCTCTATAAAGAAGGGTTATCAATCGATTTCGGCGTCAGACTTTTCGATGACTGTCCGCTCAACTGTTTGCACGTATCGCTAAGTTCAATCCTGTTTGCCGACGCGGCACTGGCCACGCGCTCCACTTGCCTGCAGAGAGCCAGGTACTCGACGGTCTGTTCACGCTGGCGGTCGACTTTGGCATTGAGTTGTACGAAATAGATCCCCAGCAACACCGCAACGCACAACACCGCGACTGCGAAGTAGCGCAAGCTGTCGGGCGACCGGGGCTCCGGAGGGGTCATCATTTTAATGCGCCCTGCTCTTCTGGCAGCGAACGTCGGCGATCAGGAACAGCGCGGCGACATCATCCGACGTCGCCCCGGGAAAAAGCGTTTGCATACCAGTCTCCTCAATGACGGGGGCAATTGTATGCAAATAGAAACACTGAGATTGTCGTGGATTTGTAAACCGCGCTGCTCGACCAGCAAGAAGCGCCTTATTTGCGCGCCACTTTGTAGCGCACGCAATCCTGATAGAAACTCTGGCGAATCGCCTCGGGCTTGAGCCGTGAACGGCTGTCATAGGTCTGCTCGGTGATGCCCATGGCCATCATCCGCATCCATGACTTGTTGAACTTGATGGTCTGGATCTTCTGCCGCGCGGCATACAGTGAAACGCCCGACAGCTTGAGTTCCTGTGCCCTGGCGGCCGTACCCGCGCCCCAACTGCACATGTACTTGTCGCCCTCGCGCAACTCCCGTGCCTGTACGGCAGCCGCACCGCCGGCCAGGGAACAGGCGATCAGCATGATTCCTACATTGCGCATTTGCTTCCTCACCTAACCAGCTGAAAATAAAAGCGATTCTGGCGAGAATTTTGTTACAAAGGGGCCACTAAATTGCCTTATCGCACGGATTGAAGGATCGCCACAATGCGCGCTCAACTCGCCGGCCGATATCTGGAAACCGGGCGGCAAGACGAGTGGTTTTATTTGCGCGAACGATGACGGGCGGTCTCGCAATCGGTCGGATCGACTTTTTGGGTAGCCCTTTCAATTGCTTTTTCGCGGGATTTTCCCTGGGCGTGTCAGCCCCTTCTGATTTTTCCAGCCGTTCGTCCAGCGTCTTTTTTCCGCGGCAGACTCCGACGTCTTACCCTTTGCCGAGACGTCACGGATGACTAACGCTTCCCACATTGCCTTTATCACACCGGAGCTGGATTGCGTGCATCAACGCCGGGCCGAGTATCCGCAGCAGGTCAACGCCGGGTATGGCGCACTGGATTCGCTGAGGCTGACCGATGCCGCACTGGACGGGCTCCTGCCGTTCGAATGGACGCGGTGCTATCACCCCCGTGCGGTGGATGTGGACTGCGGATTGGGGGTTGGCTGGAGCCACTCGCTGGCGCATCGCCTGACGCTGACGGACGCCTCGGCGATGTGGATCGAGCATGAGCACCGATCGACCGCCCTGCCCTTGCCGACCAAGGCGCGACCGACAACCGGCAATCGCCAGGCCGACGCCGCGATCTACCGGGGGGCGCGGCCGGATGAGCTGGTGCTGTGCCAGGCATCGCGCTTCTACCACTTCTGCCACGGTGTGCTGACCGCGATCAGCGATGCCTACGGCAACCGGCTGCGAATTGTCCGCGATGTATTGGGGCACATTGAACGCCTGGATAACAGTGTCGGTCGCTCGCTGTTTTTCCGTTATGAGCGCGGCCACTTGGTGGCGCTCGATTACCAGGTTCAGCGGCCCGAGGGCGGTGCGGCCGGGGATTGGATGACCGAACAGACCGTGGTTTCCTACACCTATGACGACATTGGAAGACTGGTTTCGGCGACCAATGCCGTAGGGGAAAGCGAGACCTATCGGTACGACAAGCAACACTTGATCCTTGAACGCCAGTTAGCCGGCGGCGCGCGCTTCTTTTGGGCTTGGGAACGGGCTGGCAAGGCGGCGCGATGTGTCCGACATTGGGCGAGTTTCTTGCAGATCGACACGCGGTATGCCTGGGGGGACGACGGCAGCGTGACCCTTCACAACGCCGATGGGAGCCAGGAAACCTATGTTCGGGCACGGCGGGTGCAGCGGGTGGGTCCGGATGGCGCCAAGCATTTCAGATCCTATGACGACAAGGGCCGTCTGACAGTCGAGCAAGACCCCCTCGGCGCGGTAACGGCGTATCAGTACGACGACGCTGGATGCTTGGTCGCGTTTTTTCCGGGGGAAGATGAGCCAACGTCCTACGAGTATGACAATGGATTCTTAAGAGTTGTACGTCGTGGCCAGGCAGTTTGGAACTACGCGCATAACGACCAAGGCAATGTCATTCGTCAGACCGACCCCGATGGCAACGTTACCGACTATAGCTACAACCAGTATGGCCAACTGATCGGGGTTTGGTTTCCCGACCATAGCTGCCTGCGGCGGTGGTGGAATGAGCGTGGGCAGTTGCTTGAAGAACACTGGCCAAACGGCAGTGTGAAGCGCTATCGCTATGACGATCTCGGTCGGAGGGTGGCGCAAGAGGACAAGCATGGGGTGGCGACCCAGTACCAGTGGGACGGTGTCGGACGATTGGTTCGTGTGGTCATGCCCGGCGGTGGCACGCGGGAATACAGCTACAACCCCTACGGAAGAATCACCGCCGAACGCGATGAACTGGGGCACGTCACTCGCTACGAATACACCGACGGTCTGCCCCTGATCAGCCGGCGCATCAATGCGGACGGTAGCCAGGTCAACTACCGCTACGACCACGTGCGATTGTTGCTCGCCGAAATCGAAAACGAAGTCGGCGAAATCTACCGCTTCGACTATCACCCCAACGGCCTGCTCCAGCAGGAAATCGACTTCGACGGCCGACGCACCGCCTATGCCTACGACCTCAACGGTAAGCTGCTGGAAAAAACCGCACACGGCACCGACGGCTGTCAGCTCGTCACCCGCTACCGGCGAGACCACGCCGGCCGGTTGGTCAGGAAAACCCTGCCCGATGGCGGCATTATTGAATATACCTACGACCGCCAGGGCAACCTCCTCAGCGTCGACGACGGCTACCGCCCGCTTACCTACGAATACGACCCGCAAAACCGCCTGATCGCCGAACACCAGGGCTGGGGCACACTCCGTTATGGCTACGACGCCTGCGGCCGACTCAAATACCTGCGCCTGCCAGACAACAACCAGCTAGGGTTCAACCATGACAAGGGCGGCCACCTTGCGACCGTTGAACTCAATGGCGCGCTGTTGACGTCTCACCTGTTCGACGCCGGCCGAGAACACCAACGCGCCCAAGGCAAACTGCTCAGCAGTTACCAATACGATGAGCATGCACGCCTGTTCAACCATGGCATCTGCGATATCGAAGGCACTCGCTACCGCCGCCAGTACAGCTACGACAAAGCCGGCAACCTCAGGTACTTGCTCGACACCCGCAAAGGCGAGCACCGCTACCACTACGACACGCTAAACCGCCTGGTCCGCGCTGATCATTCCCCGGCCGCACAGGAACGTTTCACCTACACGCCAGCGGGTAACCGTCTGACGCTCCAGGATGACCGCCACTACGACTATGACGCCTTTGGCAATCTCATCCGCGAACGGCGTGGCCAGGCCCACTCTTTCGTTACCGAATACCGCTACGACTGCCAGCAGCGTCTGATCGGCCTCACCCGCCCCAACGGCCAAACCGTCCACTACCGCTACGACCCGTTTGGTCGCCGCATCAGCAAAACCGTCGCCGGCACGACCACCGAGTTTTTCTGGCAAGGCGACAGACTGATCGCCGAGCACCACGCGCAACGGCATCGCAGCTACGTCTACGAACCCGACAGTGTCCGCCCACTGGCCCTGCTGGAAGGCTTCGGCCCACAGCACACCACGCCTTTCCATTACCAACTGGATCACCTTGGCACCGCGCAGGAACTCACCACGCCCGACGGCGAAATCGTGTGGTCCGCGCACTACCGCGCCGACGGCCGGATCACGCGATTGGACGTCGAAAAAGTCGAAAACCCGCTGCGCTCCCAAGGTCAATACTTCGACCGGGAAAGCGGGCTGCACTACCATCGCCACCGCTACTACGATCCGGATAACGGGCGCTGCCTGGCGGGTGGGCAGGATCAACGCCTATCGGTAAGCGCCCAAATCCACGGGGCGGGTCTGCAGGCGGATGAAAGCTCGCGGCGCGATCAGGCGATCAACTCCACGCCACCACCAACAACCCGGCGCCCAACAACAGGCACAACGGCGAATAAAAATACGTATCCCACCGCGCAAACCGCGAACCACCGACCTTTTTGAAAAAACCCACCAGCTCCGAATCGCCGATTGCCCTGGCAAACATGATCACGGCAATCGCGCTGATGCCCCATTGCAATGCGCCATGGGACACCGGCGAAAAATACAGCCCGGCCCGCAGGCAAACGAGCAAGGCAATTGCCACCAGGCCCATCGCCACCAGCAAGGTGCCCAATGCCGAAGGCTTGAACGCCAGGCGGGGGCCGCTGGCGAATTCGCCGGGAAGTTGAGGGATGGCGGCGAGGCTGCCGAGCTTGCCACCGGCGGCCCAGTACAAATGCACCATGCTGACAAAGGTGAAAATACCGACGATCCATCGTGCGACGATAAAGCTCATGGCGGCCTCTCCCGGAATTTGTGCGAAGTAGGATAGTCCCCCTGAGATTTTTTGCAGGCATTTCGTCGGCGGCCGATGGTAAAGTGCCACCCCATGAAAATCACCCGTGCCGACCGCTCGCTCATTGCCTGGATGCTCTACTGCAGCGTCCTGTTCAATGTGTTCGCGTGCAGCATTGGTCATGGGCAGATGGTGGGCATGCAGCTCAACGGCATCGGCGGGCAGTTCTGTACCGTCGACCCACGCACCCAGGCGCCCAAGCCGTCCACCCCCGCCGAGGAAAGCCTGCCGACGCTGTCCAAGGCGTTTGGTTGCCCGCTGTGCTCGACCGGCGGCATGGGCCCGGCGCTGAACTCCAGCCTCAACGTCGCGGTGTTGCCGCAACCCCACGCACCGCCGCCGGCTATCGTACTGGCGGCTGACATTCCTGCTCGCTTCACCTGGCCCACGGCCCACCCACGGGCGCCGCCCGCCCTCGCCTGATCCTCGCGCTTTCTGATCTGCACTGACACCGTTTCCGTAAGGAAGTACGGGCGACTGTGCGTTGTTTTCAAGCAGGTTTTTCAGGATTCAAGCATGAAACATTTACCTCTGTTGGCAGGCCTGTTCGGCTGCCTGCCAGTCTGTGCCTGGGCGCTCGAACTGGCCCCGACCACCATCGATGGCGAACCCTCCCACGAACCCGGCCTGGCCCTGGACCAGTCCAGCGGCGTCGCGTCGCGGCTGGGGTTGAGCGTGCGCGAAACGCCCGCCTCGGTGGCGATCGCCAACCGCAATGACATCGAGCGCCATGGCGCCAAGACGTTCCGGGATGCAGCCAATACCTTGCCCGGTGTCAACGCCAGCGCACCGCCGGGGTTTGGAGGTTTTGTCTCGTATCGTGGGTTTACCAGCAGCCAGATCACCCAGATGTTCAACGGCATCAACGTCGCCACCGGCCTGGCCCGGCCGGTGGATGCGTGGATCTATGATCGGGTGGAACTGGTCGGCGGCCCCTCGTCCTTGATCAACGGCGCCGGCTCCGTGGGCGGTTCGCTGAACTACGTGACCAAGCTGGCCACCCGCGAAGAACAGGCCGCCGAAGGCCAACTGACCTACGGCAGCTACGACACCGCCGGCATGGCATTCGGCCTGAACCACGCGCTGACCGACCCCAGCGCCGACGTGCAGCATTACGCACGCCTGGACGTCAGCCGCAACACCAACCACAGCTACATCGACCGCGACCAGCGCGACGCCTGGAGCGTAGCGTTTTCCCTGCTCAGCGACCTTACCCCCAACCTGTCCCATACCCTGGCCCTGGAATACCAGGACGAACATGAAGACAGCCCGTACTGGGGCACGCCGGTGCTGAACCCCAAGGCCGGCGAGCTGAAGATCGATAAACACAACCGTTTCAACAATTACAACGTCGCCGACGGTCGTTACGAACAGCGCACGCTCTGGGCGCGTTCGATCATCGACTACCGGATCAACGACAGCACTACACTGAAAAACACCCTGTATCACCTGGACAGCCAGCGCGATTACCGCAACCTGGAGACCTACCAATACAACGCCGACAACAGCGCGGTGAACCGCTCGACCGCGTACCAGGTGCGTCATCAGGGTGAGCAGAATGGCAACCAGTTCGAGCTGCGCCACGACGACCGCTTCGTCGGCCTCGCCACCACCTGGTCCGGCGGCTTCGAATACAAGGTCAACAGCACGACCAATAGCCCGCTGAGAGCCGCGGGCAACAGCACGGTCGATCCTGACCATTACGACCCGGGGTACTTTTACGACATCCCAGGCACCCGACCGGGCTTTATCAGCGACAAGACCAACGAGGTCACCACCAAAGCGCTGTTCGTGGAAAATCGCCTGGGCCTGACCGATAAACTGACATTGCTGACGGGCCTGCGCTACGACGCCATCGACCTGGATGTCACCAACCACGGCGCGATAACCGCCAGCAGTCCACGGCACTTCACGCGCAGTTGGGAGCCGGTGACCGGGCGCGCGGGCCTGACCTACCAGTTCATCCCGACGGCCAATGTGTACGTGCAATACAGCACGGCCGCCGAACAGCCGAGTACCACCACCCAGGTATTCGACGTATCGACCGGCAAACAGTGGGAGGTGGGCAGTAAATTCGATTACCTGGACGGTCGCGGTTCGGCCACCGTCGCGGCTTACAAAATCGAGCGCAAGGACTTTGCCGTCACCGACCCGCTGGACCCCACCAACAGCATCCCGGTAGGCGCACAGTCGTCCAAGGGCATTGAGTTGGCCAGTTCGTTGCGCATCACGCCACGACTACTCGCCGAAGGCAACTTCGCCTGGGTGGATGCCGAGTACGACGAGTTCAACGAAAAAATCGCCAGCGGCGCGGTGGTCTCGCGCAAGGGCAATACGCCGACCAATGTGCCCAAGCGCGTCGGCAACCTGTGGCTGACCTATGATTTTTCCGAGGATTGGCAAGGCGGCGTGGATGCGCGGTATGTGGCCCAGGTGTATGCGGATAACGCCAACACCCAGACAGTGCCGGCCTACACTCTGTTCGGCACATTCCTGCGCTACAAGGTGGACGCCCACACCTCGGTGACCGGCCGCGTGCGCAACCTGACCAACGAGGTGTATGCCGAGTTTGCCCATGTGTCGCCGGCGTATTACCTGGGGTCGCCGCGCACGTTTGAAGTGGCGGTGCAAACCCGCTTCTGAGCCTGGAATGCTAGCCAATGTGAAAGCGGGCACACGCTGACAAGCCCGCTTCCACATTCTTGCCCCGCGTTCTGCCGCAGGATGGGACGCTATTTCAGGCTGGCTTCAACCTTCTGCGCCACATCCTCCGTCAACCAGGCCTTCCACACATCAGGATGCGCCTTGAGAAACGCCAGCGCGACGTCCCGTGGCGCGGTGTGATTCTCGCTCATGGTCGCCAAGGCTTTGTTCAGCGGCTCGATCGGGAACTCGACTTTCTCGAAGAACCCGACAATCTGCGGATGTTCTTTCTGGAACGGCGTGGACACGCCGATACTCAACTTGGACGCCAAAGACCGTGTCGGCTTCGGATCGGGATTGTCCGCATCCGTCAGCGTCTTCCACGCCTCGGCATCGAACGCCGGCTCTTCCAGCTGGATCAATTTGTAGCGCCCCATCAAGGGCGTCGGCGACCAGTAATAGAACAGCACTGGCTTACCGCGACGAATCGAGGAAGTTATCTCGGCATCCAACGCCGCCCCCGAGCCACTGCGAAAGTTCACATAGCTGTCGTCCAGGCCGTAGGCCTTGAGTTTCTGCTTGTTGACCACTTCCGAGGTCCAGCCAATGGGGCTGTTGAGAAAGCGCCCTTTGCCTGGGGATTCGGGGTCCTTGAACACGTCCTTGTAACGCGCCAGGTCCGCGACACTTTTGAGGTCTGGCGCCAGGGGCTTAAGGCCTTTGGCAGGGTCGCCCTTAACCACGTACTCCGGCACCCACCAGCCTTCGGTGGCGCCCTTGACCGTATTGCCCACCCCGGCCACCTTGCCTTCGGCCTCGGCCTTGACCCACACCGGACTGCGGCCTGCCCATTCTTCGCCGATCACCTGAATGTCATTCTTCGCCAGGGCGGTTTCCAGGGTGATGGTGGTGCCGGGCAAGGTGTCGGTGGGCAGGTCATAGCCCTTCTCGACGATATAGCGCAGCACTTCGGTGATCAGACTGCCGCTTTCCCAGTTCAGGTCGGCGAAATGCACAGGCGCCTGTGCAGCCGAAACCGGCAACGAAGCCACCGACAGACTCAGGCTCGCCAGGGACGCCGCCAACAGGGATCTCAATCCTTTCATGCCTTTGCACCTCACGTGTTCGCTGCAATAACGGACGGCTTGGCCGCCACTGCGCGAAGCCTCTGAATAGTTAAGTCAACTCAACTGTAGTAGAGGTTCCGGGAGATAAAGGCTGTTTGCTGTACGAGCGGGTTATTCGCTGGCCTTGAAGGTCACCAGTTCACCCTTGCGCCACTTGGCGGCCTTGCCGGTCACGGCCTTGAGGGTTTTGGTCAAGCCTTCCTGCAATTGTTCGTTGGCGGCAAACACCAGCATCACGCTGTGACCTTCCTTGAACACAATGCCCTGGCCTTCGGCCGAGGAAACAAAGGCATAGTCGCCCAAGCCATACACCGTCAACTTGATATCGCGGAACTTCAATTCAAACTTGCCACCTTCGCGACTGGGCAATACCGCGGCACGAAAATGATCACCGACCTTGAGTTCAAGGCGTTGTTTGTCATCCACGACCAATGCCGATTCAGTATCGATCTCGGCGATATAGATGCCTTCCGGTGTCTGTTCAGTGATGTAAACAAAACGGGATTGAAACTGCTTGACCAACTTTGCGCGCAAATCACCCAGCACGAATAACGCGTGCATATCCAGATTACTGACTGCCAAGGAAACGCCCCCAGATCAAAAAAAGCACTGTCCGCCGGAACGGGCAGCACAAAAAAGCGGCCATACCGGCACGCTGACACAACGCATTGATTAAAAACCCTGAAAAAACGCCCCTGCGGTGCCGTAAGACTAATACAGGCATACACGACGAGCCTTATGCAGGCCATCGATCTTCACAGCAAATCACAGGTTTAACAGCCCGAGAAGACGGGTCGACCAGCTTCAGAGAATAACCCAATTAAAAAGCGCAGTTTCCGACAACCTGCACAAAACAAAACACCTGGAATGGAACCGAGTACCGATCGCCGACGACAATATTAAAACAGCAACACGGGTCAAAACCACCCGTTCCGCTGCTGGCGGGCCAACCAGATCGATCGACAGGAGCTGACCATGCAACGACGTCAACACAACGCTACGTCTTCCAGCACTCACTCATCCTATCAAGACGAGCGCCAATACTACTGCTTGCACAGCCATGATGGGTACTCAAACTCCGTGCTTTATCAAGTTGTACCGGCCGGGCGCAACTTCTTTCATATTATGGAAGTCACCAGCGGCAGGATCAAAGGCTTTCGCAGCAATCATATCCGCGCCTGCGAACTGGCAAAAACCCTCGAGGCCGCCCTGTACGCCCCGCACGGCGGGATCGTTTCGTCACCTGGATGACTTTACCGCGCCGTCGCCCCTCAACAACTGCCATACTGGCCCGTCCATTGAAGTTTGCCCCGTGCGGGTCAGGTTTCATCAGTGCAGTTACCTTGAAGGGAAGGTTATACGTGACGGAATTTGATATTGGCGAATTTTTTATCCATGGCGAAGCCAAGGAAGTAGACGGAGAATTCCAAGCAGTTATCGTAATGCGTGCCAAGCCTCCCTTGACCACGATCACAATGCACCAAGTGGAAAAAGATCGTTGGTTCAAGACCGCGGACGCCGCCGCCGTCGCGGCAAAAGAAGCCGCCAGGGCCCTCAAGACAGCGGTGGACTCAGGGGCGTTGACCTCCTGAGAATCCGATAGAACTCTACTGCGCGACAAGCCTCCGATGCATACCCCCCCCAAAAACCGGCATGGAGAACGATATGGATGCGCCAGTACCAACCCTTGAAACCCTGTTTGATCAACTGGGCCTGAATTCCACCCCGAAGGACATCGACGCGTTTATCGCTGCCCATCCTTTGGCCGACGACGTCAAGCTGATCGACGCGCCCTTCTGGACGCCCCAGCAGGCTCAGTTTCTCAAGGAAGAACTTCGGGAAGACGCTGAATGGGCGATGGCCGTGGATGAACTGAACCAGCGTCTGCACCAAGCGCAATAACGCCCCTCAATGCAGGCTGTCTGACTGTTCCATGCGCAACAGCGCTTGCCAGGCGGCCCTACACTCCTCGGCTTCATCACGGCTGGCGAAGACGGTGCCACGCTGCTCACCGTTGAGCAGCACGACCCAACAAGCCTTCTGACCCAACGCACGCAGGGTTTCGGGTACGCCACTGCCAATCATCACAGCAACATCGACTTTGTTTTGCATGGAGCTTCTCCGCAACAATCGTTAGCTAACTAACAACGGCGACCATGCTACGTTTTTCCTACCCTCAGAAAAAGCTATCCCCTGGATAGCTCTATTGCGCAAACAGCAACAATCTCTAGTGCCTGGCGTTCGTGCCTTCGGGTTTATAGCCCAGGCGCAACCCGCCCCAATGCCGGCCCTTGACCATGATCGGCACCGACAAGTCGTGCATCAACTCACCGGTATCGCGGGTGTAAGTCTGCAACAGTACCGCTTGCTGATGGCTGCCACAGCGAATCCCGGTACGGTCGTCGAACTTGCGCTTGGTGCGATTCTGTAACGCATCCACCTGTACATCGCCGGTCAAGGGTTGGGAAAACGCTTTGTTGTGTGTCGGCACATACCCCTGTTGCGTACAGGCGATGGCAAATACCAAACCTTCGTGTCGCGGCAGCAGCGCCTCTTGAATCGCCGGCAAAACCTGATCGGTGTAGCTGTCAAAACGCGTGTGGTACTTGCTGGGGTGGGTGTTGGGGATCGCCGCGTAGTTGCGGTCGAACAGATCCTCCAGGCTGACGCGGTTTTGCAGTACATCGGCCTCGAACTGTTCGGCGATGCGGCTCGCGCCTTCGCGGGCGAGGTCGTAGACGCGCTGGTGATAGTCATCCAGCCCGACGGCGGCCAGGCGTTCGCTGATGGTTTCGGCCTGCCCTTCCATTTGCACGGCGGCATCGGCCAGTTGACGGGTTTGCTCGTCGCTCACCGTCAGGTCGCTGCGCATTTGCTCCACGGCATGGAACAGGCTGTCGAGTTGCGCCCGATTGGTCTCGGTGCCTTGGGCGATTTCGTTGACCTGCCCTTCGACATCCGCGGCCAGGCTGGCGATGTTCTGTAACTGCTCACCGGCGTGTTCCACCTGCTCCACGCCGGTGTGCAGGTCCGCCGACAGTTGGCGAATCTGCTCCACCACCTGGCCGGTGCGTTGCTGGATATCGGCCACCATCACCCCGACTTCCTCGGTGGCGGTAGCGGTACGGCCGGCCAGCCCGCGGACTTCATCGGCCACCACGGCAAACCCGCGCCCATGCTCGCCGGCACGCGCGGCTTCGATGGCGGCGTTCAAGGCCAGCAGGTTGGTCTGGCTGGCGATGGACTGGATCACCAGGGTCACCCGCTGGATTTCCTCGCTGCGCTGGCTCAGGGCTTCAATCATCTCGCGGCTGGCATTCGCGCGCTGGCTGAGTTGGTGCATGCGGGTGATCGACTGGGCCAGCACTTCGCGGCCCTCGGTACTGCGCTGATGCGCCTGGCTGGCGGCGCCCAGCGCCTGGTGACTGAGTTGGGAGGTGACTTGTTCGGTGCCGATCATCACTTCGGCGCTGTTGACGATCTGCTGGGCAGCGCTCAACTGCGACTGCAGGCGCGCAGCCAGTTGCTTGACCGAATAGGCCACGCCGGCCGCCGACAAGGCGTTATGGCTGGTGGTATAGGACAGGTCGCGGGTCAGGTCGCCAATCGCATCGACCGCTTCGGACGGCGCCGCGCTGGGTGTGCGTTTTTTCAGGCGAGGCAGCCAGATCACCAGCAAGGCCAGTGTCAGGCAGAGATAAATCGGCAGGCTGGCAAACGCAAGGCCGAGCAGGACCAGCACCACGGCGGTGCTCTGCAAAAGCGGCGTCAGCCAGCCGGGCAACCCGCGCACCACCGCGTGCGGTGGCACTGCTGCGCCCATCAGAGATCCGTCTCCAGCCATCTTCGTCACCCCACTGCTTGTCATTATTGTCTCTGCATTAAACGCCACTATCAGGCCATTATCCATGGGCCTTTAGTGGGGGAGCTTGCAACAGATCAATATAGCGGGCGTAACGGGTATTTTCCCTGGGGAGCGCAGTACTCGCCCCCCAGCTTCAGCGCATCAGGCTTGACGCTGGTGCTTGTCGATCTGCTCGTGGCGCTCTTGCGCTTCGATGCAGTACTTGGTGGTCGGGCTGATCAGCAGGCGCTTGAGGCCGATAGGCTCGCCGCTGTCATCGCACCAGCCAAAGGAATCTTCCTTGATGCGCTCCAGTGCGCGCTCCAGTTGCGGCAGCATGCGCTGGTCGCGATCAATGGCATTCACCAACCAGGTGCGCTCTTCTTCCACGGAGGCGGCATCCGCCGGGTCGGCCGGGGTGTCCAGGCTCTCAATGGCGATGCGGTTCTGTTCAATGCGCTCGTGGTGTTCCACTTTCATGTCTTGCAGCAACTGCTCGAAAAAAGCGTGCTGTTCGGCATTCATGTAGTCATCCGCCGGCATGGCCAGCAACTTTTCCTTTGTCATTGATTTCTCTATAAAAAATACGTGCATTAAGGCGAATAAGGGAGCGTTCCGGTCAACCTCTGCAGGTCTCGGAAAGGCGCCATCCATTCCAAGCGCCACCCGGCACTCAATTTACGAGGGGCGGCAGTCTAAGGCCGACTTGAGGGCGCAGCAACTGAAAAGACAGGCATTTTTTCCAAGATAACCCCCAAAGGCACCAGGACGGGCTTGGCGAATGGTCATCGGAGTGCGTTTATAGCAAGAAATTCAGTGTTGTGGAGCTATATAGAAGACAAACGGTTGGATCTGACGAATACAGGCCTGAATGTGGGAGGGGGCAAGCCCCTCCCACATTTTGCACTGCGTCAGCGTTTTAGCTTGCGCTTGTTGCGATATTGGTCGATCACCACCGCCGCCACGATAATCAGGCCCTTGATGATGTCCTGGATATACGCGTCGACCCCGACAAAGGTAAACCCGCTGGCCATCACCCCAAGGATCAGCGCGCCGATCACGGTGCCGGTGATGCGCCCTACTCCGCCGGCCAGGCTGGTGCCGCCGATCACCGCTGCGGCAATCGCATCCAGTTCGTAGGACATGCCCATGCCGGCCTGGCCGGTGGCGGCACGCGCCGAGGCCACCACACCGGCCAGGCCCGCCAGGAGCCCGGCGATGCTGTAGACGATGATCAGGTGGCGCTTGACGTTGATCCCCGAGGTGCGCGCCGCCTGCATATTGCCGCCGATGGCGTAAGTGTACTTACCGTACTTGGTGTAGCGCAGGGCGATATGGAAGATCACCGCCACCACCAGAAAGATGATCACCGGCATCGCGCCATGCCCGATGGCCGTGTAGGAATCCGAGAGCATGCTCACTGGCTGGCCTTCGGTGTAGTAACGCGCCAGGCCACGGGCCGACACCATCATCCCCAGCGTTGCGATAAACGGCGGGATACCGGTCACCGCGATAATACTGCCGTTGATCGCGCCCGCCAGCAGCCCCACGCCGAGCCCCGCCACCACCGGAATCCACACCGGCAGGTCGGTCAGGGACGGAAACACCGCACGGGAAAAATCAGATGTTTGCGCAAGACTGGCAGCGATCATCGCCGATAACGCCAAGACCGAGCCGGAAGACAAGTCGATCCCGGTGGTGATGATCACCTGGGTCACACCGATGGCCAGCAGGCCGATGATCGACACTTGCAGGATCATCAACACCAGGCGCTGGGAGTTCATCAGGAAGCTCTGGTCTCGCACGATCCAGCCAAACAGCTCAAACACCAGGCCGATGCCGATCAACACCAGGAAGATGCTCAGCTCGGTGGGCAAGCGCCGACGGTGCTTGACCGCTGCCGTGGCAGGCTTGTTGTCTGTTATTGCGTTCATAACCAATCACCTTTTTATTCTATGGCGCAGGCCAACCGCAGGCCCGCGCGGCTGTTCGTCAGTGGACCGCGGTCATACCGGAGGCCAGCTGCATGACTTTTTCCTGGGTCGCGTCTGCACGGTCCAGGGTGCCCATCAGTTCGCCTTCATGCATCACCATCACCCGGTCGCTCATACCCAGCACTTCAGGCAGCTCCGAGGAAATCATGATCACCGCCATGCCCTCGCTGGCGAGGAACGCAATCAAACGGTAGATCTCGGCCTTGGCGCCGACATCGATGCCACGGGTCGGTTCGTCGAGGATCAGCAGGCGCGGGTTGGTCATCAGCCAGCGCGCCAGCAGGGCTTTCTGCTGATTGCCGCCGGACAAGGTGTCGATGCATTGCTCCAGGGACGGGGTTTTCACCCGCAGCTTCTTGCACATGTCTTCGCACAGCGCACGCAGGGCTTTCTGCTGGATAAACCCGTTGCCCGAGTAATGCGGCAACACGGCCATTTCCATGTTTTCCAGGACCGACAGGCACGGGAACAGCCCGCTGAGCTTGCGATCCTCGGTCAGCAGCGCAAAGCCTTTGTCGATGGCCATGTGCGGGTCGGTGATACGCAGCGCCTTGCCATCGAGGGTTATCTGCCCGCGAGTGCTTGGGCTGATGCCAAAAAGGGCTTCCGCCACGTTGGTGCGGCCCGAGCCCATCAGCCCGGCGATGCCAAGGATCTCGCCGGCATGCAGGTCGAACGAGACGTTGTTGAACACGCCGTCCAGGCCCAGGTCGCGCACCGACAACAGCAACTCGCCGATGGGCGTTTCGCGCACCGGGAACAACTGGCTCAGTTCACGGCCGACCATCATCGAGATCAGGCTGTCGCTGTTCATGCTGTCGGCGCGCTGCAGGCCGATGTACTGGCCGTCGCGAAACACCGCCACTTCATCGGCGATGGCGAACACTTCATTCATCTTGTGCGTGATGTAGACGATGCCTTTGCCCTGGGCCTTGAGGTCGGCAATGATCGAAAACAGGTGGGCGACTTCCTTCTCGGTGATGGCGGACGTCGGCTCATCCATGATCAGGATGTCAGAATCGTAGGACACCGCCTTGGCAATCTCGACCATCTGCCGCTCGGCGATGCTCAGGTTGCCCACCTGCTCCTCGGGGTCGAGGTTGATGCGCAGGCGGGCGAGCAATTGGGCGGTGCAGCGGTGCATTTCGCGGTGGTTGACCATGCGCAGGCTGTTGAGCTGCTCGCGGCCGATCCAGATATTCTCGGCGATGCTCATGTGCGGCATCAGGTTGAGTTCCTGGTGGATCATCGCGATCCCGGCCTTTTGCGCGGCCAGCGGCGTCTCAAACACAATCGGCTTGCCGCGCAGGCGGATTTCCCCAGCGTCGGGCTGGTAGATGCCGGCGATGATTTTCATCAGGGTCGACTTGCCCGCGCCGTTCTCGCCCATCAGCGCCAGCACCGAGCCCGGGCGCACACGCAGTTGTACATCGGCCAGGGCCACCACACCGGGAAAGCCTTTGCTGATGTTGAGGATTTCCAGCAGGTACGGTTCTTCCAGCAGCGACGGCTGGATACCGGGCGGCTGCGAGACAGTGGCTTGAGCAAGCATAGGGCGGTACTCCATCGACAGGGCGGGCACGACCGCCCTGCCGGCTTATTGTTGTGATGTAAGGGCTACTTGAAGTCTTTGACGTTGTCCGGGGTGATCAGCTTGAACGGGATGACAATGTTCTGCTCGATCGCTTCCTTCTTCGCCATCTTGCGCGCCGCCTCCACCGAGCCGACTGCCTGGCCCTTGGCATCCTGGAACACCGACACGGTCATTTCGCCCTTGGTGATCGCATTCAAGCCGTCCGGCGTGCCGTCGACCCCCGCAATCAAGACGCTGCCCGGCTTGGTGCCGGCCGATTTCAACGCCATGGCCGCGCCAATCGCCATTTCATCGTTGTTGGCCAGCACGGCATTGAATTCGCGGCCCTGGGTCAACCAGTCGTTGACCAGGGTCATCCCGCGGTCACGCAGCCAGATGCCGGTCTGTTCCTGCTCGATCTTGATCTGCGGGTACTTGGCCAGGACTTCTTTGATGCCCTTGGTCCGGTTGGTGGTGGAGTTGTTCGCCAGGTCACCGAGCAGGATCACCACCTTGCCCTTGCCCCCCAGTTTTTCGGCGATGTACTGCATTTGCAGCCTGCCGGCCTCTTCATCATCGGAGGTCACGGCCGCCACGCCTTTGGGCAGGTCTTTCTGGTCAGGTCGGCGGTTGACATAGACCAGCGGAATACCCGCCTCGAGCGCTGACTTGCTGATCCGCGCCGTGGACGCCGTGTCCACCGGGTTGACGATGATCGCGTCGACCTTCTGGCTGATGAAGTTCTCGACCTGGCTCAATTGCTTGACCACGTCGGCGCGCGCGTCTTCGAACTGCAGTTGCACACCATCGCCCTTGGGGTAGGCCTTGGCTTGCTTGTCCATGTACTCACGCACATTGGTCAGGTAGGTGTCATCGAACTGCGACATGCTCACGCCGATCTTCAGATCGGCAGCCATGGCAAAACCGCTGGCCAGCAGCAGGGACAACGCCAGCGCGGTAAAACGGATCGGGGTCTTCATGAACGGTCTGTCTCCACTTTCTTGTTGGTTTTTTGGACGTTGCGTTTTTCAGAGCGAGGATGACGGCAGGCGGACGAGCGGTGCTCCCGGAATGCAGCACACCAGGGCGCCTTGGTTTTCGACGCACAGCACGTTGAGGAAGGAGAAGTAAAACGGCCGGGTGCGGGGCAGACCGCGTGGCGCAAGGGCTGGGCGTAAAACTCGCAGTACAGCGTTGAAGATTTTCATCTGACGGTACCTGGTTGTTTTTGATCTTGTTTTTGTTGAGTCGTCGGGATCGAGTCCGGAACGTACTTTATGCAACCTGGAAAAGACTTTATTGGAAAATAATTTCTATATCAACCTGTTTTAGAATTTTATTCTATTTTTGTCGAAACCACTTGCTGGCGCTCGGCGCTCAGGCGTGCGGCGTCCAATATCCTTGTGGTTTCCAACGCCTCGTAGGCGTCCACCGGCAGCGGCCCCTGCCCTTGCACGGCGGCCTGCCACTGGCGATAGAACTGGGTCCAGCAGCCTTTTTCCGACGGCACACGCTCGCGCTCGGGGCCTTGTTCGAACCAGCCCCAGCGGCGGTGCTCCTCAGAGCCCCAGTGCTCGCCCTCGGTTTTGGGCGACTTGCCGGCCATCAGTGCGTCTTCCTGGCCGTCCAACCCGTCGACGGTGTAGCAACCCAGGGTGCCGCTGACCCGCAAGCGCGGTGCCGGGCTGTTCTGCAAGGCGTTGCCCCACAGGTGGGAAATCACCCCGTTGGCGTGGGTCAGGGAGACAAAGAAGCCGTGGTCGATGCTGGGGTGTTCGGCGCTGTAGTGCAGTTGCGCGAAAACCCGATCCACCGGGCCGAACAGTTGCAGCGCCTGATCCACCAGATGGCTGCCCAGGTCGCGCAGCCAGCCGCCGCCGCTGGCATTGCCCACCGATTGCGGGCTGAAACGCTCGACGCGGGATTCAAACCGGGTGACAGCGCCGAGGGCGCCGGCGTCGATCAGTTTGCGCAAGGTCAGGAAATCCGAATCCCAGCGCCGGTTCTGGTAGACGCTGAGCAACACGCCCTGGCGTTCAGCCGCGGTGATCAGCACCCGGGCCTGCTCGGCGTTGGCGGCGAAAGGTTTATCGCTGACCACGGCGACGCCGTGCTCGATAGCCTCCAGCACCAGCGCCGGGCGACCTTTAAGCGTGGTGGAAATCACCAGGGCGTCAACGCCGGCCTCGACGATCTGGCCGATGCTGTCAAAGGCTTTAACCCCTGGAAGATCAGTGCTCAATTGCTGACGGCGCTCGGGTGAACGAGTCACCACACCAACAAAAGTAGCGCCGGGCAGGGTTGCAATCAGTGGCGCATGAAAGAAGCGCCCTCCATGGCCATAGCCGACTAGTCCAATTCGCATACATTCACTCCTTCATTGAAGTGCAAACCCAGTCCAACTGTGGGAGGGGGCTTGCCCCCGATGGCGGTGGATCAGATCCAGATTCAATAGCTGACCCACTGCTATCGGGGGCAAGCCCCCTCCCACATTGACCGAGTGTTAGCCGTAGAAGGCAGGGTTACAGTCAGTGGCGCATGAAAGAAGCGCCCTCCGTGGCCATAGCCGACTAGTCCAATTCGCATACATTCACTCCTTCATTGAAGTGCACACCCAATCCAACTGTGGGAGGGGGCTTGCCCCCTCCCACATTGACCGAGTGTCAGCCGTAGAAGGCAGGGTTGCAGTCAGTGGCGCATGAAAGAAGCGCCCTCCGTGGCCATAGCCGACTAGTCCAATTCGCATACATTCACTCCTTCATTGAAGTGCACACCCAATCCAACTGTGGGAGGGGGCTTGCCCCCTCCCACATTGACCGAGTGTCAGCCGTAGAAGGCAGGGTTGCAGTCAGTGGCGCATGAAAGAAGCGCCCTCCGTGGCCATAGCCGACCAGTCCAATTCGCATACATTCACTCCTTCATTGAAGTGCACACCCAATCCAACTGTGGGAGGGGGCTTGCCCCCGATGGCGGTGGATCAGATCCAGATTCATTAGCTGACCCACTGCTATCGGGGGCAAGCCCCCTCCCACATTGACCGCGTGTCAGCCGTAGAAGCGCGGACGCTCAGGCAGGCTGACTTGGACAATTTGCCCACTGCCTTGGGCCTCGATACATGCATCCGCCGCGACCGCCGCTGCAAACCCATCCCACGCCGACGGCCCGCCCACTTGCCCGGCGCGCACGCTGTCGATGAACGCCTGCAAC
Source organism: Pseudomonas sp. K8 (assembly GCF_014889455.1). Lineage (NCBI taxonomy): Bacteria > Pseudomonadati > Pseudomonadota > Gammaproteobacteria > Pseudomonadales > Pseudomonadaceae > Pseudomonas > Pseudomonas sp. K8. The sequence goes on from NZ_VJWO01000022.1 coordinate 56,223, forward strand.
TCGACGTCATAGGCGCCGATAAAGCGGTCTTTCCAGTCCATCAGAATCGCATTGGACAGCTTGGCCTCGCTGCGCAATTGCACCTGCGACGGCTCCGGCAGCTTGGCGATACCGGTCTCCCCCACCACTTCGCACTGAATGTCGTAGCCGTACTGGCAGTTCACAAACACTTCCACATCGATGCGCGTGCCCTTGGCGGTTTCCAGCAGCACGATCTGCGGATCGCGCAGATGGGCCAGGGCCTTGCTGGTCTTGCGCGGGAACACCACTTGCACCGACACATAGTCGTCGTCGAGCAGCCAACGCAACACATCCAGCTCGTGGATCAGGGTGTCGGTGATCGCCATGTCGGTCTTGTAGTTCTCGCCCACCCGCGGGTTGCGGTGAGCGCAGTGCAGCATCAGCGGCTCGCCGATCCGGCCGCTGTCGATCACCGCTTTGAGGGCGCGATAACCTTCGTCATAGGGGCGCATGAAGCCCACTTGCACCAGGCGCTTGCCGTGCGCCACTTCGGCCTCGACGATCCTGCGACAGCCTTCGGCGGTGACCGCCAGGGGTTTTTCGCAGAACACCGGTTTGCCCGCCTCGATGGCGGCGAGCACGAATGCCTCATGGCTCGGGCCCCAGGAAGTGACGAGAATGGCTTCGACCTGAGGCGAACGGATCAGCGCATGGCCGTCCGGATACACCTCGGCGTCCAGTTTCAGATCCGCCACCACCTTGGCGGCCTGCTCCAGGTCGATGTCGGTCACCGCCACCACCTGGCTGTTGAGCAAGGTCTGGCTGCAACGACGAATATGGTCCCGGCCGATAGCGCCCGTACCGATAACACCCAGCTTCAACGACATACATTCACTCCTCTTGTTATTAGTACTGCCGGGCCTTGGCCAGCTGTTCATTGAGTTTTTTCGCCGCCGCGTTGGTGCGTTCGCTGGTGGAGACCTGCGCCACACCCACCCGCCACCACGACAGGTAGCCGTGGATCATGGTCTTGGGCAGCACCTTGATATCGATCAGCGTCGACACCGTTTGCGTGCGCGCATCGGCCAGCGCCGCTTCGAGCTGTTCGACGCTGCTGACCTTGTAAGTCTTGCAACCGTAGGCCGCCGCACTCATGGCGAAATCCACCGGCACCAGGCCGCCGTCGAGCTTGCCGCTCTCGGGGTTGCGGTAGCGGAACTCGGTGCCGAAGCTGTCCATGCCGTTGCCGATCTGCAGGTTGTTGATGCAACCGAAAGCCATGTTGTCCAGCAGCACCACGTTGATCTTGCGGCGCTCCTGGATCGAGGTGGCCAGCTCCGAGTGCAGCATCATGTAGGAGCCATCACCGACCAGCGCATAGACCTCGCGCGTCGGCTCGGCGAGTTTCACGCCGAGGGCGGCGTTGATCTCGTAGCCCATGCACGAATAACCGTACTCGACGTGGTAAGTGTTGACGCCCTTGCTGCGCCAGCTGCGCTGCAGGTCGCCGGGCAGGCTGCCGGCGGCGGCGACGATGATCGCGTCGTCGGCCAGCACCTGGTTGAGCACGCCGAGGACCCGGCTTTGGGTCAGGCACGAACCGGTCAGCTCGATAAATTCGCGCAGCACGCCGCGGTCGAGGTGGTCGTCGACCTCGGGGACGAAGTCGTCACCGGCGTATTCCAACTGATGCACCCGGTCGACTTCAGCATCCAGTTGCACCCTGGCATCGCGCCCCTGCTCGCCCCAACCGGCGCGATAATCGCCCAGCGCTGCGGCCAATGCCTCAAGGGCGACTTGCGCATCCGCCAGCACTTGCACGCCATCGAGTTTCAACGCATCGCCGGGGCTGATGTTGAGGTTGAGGAACCGCACCTCGGCGTGCTTGAACAACGACTTCGACGACGTGGTGAAATCGGTGTAGCGCGTGCCGATCCCGATGATCAGGTCGGCCTCGGCGGCCAACAGGTTCGCGGCCAGGCAGCCGGTTTCGCCGATCCCGCCGACGTTCAGCGGATGGCTGGACAGCACCGCGCTCTTGCCCGCCTGGGTTTCGGCGAAGGGAATCTCGAAGCGTTCGGCAAATGCCTGTAGGGCCGCATTCGCCCCGGAGTACTTGACCCCGCCACCGCAGATGATCAACGGCTTGCGCTTGCCCTCGAAGGCCGCCACGGCATCGCCGATCATCGCCTCGGTGGGCGGGCGCCGATCGAGGCGATGGACACGTTTTTGCAGGAAGTAATCCGGGTAATCCCAGGCCTCGGCTTGCACGTCCTGCGGCAGCGCCAGGGTGACGGCACCGGTTTCGGCCGGGTCGGTGAGCACGCGCATGGCGTGGATCGCCGCGCTCATCAATTGCTCGGGGCGGTTGATGCGGTCCCAGTATTTGCTCACCGAACGGAAGGCGTCGTTGGTGCTGATGCTCAGGTCATGGAACTGCTCGATCTGTTGCAGCACCGGGTCGGGCTGGCGGCTGGCGTAGACATCGCCAGGCAATAGCAGCAACGGAATGCGGTTGGCCGTGGCGGTCGCGGCAGCGGTCAGCATATTCGCCGCCCCCGGGCCGACCGACGCGGTACACGCGTAGATCTTGCGGCGCAGGTGCTGTTTGGCAAACCCGATGGCGGCGTGGGCCATGCCTTGCTCGTTGCGGCCCTGATGCACCACCAGGTCGCCGCTGTCCTGCTCCAGCGCCTGGCCCAGGCCGAGCACGTTGCCGTGGCCGAAAATGGTGAACACCCCGGCCACGAACTTGCTCTGCACACCATCGACTTCGATGTATTGGTTATCCAGAAATTTCACCAGGGCCTGGGCCATGGTCAAACGAGTGGTGGTCATGTCGCGCCCCTTAAAGGTCCAGCAGCCAGCTGTGCTGCGGGTCGTTATGAAAATGCCAGGCGCGCTTGGGGCCGGCCATTACGTTGAGGTAGTAGGACTCGTAGCCATACGGCACGCTCACCGGGTGGTACCCCTTGGGCACCACCACCAGGTCGCTGTTTTCCACGGCCATGGCCTCATCGATGCTGCGATCGTCGGTGTACACCCGCTGGAACACGAAGCCCTGGGGCGGGTTGACCTGGTGGTAATAGGTCTCTTCGAGAAAGCTCTGGTGCGGCAGGTCGTCGGTGTCGTGCTTGTGCGGCGGGTAGCTCGACGAATGCCCGGACGGCGTGCGGACTTCCACCACCAGCAGGGAGTGGGCGGGCTCGCTGTCGGGCAGGATGTCGCACACGTAACGGGTGTTGGCGCCTTTGCCGCGCACGCTGCGCTTGCACTGTTCGGGGCGGATCAAGCGCGGCGCGAAACCCGTCGCGCCAGGCGCGGCGCAGACCGCGAGCTGCACGTCGCTCAATGCCGTCACCTGGGCGTCGGTGCCCGGCGGCAGGTAAGCGGCAAAGGGCGATTTGTCTTCAAACACCGACTGACGATCGCCGAGGTTCTGCCAGTTGAACCCCTCGCCTTCGATCGTCACCCGGCCGCTGAGCAGCACCAGGCACAGCTCCTGATCGCCGGCGGTGACTGGCAGGGTTTCGCCCAGGCTCAGGCGGTAGGCGGCAAAGCCGACATAGTCCAGGCGGCCCGCTTCGAGGGCGACCATGGTTTGCCCGCGCTTATTGCTCTTGACCAGCAAGCTCATTGCCCCGTCCTCTCGTTCAGCAGCGCACGCAAGGTGTCGTAACCTTTTTTCGCATAGATATAGCTCGGCGCGACAGCCGGGTCCTGCTCGGCTTCGACCACCAGCCAGCCTCGGTAATGCGCGGCCAGCAGCACGTCGAGCAACGCGGCAAAGTCGATATCGCCGTCACCCGGCACGGTGAAGGTGCCGTTGACGATGCAGTCGGGGAAGCTCCACATCTGGTTGCGCGCCAGTTGCACCACTGCTTTGCGCACGTCCTTGAAATGCACATGGCACACACGGTCGATGTGCTTGCGCAGTACGTCGAGGGGTTCGCCGCCACCCATGTAGCAATGGCCCGAATCGAACAGCAGGCCGACTTCGGGGCCGGTGCGGCGCATCAGTTGATCAATGTCCTCCGGCGATTCGACATAGGCGCCCATATGGTGGTGGTAGGCCAGGCGCACGCCCTGGGACAGGGTAAAGCGCGCCAGTTCGGTGAGCTTGTCGGCGTAGTCCTGCCAGGCCTGCTCACTGTGGAAACGCGGGCGTTCGATCAGGCGGATGCGGGAGCCCTGGATCGAATCGGCCACTTCGCCGTAGACCAACACCGTGGCGCCATTGTGTTTGAGCAACTCGACGTGAGCGGCGATGGCTTCGATTTCCTCCGCGACCGACCGCTGGGCCAGGCGGCTGGAGTACCAACCGGAGACCAGCGCCAGGTCGTAGGGGCGCAACACATCGGCGACGCCCTTGGCGTCCTTGGGGAATTTGCCGTTGAGTTCAAAACCTTCGTAGCCGATCTGCTTGCCTTCGCTCAACGCCGTGCTCAGGGGCGTTTCGCCGCCCAGGGCCGGCAGGTCGTCGTTGCTCCAGGAGATCGGGTTGATGCCAATTCGGATTGCGGGCATGGCTGCACCTTTATTATTTTCAGGTATCACTGAGATCTGCATTATGTGGGAGGGAGCTTGCTCCCGATGGCAGTGTGTCAGGCAACACTTCTGTAACTGCACCACCGCCTTCGGGAGCAAGCTCCCTCCCACATTGGATTACATTTCAAATTAAGAACTGCGTTCAGCCTCTGGCACTGCACCAGGCACTGATCAATTGCTCGAAAGTGGCCCGGACTTGGCGGATCAGGGTCTCGTCATCAATCTCCCCCGCCATCCACGCGCGACTCGGCTCCTGGAAAATCGTGCGTCCCACGGCAAAACCACGGCAGGTGCGACTCTGGCTGGCTTGGCGGAAGCCCTCGGCCAGGCACTCGGCCGAGGCATTCAGGCCCAGCAGCACCACACCGCGGCAGTACGGGTCGCGTTCCTCGATCAGTTCGTCGAGTTTTGTCCAGTCCTCGGCCGACTGTGCCTCGATTTTCCACCACGCCGGGTAGATACCCAGGTTGTACAGGCGCTTGAGGCTGCGGTAGAGCACATCGGGGTAGGTCGAGGGGTGATCCTTGGGCGGGATGACTTCCAGCAACAGTTCATGCCCGCTGACCAGCGAAGCCTCGTACACCGCCTTGAGTTGCGCTTCCTGTTCCAGACGCAGCAGCGGTTCGTCATCGGGGTGGTATTGCACCAGGCATTTGATGATTTGCTCCTGGGGCCAGGCGATCAGGTTGCTGCCGATCGAACGGCCGTGTTCGAACGCCAGGGGCCGCGAGTTCTGCACCTCCACCGGGCGTGCGATCCACCAGCCGCGACCGCTGGCGGCGTTGAGCGCGTCCTGGCCGAAGCGCTGGTCGGCGAGCAAACCGACATCGGCCTCGACGCCCTGCCCGCGCAGCGTCTTCTCCACGCGTTCGACGGCCTGGATAAACAGCTGCTTGATCGCGCTGATGCGGCTCGGGTCCTGGCCGCCGCGTTGCGCCAGGTCGACCAATTGCCAGCGGTGGTCGAAGGCGAACACGAACAGTTGCTTCCAGGCCTTGCGTGGCACCGTGACCCGATGCAGGCGCTGCAGGGTCACGTCTTGATCGGGACGGGTGATCGGCACCGGGCTGTTGAACAGGTAATCCAGTTCGGCCGGCGTCGGCATGGCCGGTGCGCAGGCGTGGCGCGACACCACCAGGCCGCCGCAGGCATTGGCCAACTGGCTGCATCGCGCGTCGCTGGCATCGTTCAGCCAGCCGCTGAGAAAGCCGGCCATGAACGCATCGCCGGCGCCCAGCACGTTAAGCACTTCAACGCGCACGCCGGGGTAGATCGCACCCTCTTCCAAACGGGCCGGGATCGCGCCGTGGATCACCGTGCAGCCCTGCGGGCCGAGCTTGACCACCAGGGTCGCCGGGGTCAGTTCACGGACGGTGCGCAGGGCGCTGAGCAAATCTTCACTGCCGCCGGCGATCAGGAATTCTTCTTCAGTACCGACGATCAGGTCGAAGCGCGGCAGGATGCTCTGCACGTGCTGGCTGACGCTCTGGTCGGCGACAAACCGGGTTTCGCCATCGGCCTTGCCCGCCAGGCCCCACAGCACCGGGCGGTAGTCGATGTCGAGCACGCGCTGGACGTTGTGTTTGGTCGCGTAATCCAGGGCCTGGACGCTGGCCTTGTACACAGCGTCGGTGGAGAAATGCGTGCCGGTGATCAGCAGGGCCTTGCTCGAGGCGATAAAGGCTTCGCTGATGTCTTCGGCGCGCAGGGCCATGTCGGCGCAGTTTTCGCGGTAGAACACCAGGGGGAAGGTTTCGCGGTCCTTGAGGCCCAGCAGCACCAGCGCGGTAAGGCGTTGCGGGTCGACCTTGATGCCGCTGACATCGCAGCCTTCACGGGCCAGGGATTCCGTCAGGAACCGGCCCATATGGTCGTCCCCTACCCGGCTCAACATCGCCGACTTGAGGCCCAGGCGCGCGGTGCCGAAGGCAATGTTGGCGGAAGAACCGCCGAGGTACTTGGCAAAGCTGGACACATCCTCAAGCCGCGCACCGACTTGCTGCGCATAGAGGTCGACGCCCAGGCGCCCGAGGCAAATCAGATCCAATTGACGCCCACTGGCAAAACGAGTCTGGCCCATGCTGGCTCCTGTTATTTTTATCAGCCTGCGTTGTGCCGCCGTGGCGACGGCACACGCTCTTGGTGGGAGCAGACTAGAACGTTCAGCGAGCCCAATCAATATTTATTCCATAATTATTTTTGGTAGAATATTTTTTCCAATACGTCAGCATAAGGGTACGCCAGCGACAGTGCATCGTTTCAGCCGCCCACTCGCTGGCGCATGCCGGGGTATTTTTTTGCGCCTACCCTGTAGACTTGCACCCACCATCAGCGCACCAGATGAACCCGCCAGAAGGATTGCCCATGTCCCGCACCGATCAGCCGGCCACGCCCGAGACCGCTTCCCAAGACACTCTCGCCAGCCCTGCGATCAATGCCGAACGCCTGTTGCAGCTGATCACCGACGAATACGAAAGCCTGCCACGCCAGCTCAAGCGCATCGCCAGCTACATGAGCCAGCAAAGCGACCGGATCATGGTCGACCGCATCAGCGACATCGCCCGCGAATGCGAAGTGCATCCGTCGGCCATCGTGCGGTTCTCCCAGCGTTTCGGCTTCAGCGGGTTCAGTGAGATGCAGGCGCTGTTTCGCGAGGCGTACACCCACAAGACCACGCCGGTGCAGAACTATCAGCAGCGCATCCGCAGCATGATCGCCAACAAGTCGCAAAAGGCCAGCGGCGGCGACCTGGCGCGCGAGTGTGTCAATGCCACGCTTTCGGGCATCGAGCGCCTGGGCCTGGAACTGGATGACGCGGCGTTCGAAAAAGCCGTCGACCTGGTGGTCAACGCCGACAACATCTACGTGGTTGGCGTGCGCCGTTCGTTTGCGGTGGTCGATTACCTGGTCTACAACCTGCAGCACACCAACAAGCGCATCCACCTGATCTCAGGCCTGGGCGGCAGCTACCGCGAGCAGATGCGCAGCGTGCGCGCCAATGACCTGGTGATCGCCATCAGCTTCACGCCCTACGGCAAAGAAACCCAGCACTGCCTGCGTATCGCCCAGCACCACCAGGCCAAGACCCTGATCATTACTGACAGCAACCTGTCGCCCCTGGCCAAGCGCGCGAACGCAGTGCTGTTGGTCAATGAAGGCTCGTCGTTTGCCTTCCGTTCGTTGAGCGCCACGTTGTGCCTGTGCCAGGCGTTGTTCATTGCGGTGGCGTATCGCCTGGAGTTGAAGGTGGATGAGATTCATGAGCAGGTGGGCTTCGACGACTGACGGAGGATCCGTCACCGTAGCCGCCGATTGACACGCCTTCATCGCAGGCAAGCCCGCACATCGGAGTAGGCGGGTTTTATGAAAACTGTGTCAGTTTTGCCAACATGAAGTTTTATTTAGGAAGCGTTCAGCCATTTCTTGGCAAAATGCCCACACTTCTAGTGTGAATCGCTCACCAGGTAATCCTATGACCCGCATTTTGACCATTGAGGATGACGCCGTAACGGCCCGCGAGATCGTCGCCGAGCTGAGTAGCCATGGACTGGACGTAGATTGGGTGGACAACGGCCGCGAAGGCCTGGTCCGCGCCGTGAGTGGTGATTACGATCTGATCACCCTCGACCGTATGTTGCCGGAACTTGATGGCCTGGCCATCGTCACCACCCTGCGCACCATCGGCGTGTCGACGCCGATCCTGATGATCAGCGCGCTCTCCGATGTCGACGAGCGGGTGCGCGGCCTGCGCGCCGGTGGGGATGACTACCTGACCAAGCCGTTCGCCTCCGATGAAATGGCCGCCCGCGTCGAAGTGCTGCTGCGGCGCAAAAGCACGGTCAAGGAATTCGAAACCGCCCTGCGCGTGGCCGACCTTGAGCTGAACCTGATCAGCCGTGAAGCCAGCCGCGCCGAGCAGCCGCTGAGCCTGCTGCCCACTGAATACAAACTGCTGGAATTCCTGATGCGCAACACAGGGCAGATCCTGTCGCGGATGATGATCTTCGAGGAAGTCTGGGGTTATCACTTCGACCCCGGGACCAACCTGATCGATGTCCACATCGGTCGCCTGCGCAAGAAGATCGATCCACCGGGCCTCACGCCGCTGATCCGCACGGTACGAGGTTCCGGGTATGTCATTGCTGAACCCCTCTAAGGGCTGGCGTTCCTCCAGCAGCCGCTTGCTGGCGCTGTACAGTTCGCTGTTCGTGGCTTGGAGCTGCATCCTCATGGGGGTGCTGTATTACGAGGTGTCCGGTTACCTCAGCGACCTCTCGCGCCATTCGCTGATGCAGCGCCAGCACCTGTTCCAGCGGTTCGACGGCGAAGAACTGTTGGAAGCCCTGACCACCAGCATGACCTTCGACATGAAGGGCGTGGACGCCTATGGCCTGTTCGATGCGCAATTTCGCCCATTGAACGGACCGATCCAGGCGATACCACCCGACTTGCCCCTGGACGGCAAGATCCACGCCCTGGCCAATTGCGTCGACTCCGACGACCCGAAACTGCCCAAAGACAGCTGCGACGCCGTGGTCACCCACACCGCCGATGGCCGCTGGCTGGTGCTGGTGCGCGCCAACGGTTCGCTGTTCGGCGTAACCCGGATCATCTGGCACGCGCTGCTGTGGGCGGTGTCGCTGACCATCATCCCCGGCGCCGCCGGCTGGCATTTGCTGCGCCGCCGCCCATTGCGACGGATTCGCGGGATCCAGGCCAGCGCCGAGGCCATCGTCGCCGGCGACCTCACCCATCGCCTGCCGCTGTCGAACCGGCGTGACGAACTGGACATGCTCGCCGCCATCGTCAACGCCATGCTCGACCGCATCGAGAAGCTGATGAACGAGGTCAAAGGCGTGTGCGACAACATCGCCCACGACCTGCGCACCCCGCTCACCCGCTTGCGCGCGCAGCTCTATCGCATCAAGCAACAAGCCGAACACGACTCGGCCCACGCGGTGCAGCTGGACGACGCCATCGCGGAGACCGACACGCTGATGGCGCGCTTTCGCGGGTTGTTGCGGATCTCGGAACTGGAAGACCACCAACGCCGCTCGGGCTTCCTGGTGATGGACCCACTGCCGCTGCTGCGCGAACTGCACGACTTCTACCTGCCCCTGGCCGAGGAAGGCGAACTGCAACTGGTGCTCGACACCCCGCCATCCCTGCCCTGGATCACCGGCGACCGGGCCTTGCTGTTCGAGGCCCTGGCCAACCTGCTGAGCAACTCGATCAAGTTCACCCCAGCGGGCGGCGAAGTGATTTTGCGCGCGGTCAACGATGCGGGCAGCACGCGTATCGAAGTCCACGACTCCGGCCCCGGCATCCCAACAGCGGAACGCAAGGCGGTGTTCCAGCGGTTCTATCGCGTGGATGAAAGCGACCAGCAAGGTGGGTTTGGGCTGGGCTTGTCGATTGTCGCGGCGATCATCAACCTGCACGGTTTCAATCTGGACGTTGGCACCAGCCAACGCGGCGGTGCGCGGTTGGTGCTGGAGTGTCGCCAGCAACTGATGCCCAAATAAACCAGACACGACACCAATCGATAACGGTGGGAGGGGGCTTGCTCCCTCCCACATTGGGTGTCGGTTGCCCGATCGATCAGGTCAAGCCGGGAAGTTGGCGCGCAGCGCCTCAAGCCCACCGCGGTACACGCCGGCAAACAAAGCCTCCACCGCCTCGTCGGTGGTGTCCGGCACCGGGGTGAACACGCCCGACCACGTCACCTTCGCCGACGATTCCGTCAGGGCTTCGACCCGCAACGTCGCCAGGTAGGCACTCACCGGAAACGGCGACTCCTCGATGCTGTAGCTGTAAGTGCGGGCCACGTTATCAAAGGTCTGCAAGCGCTCCACCACCACGCCGCCATCGGCGGTCTTCAGGTGACGCAGGCGCCCGCCGTCGCCCGGCTTGCTCTCGACGATCAATGGCAGCCAGTCCGGCAGCGCGTCAAAACCGCCGACCAATTGCCACACCTGATCGGCCGAAACCGGAACTTCAATGACAGAAGAAGCTGTAGGCACAATCAATACTCCAGACAATAAACAATTCAGATCGCCAGATCTGTCGCACCGACAGTTGCTGGCGACCGGGGTTGAACAATGTACGCCAGCCGATTCGTCACTTCACCCCCTATTCGTGGCGCGATGGATGCTCGAGATTGAAGCCATGCCGTCCCGGACCACTGAAATCATCTGCGTGCCTGGACGGCCCGCAGGGCACAAAAACACCGATGCTAACGCACAGCCACTCGTTCTGTACCTGTTAGAAATGACAGTTGTAACGCCCCCATCTCCAGCGTTTACTGGTACGCAACCGGCGCCTGCCCATACGGCACCGACAGGTAAAACACTCCAGGGAGGGACTCATCATGCCGCGTTATTTCAAAACCTCGATCACTGCGCTGACACTGCTCGGCGCCTCGCTGCTGTACGGCTATGGTGTAACCGCCAGTGCCGCCACATACGTCGACTCGGGCAGTGCGGCCGGGGCGCAATGTTCAACCAGTAGCGTCAACGATAGCGCGCAGGCCGTGGGCAATTGTTCATCCGCTACGGTCAGCGCCAACAGCAATCCTTGGTACGCCGCATCGCTGAGCGGCCCTCAACAGGTCTTGCCGCCGCTGGTGAACGGGCAACCGTGCAGCGTCGAGGCAATCGCTAATAGTGGCTGGATGCTGGGAAGTTGCGCCAACGCCGCCAATCTCAGTTTTGCCGTGTTCTGGAATGCAGCGACGCCCAGTGGCCTGCCGACGGCGACGTCCCCCTTGCCTGGCACCTTGCTATTTCCCCTGCTGCGACCCGCCGATGTCCAGACCGTACCCACCGCCCTGAACCCGCTAGGCGCTGCCCTGGCTCAAAGCATCAGCGCCACGTTACAGGCAACCGTGGTGCTGTATACCCCGGGCAATGCCACGCCGCAGCGCGTTTCCAGTTATGGCGACAACTGTGCCGGGGTCGACGTGAACAACACCTTGATCAACGGCTATCCCAGTGTCGTCATGAACTGTCCGGGGGCCAATGCCACGCCCAAACCCACCGTCGCCACCTGGAACGGCAGCAGCTACGTGTTGACCGCGCTGGCCAGCCCCTCCGGCGCCAGCTATTGCTGGGCGGTGGGCATGAACGATCAGCTTCAGGTGGTCGGTACCTGCGTGTTCAGCGGCGCTACCGGCGATGTGCCGCAAACGGCATTCTGGGGAACACCCAGCAGCGCGCCCCTGCTGCTGACCATGCCCCTCAATGCGCAGAATTACGCGGTGTCGATCAACAACCCCGGGCATATACTCGCGTATGGCAGGGACCCGTCGGGTTTCGAGAAAGCACTCTTTTGGCCAGACCCCACCAACTCGTTCAGCGTGCAGTCGATCCAGCCGCTGCCTGGCAGCGCCCAGACCAACGCGGTGGGTTTGGCGGATAACGACACCGTCGCCTTGAACAGTTTCGATGCCAACCAATACCCCAGCGGCGCCTACTGGGACGGCGTCAACAGCACCGTAGCGATGGCCCCGCTTTTGGGCGGACGGATGAGCCGGCTGGAGGGCATTACGCGCTCCGGGGCGATCGTGTATGGCACAGCAACCGATTCCACGCTCAACTACAGGGCCGTAGGCGCAACCTTGCCATGACGAGGAAAAGCGGTTTTTCTTGCGGCCTTAGGTGCGGCTCAATCCAGCCGCCCCCATGCGGCGGCAGCTCATCACTGCAGGGTCTCCCGCAACCGATACCACAGCATGCCCAACGCCAACAACGGCGAGCGCAACAGCTTGCCGCCCGGAAAGGTCATGTGCGGCACCTGGCTGAACACCTCCAGGCCCTGGCTGTGCCCGGCATGGATGGCTTCAGCCAGCAGCCGCGCACACCAATGGCTCACGTTCAGCCCATGGCCGGAATAGCCCTGGGCATACAACACGTTCGGGTACTGTTTTAGCCGCCCGACCTGGGGAAAGCGGTTGGCGGTGATACCGATCTTGCCGCCCCACTGGAACTCGATCGCGGTATTGGCCAGTTGCGGGAATACCGTGAGCATCTTCGGTTGCATATACGCGGCAATGTCCTGCGGATCACGCCCCGAATAATGGCAGGCGCCGCCGAACAACAGGCGTCGGTCGGCGGTCAGTCGGTAGTAGTCCAAGCCGACTTTCTGGTCGCACAGCGCCAGGTTCTGCGGGATCAATTGCTCGGCCAGCCCTTCCGTTAACGGTTCGGTGGCGATGATGTAGCTGCCGGCAGGCAGTACTTTGCCGCTCAAGCGCGGCTCCAACGCCTCCAAGTGTGCATTGCAGGCCAGCACCAGGTTGCTGGCACGCACCGTGCCGCCGGCGCAGCGTACCTGTACGGTGTCGCCGTGGAGCAGTTCCAACGCTGGGGTGTGCTCGAAAATCCGCACCCCCAGGGACTCGGCGACCCGCGCCTCGCCCAACACCAGATTCAATGGGTGCAGGTGCCCGGACCCCATGTCCACCAGGCCGCCGGCATAGACCTGCGAGCCGACGACCTGGTGCATATCCTGCGGACCCACCACACGGACCTCATGGTTGTAGCCCTGCGCCAATAGGCGCTCCTGCTCGCCCTTGAACGCGGCGAACTGCGCCGCGGTATTGGCCAGTTCGCAAAAGCCCCAGCGCAGGTCGCAGTCAATACCCTGCGTGCGAACGCGTTCACCCACCAATGTGACCGAATCAATCCCGGCCCGCTCCAGATAACGCACGCCCTCCTCGCCCACATACTTGGCAAAGCCCGACACGTCGTGGCCGATGCCGCGAATCAATTGCCCGCCGTTGCGCCCGCTGGCACCCCAACCGATGCGCCGCGCCTCCAGCAGGATCACCGACAGCCCGCGCTGGGCCAGTTCGATGGCGGTATTGACCCCGGTGAACCCACCGCCGATCACACACACATCCGCGCTCAAGTCGGCGGCCAAGGCCGGACGCTCGGGCATGGCATTGGCCGAGGCCCGGTAATAGGACCGGGCGTGGTCGTTCGATTGGATCATTTGTCGGTCTTCACTTTGCTCCAGGCGCGGGTCATCAGGCGCATGGTCGCCGGGGTCGGCGTGGTGGAAATATAGAGTTTGTCGAGCACGGCCTGGGACGGGTACACCTCAGGGTTATTCACCAATTCCGGGTCCATGAAGGCATTGGCTGCCGGGTTGGCGTTGGCATAGCCGACCGAGGCGCTGACTTTGGCGATGACTTCAGGGTCGAGCAGGTAGTTGATAAACGCGTGGGCTGCTTTCGGGTTGCTCGCATCGGCGGGGATCGCCAGCAGGTCGAACCACAGGTTGGAGCCTTCCTTGGGAATCGAATAGGCAATGTTCACCCCGTTCTTGGCTTCCTTGGCGCGGTTGGCGGCCTGGAACACGTCGCCGGAATAACCGAACGCCACGCAGATATCGCCGTTGGCCAAATCCGAGATGTACTTGGAGGAATGGAAGTAGGTGATGTAAGGCCGCAGCGTCAACAGCTTGGCTTGCGCCTGTTTGTAGTCTTCAGGGTTCTCGCTGCGCGGGTCCTTGCCCATGTAGTTGAGGATCGCCGGGAACAACTCATCCGCCGAGTCGAGGAAGGCCACGCCGCACTGGTTGAGCTTCTTGAGGTTCTCCGGCTCGAACAGCACCGCCCACGAATCGACATGGTCGATGCCGAGCACCTGCTTGACCTTGTCGACGTTGTAGCCGATGCCGTTGGTGCCCCACAGGTACGGCACCGAGTGCGCGTTGCCCGGGTCGTTTTTCTCCAGCAGCTTGAGCAGCTTGGGGTCGAGGTTCTTGAAATTGGGCAACTGCGCGCGGTCGAGCTTGAGGAACGCGCCGGCCTTGACCTGGCGCGCCAGGAAGTGGTTGGACGGCACCACCACGTCATACCCGGTGCGCCCCGCCAGCAACTTGCCCTCCAGGGTTTCGTTGGAGTCGAACACGTCGTAGATCACCTTGATCCCCGTCTTGGCCTGGAAGTCGGCCAAGGTGGTTTCGCCAATGTAATCGGTCCAGTTGTAGACACTGACCGTCGGCTCCGCCTGCGCGGCGCTGCTGAATGCTGCCACCAGGGCCAGCGGGAGAAGTTTTTTCATCAGACGCATATCGACACCCCTTTATGATTGTTTAGACGCTCAACAGCAGGAACTCACGCTCCCAGGAACTGATCACACGCTTGAAATTCTCATGCTCGGCGCGTTTGACCGCGACGTAGCCGCGCACGAACTTGTCGCCCAGGTATTGCTTGACCGTCGCACACTCCTCCATACGCACCAGCGCATCCTCGAGCGTGATCGGCAGGCGCAGGTTGCGCCGTTCATAGGCGCGGCCTTCCACCGGCGCGCTCGGCTCAATCTTTTCGATCATGCCCAGGTAGCCACACAACAGGCTAGCGGCGATCGCCAGGTACGGGTTGGCATCCGCGCCGGGCAGGCGGTTTTCCACGCGCATGGCGTCGGGGTTCGATGTCGGCACGCGCAGGCCGACAGTGCGGTTTTCTTCGCCCCATTCCACGTTGACCGGCGCCGAGGTGTCCGGCAGGAAGCGGCGGAACGAATTCACGTTGGGCGCAAACATCGGCAGCAGCTTGGGGATGTACCTCTGCAGGCCGCCGATGTGGTGCAGGAACAGCGTGCTCATCTGGCCGTCGGCGTCGACGAACACCGGCTTGCCCGTGGCGATGTCGACCACGCTCTGGTGCAGGTGCATGGCGCTGCCCGGTTCGTCGGCCACCGGCTTGGCCATGAAGGTCGCGGCCACATTGTGCTTGAGCGCGGCTTCGCGCAGGGTGCGTTTGAACACGGTGATCTGGTCGGCAAGATCCAGGGCGTCACCGTGGCGGAAGTTGATTTCCATCTGCGCCGGGCCGTCTTCGTGGATCAGTGTGTCGAGGTCCAGGCCCTGGGCTTCGCACCAGTCGTAGACGTCTTCGAACAGCGGGTCGAACTCGTTGGCGGCGTCGATGGAGAACGACTGGCGACCGGTTTCGGCCCGCCCGGAGCGGCCGACCGGGGTTTTCAGCGGCAGGTCCGGGTCATCGCAGCGCTGGGTCAGGTAGAACTCCATTTCCGGCGCGACAATCGGCTGCCAGCCCTGCTCGGCGTAGAGCTGCAGCACCTTTTTCAGCACGTTGCGCGGCGACAGTTCGATGGGGTTACCCTGCTTGTCGAAAGTGTCGTGGATCACGATGGCGGTCGGTTCAATCGCCCATGGCACCACGTAGGTCGCGTGGGCCACCGGGCGGCAGACCATGTCGATGTCGGCCGGGTCGAGCAGGTCGTAGTAGACATCGTCGTCGACAAAGTCCCCGGTTACCGTTTGCAGCAACACACTTTCCGGCAGGCGCATGCCTCGCTCATGCAGGAACTTGTTGGTGGGCGCAATCTTGCCGCGTGCGATGCCAGTCAAATCACTGATCACGCATTCGACCTCGGTAATCTTGTGTTCTTTCAGCCAGGCGGACAGCTGATCGAAGGGGGCGTTCATAAGGACCTCGTCATGGGTGGGAGACTGCACCGGCTTGTACTCCCGGCGCATTGAGGTCTATCTTGGGCTCGCCGCGCCACGGCATCTATCCACTTTGCTCCGAACACAACGCACCAATAGAGTGCGAGCAGGTTCCCCCCATGACACAGGCAACCGCTTTGCGCGTACAGGCCTTCACCACCGGTGATGTGGCCGCTCAATGCCGTGCGACACCCGGCTGGGTGCAGCACTACCAGCAGATGTCCCCCGGGCATTTTGCCGGGCAGATCCGCTACCTCGACCTGCACGGCGTGGAGGTCTACGAAGAGAGCATGAACACCCGGGTGGAGCAGCATTTCAACGCGCCGCCGGGGGCCCTGGCGTTCTGTTTCGACGGCAGCGACAACACGCTGTACCTGCTCAATGGCGAGAGCCGCAACACCTGGATCACCCCGGAGAACTACCGTGAAGTGGCGGTGGTATTCGGGCCACAGTTCGTGCAGCGCCATCGGTTGGATGTGGCGAAACTCGAAGGGTTGTTCATGGCGCCGCTGACCTGCCAGCAGAATGCGTTATTCAGTCGCTGGCTCAGTGGTACGCTCACACGGTTGTCCGGCACCACCGACCCGATCAGCCGCGATGCCCTCACCCAGCAGTTGCTCGACGAGTGCCTGTTCATTCTCGACAACGCCTGCGTATGCCTGGACCGCCAGTCATTGCAGCGCCGCAGCGAAGAGCGCCGGCTGATGACGCGCATCGGCGAATGGGCGGTCGATGCACCGGATGACACCGTCAACCTGCTGGAGCTGGCGCAGATCGCCGGCGTGCCGTTGCGCCAGTTGCAACAAGGCTTCAAGACCTACACCGGAATGAGCCCGGCGCAGTGGTTGCGTTTGCGCCGCTTGAACGGGGCGCGGCGGGAGTTGTTGAGTTCAGCCGCGGCCACAGTGGCGCATGTGGCGATGAACTGGTCGTTCTGGCATTTGGGGCGGTTTTCCAATAGCTACCGGGCGTTGTTCAAGGAGCTGCCGAGCGAAACCCTCAAGCGCGCCGGTTGAAATGCACTCTAAATAGTGGGAGGGAGCTTGCCGCCGATGGCAATGGCCATCAACGGGTTGACCCGCTCCGCCGCCTCCAACTTTTGAAATGCACTCTAAATGGTGGGAGGGGGCTTGCCCCCGATGGCAATGGGTCAGTCACCAGGAATATTGACTGAGACACCGCTATCGGGGGCAAGTCGAATCGTCGCACCGCCCCTCCCACATTGGATTGCATCAAGGCTGGGAGTTGAGGAAGGTTGCCATCAACGGGTTGACCCGCTCCGCCGCCTCCAACTTTTGAAATGCACTCTAAATGGTGGGAGGGAGTTTGCCGCCGATGGCAATGGGTCAGTCACTAGGAATATTGACTGAGACACCGCTATCGGGGGCAAGTCGAATCGTCGCACCGCCCCTCCCACATTGGATTGCATCAAGGCTGGGCGTTGAGGAAGGTTGCCATCAACTGGTTAACCCGCTCCGCTGCCTCCAACTGCACCATATGCCCCTGCCCCGGCAGGATTTCCACCTGGGCCTCGAGCCCCTCGGCATGTCTGGCCGGGATGATTGCGTCGTCGCTGCCCCAGATCACCAGGCTTGGCTGCTGCCCGACAATATTGCGCAACTCCAGGCGCTGCCGCCCGCCCTCGAACAGCTGGGCATTGAGCTGGCGCAACGCTTGATCCACGCCTTCGAGGCGCTTGAACTTGAGCATGTCCTCCAGCATCTGCCGCGTGACCAGCGCCGGGTCGCTGAACAGTTGAATCAAGTGCGGCTTGAGCGCGTTGCGGTTAGTCGCGTCGGTGAAGCCGTGCAAGTAGTCCGCGTTGATCTCTTCGCCGAGCCCGGCGCTGGCGATCAGGGTCAGCGAGGCGACCCGCGCGGGGGCCTGGCGCGCCACGGTCAGGCTGACCAGGCCACCCATTGAGTGGCCGGCCAGGTGGACGCGGTCGAGCGCGAGATGATCGAGCAACGCCAGCAGCGCCTGGCTCAACTCGTCGGCATCGCCGCTGCGCAGCTGCTTGCCCGACTCGCCATGCCCCGGCAGGTCCAGGGCGATCACCCGGCGCTGCGCCGCCAGCCCCGGGTGGTTGAACAGCCAGTTGTTCAAGTCGCCGCCAAACCCGTGGACCAGCACCAACGGCGTGCCGCCCTCACCGAGATCGAGATAACGCAACAGCCGCCCGCCCACCTCGACTTTCTGCGCACTGGGCCCGGACGCTTGCGCCTCGGCCGCACTCGACACGAAGCTGGCCTGGAAACCCTCGATTACCGCATCAATCTCGGCTTCCGTGGCCTCGCCCTCCACCACGATCCCGAGCAGCCCGCCCACCGGCAAGGTCTCGTCGCTCAGCGCCAGCACGCGGCGCAGCACGCCACTGAACGGCGCCTCGACGCTGCTGGAGATCTTATCGGTCTCCACGTCGAGCACTTCCTCGCCCTTCTCCACCCGGTCGCCCGGCTGTTTGAGCCAGACATCCACGCGGCCTTCGGTCATCGACAAGCCCCACTTGGGCATGGTCAAGATATGGATCATGCGGCAGTCCTCTTATCGGCGATCTTCAACACCGCGGCTTCGATCTTCGCTGCGTTGGGGATGTACAGATCCTCCAGCGCATCGGAGAACGGCACCGGCGTGTGCGGCGCGGTGACCATTTCGATCGGTGCGCGCAAGAACGAAAACCCGCGCTGCGCGACCAGCGCGCTGATATCGGTGGCGATCGAGCAGCGCGGGTTGGACTCGTCGATCACCACCAGGCGGCCGGTCTTCTCCACGCTTTCCAGGATGCTGTCTTCGTCCAGCGGGCTGGTGGTGCGCAGGTCGAGCACTTCGCAGTCGATGCCTTGGCGCGCCAGGTTGGCAGCGGCTTCCAGGGCGATATGCACCATGCGCCCGTAGGTGACCAGGGTCACGTCATTGCCTTCGCGCACGTAATTGGCTTCGCCGAAAGGCACGGTGTACAGCTCTTCCGGCACTTCACCCTGCAGGCTGTAGAGCATTTTGTGTTCGAGGAAGATCACCGGGTCGTTGTCGCGGATCGCCTGGATCAGCATGCCCTTGGCGTCATAGGGCGTGGCCGGGCACACCACTTTGAGGCCGGGGATGTGCGTCCACATCGAGGTGAGCATCTGCGAATGCTGCGCGGCGGCGCGCAGGCCGGCGCCGTACATGGCGCGCACCACCAGCGGCGTGGCGGTCTTGCCGCCGAACATGTAGCGGAACTTGGCGGCCTGGTTGAGCAACTGGTCGAGGCAGCAGCCGAGAAAGTCGACGAACATCAACTCGCACACCGGGCGCATGCCGCGGGTGGCCGCGCCGACCGCCATGCCGACGTAACCGATTTCGGACAACGGTGCATCCAAGACGCGGTCGGGAAACTCCGGGTACAGGCCCTTGGTCACGCCGAGCACGCCGCCCCAGGCATCCTGCTCGCCGGGGGAGCCGGTGCCGCCGGACACGTCCTGGCCGATGATGAACACACTCTGGTCGCGACGCATTTCCTGGGCCAGGGCTTCGTTGATTGCCTGCTGATAACTGATTTTGCGAGCCATGATCAATTCTCCACGGATTATTTTTGTAGTGGGTGGCGATTAGCGGTAAGCGACGTAGACATCACTGAGCAGGTCTGCGGCCTGGGGCTTGGGATCGGACTTGGCCAGGCGCACGGCGTCTTCGATCAGTTGCGCGACCTCCGCGTCGATGCGCTCGAACTGCGCCGCATCGAGCCAGCCTTCGGCGCTGCAGCGTTGGCGAAACAGCACCAGGCAATCGTGGGATTCGCGCAGGTTCTTCACTTCGTCGGGGCCGCGATAGGTTTGCGCGTCGCCTTCGAAGTGGCCGTAGAAACGGCTCAACTTGACCTCCACCAGCGTCGGCCCCTGGCCGCTGCGCGCACGTTCCACGGCTACCCCCAGGGCCGCGTGGACGGCGAAGAAATCATTGCCGTCGACGATCACCCCCGGCATGCCGAACCCCACGGCGCGCTCGGCGATGTCTTTGCACGCTACCGACCAGCCCGAGCCGGTGGCTTCGGCGTAGCCGTTGTTTTCAGCCACGAACAGACACGGCAGTTTCATGATTGCGGCCAGGTTCATGGCCTCGAACACCGCACCCTCGTTGGAGCCGCCGTCGCCGAAAAACGCCACGGCCACGCCCTGGCTGCCCTTGAGCTTGGACGCCAGCGCCGCTCCGGCCGCCAAGGGAGCGCCGGCACCGACGATGCCGTTGGCGCCGAGCATGCCTTTCTCCTGGTCGGCAATGTGCATGGAACCGCCCTTGCCACCGCACACCCCGGTTTTCTTGCCGTAGATCTCGGCCATCATGCCGAACACGTCCACGCCCTTGGCGATGCAGTGGCCGTGGCCACGGTGGTTGGAGGCGATGCAATCTTCATCGTTGAGGTGGGCCATGACCCCGGCGGCGCTGGCTTCCTGGCCGGCATACAGGTGGACGAAACCAGGGATCTCGCCAGTGGCGAATTCCACGTGCAGGCGTTCCTCGAAATCGCGGATGGTACGCATCACGGTGTAGGCATGGAGCAGTTGATCAGTGGACAGGTGAGTGGACATCTTGTTGTTCTCCAGGTTGTCTCGACACACAAAAGGCTGGCTGCAGCCAGTTGCAAGACCTTCAGCACAGCCTGTGCCAACGCCTCGATAAACCTCGCATAGACTTGATCTAGAGCAGTGCCACGCGGTTGTGCGGCGGCGACCGCCAACCACAGAATGAGACGCGCCATTGCAACCTGCCCGTGGCGTGCGTGGCCGGATGAGACGCTGCGTCTCACACCGGGCAGTTGGTCAGGCCGCCCTTGTCCCCCTGCGCGCATGCGCGCTTAATGGCGGGCATAACAACAAAAGATCGAGAACCGGAGGCCTTATGCTCGCCGCGAACTCCAAAGACCATGTCGACTGCGTCAGTCGCGTGGTCCGCAATGCCGATCGCCTGCCCCAGGCTCCGGTGCCGTCGCTGATTTTCGATTCATGGCGCCGTTCCATGGAGCAACACCACCTCGACCCTGGCTCGCTGCAAGGGCCACGCATTCTCAGTGAACCGCTGCTCAAGGAATGCCGTGAGCGCGCCGAACTGTTCATGCACATTGCCAGCGAAGAAGTCGGCCAACTCCACCACCGCGTGCGCCATGCCGACTACTGCGTGATGCTCACCGACGCCCAGGGCCAGACCATCGACCACCGCGTGGACACGGCGATTCGCACCGATTGCCGCAAGGCCGGCCTGTACCTGGGCACCTGCTGGTCGGAAGCCGAAGAAGGCACCTGCGGCGTGGCCACGGTGCTGACCAGCAAGGCTGCCGTGACGGTGCATAAGCGCGATCACTTTCGCGCGGCATTTATCGGGCTGACCTGCTCCGCCGCGCCGATCTTCGACCCCCAGGGCAACCTGCTAGGGGTGATGGACGCCTCGGCGCTCAAATCCCCGGATGACCGGCGCAGCCAGCATCTGGTAAGACAGATGGTGGCGCAGAGCGCACAAGCCATCGAAAATGCCTTCTTCATGCACAGCGCCCGTCAGCACTGGGTGCTCCAGGCCCACAGCACGCCCGGCTATGTCGACAGCCAGCCCGACCTGCTGCTGGCCTGGGACCAGGATGGGCGCCTGCATGCGTTGAACAGCAAGGCGCGCCAGGCCCTGCGTCGGCGCTTTGGCCAGGTGCCGGCGCATATCGGCGAGGTCTTCGACCTGGATGCGTTGCGCGCGGTCACCGATCAATCGGCGCAACAGCTGCACTGGCTGGGCGAGCCCGGCGCATTGCATGTGCGGGTCAGCGCGCCGCGGCGTAAGCCGGCGCGTCCAGCGAAGGACGTAAACAATCAGGTCGACCCCCGGGTGGAAGAACACCTGCGCCTGGCCTTGCGGGTCAAGGACCGCAACCTGCCGGTGCTGGTGCAGGGTGAAACCGGCGCCGGCAAGGAAGTCTTCGCGCACCAACTGCATGAGCGCAGCGCTCGTCGCGACGGGCCCTTCGTGGCGGTGAACTGCGCGGCGATCCCGGAAAACCTCATCGAAAGCGAGCTGTTCGGCTATGTCGCCGGGGCCTTTACCGGCGCGTCGAACAAGGGTATGCCCGGGCTGTTGTTGCAGGCCGATGGCGGCACGCTGTTCCTCGATGAAATCGGCGATATGCCGCTGGCCCTGCAGACGCGCTTGCTGCGGGTATTGGCCGAAGGTGAAGTGGCGCCGCTGGGTGCGGCAAAAACCCGTGCGGTGGATATCCAGGTGATCTGCGCCAGCCACCGCGACCTGGCGGTGCTGGTCAGCGAGGGGCGCTTTCGCGAAGACCTGTACTTTCGCCTGGGCTGCGCACGGTTCTGCCTGCCGCCCTTGCGCGAGCGCAGCGACAAGCTGGCCTTGATCAATCGGCTGCTGGAACAGGAGGCGCACAGCGGCGCAATCTCCGTGGGCATCGGCCCCGCCGCGCTGGAGGTGCTGCTCGGCTATGCCTGGCCGGGCAATGTGCGACAACTGCGCCATGTGCTGGCGTATGCCTGTGCGGTGTGCGACGGCGGCACCATCCAACTGGCTGACCTGCCCGTGGAGGTGCGCGGCGAGCAGATCGAGGCCGACGTGGAAGAACGTGTCAGCCCGGAACGCCAGGTGGTGCTGGATGCACTGATCCGGCATCGCTGGAAGCCGTCGCCGACGGCCCAGGCGCTGGGGATTTCGCGGGCGACCCTGTATCGCCGGGTCAACCAACTGGGCATCGACATGCCGGGCAAACATATCTGACCCAGCACGGTCAAACATGTGGGAGCGGGCTTGCCCGCGAAGGCGGTGTATCAGCCACCGATGCCGTGACTGAACCGCCGCCTTCGCGGGCAAGCCCACTCCCACCTTTGAACCGCGTTATCGGTACACAATCCCACCATCGATCAACGGCGACTGGCCGGTCATGTAGTCCGCATCCGGCCCCGCCAGGTAAGACACCAGCCCGGCCACATCCTCAGGCGTTTCCGCACGGCCCAGGGCAATCCCGTCCACATACTTCTTATAGGTCGCACCGACTTCGGCGCCGGTAATCTCGGCCATGCGCTTGTCGATCTCGACCCACATATCGGTGCCGACCACACCCGGGCAATAAGCATTGACCGTAATCCCGGCGCTGGCCAGTTCCTTGGCCGCCGCCTGGGTCAGGGCGCGCACGGCGAACTTGGTCGCCGAGTACACGCCCAGCAGCGCAAAACCTTCATGCCCGGCGATCGAGCAGGCGTTGATGATCTTGCCCTTCTGCTTGAGCGCCTTGAACTTCTTGCCGGCGGCCTGGATGCCCCACAACACACCCTGCACATTGATGCCCAGGGTGCGCTCGACCTGCTCGGGGCTGACGTCCAGCAGTGAATCGATCTGCGCCACCCCGGCGTTGTTGACGATGATGTCGAAACCACCGAGGGTCTGGTATGCGTGTTCGACGGCGGCCACCACTTGTTCGCGCTTGGACACGTCGGCGATAAACACCGAGGCCTTGCGCCCTGCCGCGACGATTTCAGCAGCCACGGCTTCGAGCTTGGCGCCATTGATGTCCACCAGCGCGATATCGGCACCGTCCCGTGCCAGGCGCAGGGCGATGGCGCGGCCGATGCCCTGCCCGGCGCCAGTCACCAGCGCAACTTTTCCAGCGATGAGGTTTCCAGCGGTACTCATGACGACCTCCTGCAACGATGAGAGAAGCCTCGTCTATCGCAGATGCACGCCAGGGCTGTCGAGGCGCACATGAATCGGCGTGCGCGCTGAGACCGGATGTCTCAATGCGCGAATCCTTGTAAATGCGCGCACTTATGCCTAGCTTATGCGCCCCCCGTCCTGTGCTTTAAGGCCTTGCCCCATGGTTCTGCGTTTTCGCCCCGTCGTCACGTCACGTTTCGCCCTCGGCCTGCTGCTCAGCGGTGGCATCGGCAGCAGCCTGGCGGCGGAAATTGAACTGCCGGCGGTACAGGTCCAGGGCCAGGATGAGTCCGGTTATCGCAGTGAAACCGCCTCGGTCGGCGGTTTCAATGAAGCGCTGCTGCTGGACACTCCCGCCTCGATCAGCGTGATCAACGCCGCCCTGATCAAGGACCAGCAAGCCCGCCTGCTCAGCGAAGTGCTGCGCAACGACGCCTCGGTGGGCGACAGCTACGCACCGATCGGCTACTACGAAAACTTCGTGGTGCGCGGCTTCTCGCTGAACGCGGCGAGCAGCTACAAGATCAACGGCCGCACCATCACCGGCGAGCAGAACGTCGCCCTGGAAAACAAACAGCAGGTGGAAGTACTCAAGGGCCTGGCCGGCCTGCAAAGCGGGATCTCCGAGCCCAGCGGCGTGATCAACTACGTGACCAAGCGCCCGCAAGACGTGCGTTCGGTGACGGTGTCCAGCGACGACCGCGGCAGCGGTTATATCGCCACCGACGTCGGCGGCTGGTTCGGCAGCGAGCGGCAGTTCGGCCTGCGCGCCAACGTGGCCCATGAAGACCTCAATTCCTACGTGGAACACGCCAACGGCCAGCGCGACTTCCTGTCCCTGGCGTTCGACTGGAACATCAGCCCCGACGCGGTGCTGCAACTGGATGCCGAATACCAGAACAAACAACAGCGCTCGGTGCCAGGCTACCAACTGCTGGGCGGCAGTGAAGTGCCCCACGATGCATCGCCGAAACAGCTGCTGGGCCATCAAAGCGGTTCCAAGCAGGTCGGTATTGATTCGCTGAACCTCAACGGCAAGTTCGAATACCGCTTCAGCGACCAGTGGAAAGGCAGTGTCAGCGCGGCGCGCAGCAAGGTGGTGATCGATGACTACAGTTCGTTCGCCTGGGGCTGTTTCTACGTGAACACGTGCAACGCCAACACGTTCAGCCCCGAGGGTGACTACGACATCTACGACTACCGCAGCCCCGACGACACCCGCCGCGACGATGAAGTGCAGGCGGCCATGACCGGGCTGTTCGACACCGCCGGCCTGGGCCATGAATTGACCTTCGGCACCAGCGCGTTTCGCCGGGTGATCGACAAGCGCAAGGCGGTCAACGAGTACATCGGCAGCGGCAATATCAATCAGGACGCGCCGACGTTTGCGCCGACCAACGTACCGCTGAACGACAGTCATCGCACCCTCGACAGCCGCCAGTACGGCGTGTTCGTCACCGACCGCATCCGCTTCAACGAGCAGTGGCAAACCCTCCTCGGCGGTCGCGAAGTGCGCCTCGATGAACAAGCCTTTGACAGCAATGGCAACCAGACGCGCCACACTCAGCAATACGTGTTCCTGCCCCAGGCCTCGCTGATCTATAAGCCGATTGAAAACATCTCGCTGTACACCAGCTACAGCAAGGGCCTGTCCCTGGGCGGCACGGCGCCGTGGTTCGCAAACAACGCGGACGAGACCCTGGCCCCGACCGTGTCACGACAAATCGAAGCCGGCGTGAAATACGACTGGCGCCGCATCAGCTTCGCCGCGGCCGTGTTCCAGACGCGCCAGGCCTACCAGTACGCCAAGCCGGATGGCGCCGGGAGTTTCACCTACGTGCAACAAGGCGAGCAGAAGAACACTGGGCTGGAACTGTCGGCGAATGGTTGGGCCACCGACCGCCTGCAGATCGCCACCAGCGTCGCGGCGATTCGGGCGCGGGTCAGCGGCAGCGGCACGCCGGACTACGAAGGCCACCAGGCGATCAACGTGCCCAAGCTGCGCGCCAGTGTCTACGCCGACTATGCGCTGCCGTGGGTCAACGGCCTGGCGGTCCTGGGCGGCGTGCAATACAGCGCCAAGAAGTACGCCAACCGCAGCGGCAATGTCGAGGTCGGGGACTATGCGGTGGTCAACGTCGGCAGCCGTTACACCACCAAAGTCGATGGCTATGAAACGGTGTTTCGCCTGAGCGTCGACAACCTGTTCGACAAACGCTACTGGCGCGACGCGGGCGAGTACATGGGCGATGACTACCTGTTCCAGGGCGCGCCGCTGACAGCGCGCCTGAGTGCCTCGGTCAACTTCTGACCGCGCACGGCCCCTGGCTTACTTGGGCATTTTGCGAAAGCCCACCGCCAGGCGGTTCCAGCTGTTGATGGTGGCGATGGCTACGCTCAGATCGACCTGTTCCTGGGGGCTGAACTCGGCGGCGAGTGCGTTGTAGTCTTCGTCTGCGGCGCGGGTCTGGCTGACCAGGGTCAGGCTTTCGGCCCAGGCCAGGGCGGCGCGTTCACGCGGGGTGAAGAACGGCGTTTCGCGCCAGGCCGACAATGTGTACAGGCGGCGTTCGGTCTCACCGCCCTTGCGCGCATCGGTGGTGTGCATATCGAGGCAGAAGGCGCAGCCATTGATCTGCGACACGCGCAGGCGCACCAGTTCCAGCAGGGGCAGTTCGATGGACAGTTTGCCCACTGCGGTTTCCAGGGCGAGCATGGCTTTCATGGCGTCTGGGGAAGCGGTGTAGAAATCGGTACGGGGTTGCATGGTAGAGCTCCTGAACACTGGAAATTGGTGGCCAGATTAGTCAGCGCAGCACTCAGGAGAAATAGCCAATTCCGGCAAAGATCAGGTAGCCAATGTGCCCACGGGCTCAGCCCCTCAGCGCGGCAACGGAATCACGCGCATAGGCCGCACCGATTTGTAGGAAAAGCTCGAGTAAATCTCTTTGACGCACGGCAATGTCTGCAACACCTCCCGCGCGAATTCGCCAAACGACTCCAGGTCCTTGGCCACCACTTCCAGCAGGAAGTCATAGCGCCCCGAGACGTTATGGCAGGCGACGATTTCCGGAATGTCGAGCAAGCGTTGCTCGAACGCCCGCGCAATTTCCTGGGTATGGCTCTCCATCATGATGCTGACAAACGCCGTCACCCCATAGCCCAAGGCCTTGGGCGACAGGATCGCCTGATAACCGCTGATCACCCCGCTCTCTTCCAGGTTCCTGACCCGCCGCCAACACGGGGAGGTGGTCAGGGACACGCGCTCGGCGAGCTCGGCCACGGTCAAGCGGGCGTTGCCTTGCAGTGCGTTTAAAAGCGCCTTGTCGGTGCGATCCAGACTGAGGGGCATAACGTGCCTCTAATCATTATTTTTAGGAAGGTTTCATCCCATTGCGCGGGATTTGTCAGCAAATATTGCAAAGTTCAGCTGTGGTTATGAGCATAGCATTGTAGGAAATAAGGAGTGTCCGACATGAACAATAAACACAATGCATTCGGCTTTTCCACCCGTGCCATCCACCACGGTTACGACCCCAAGGACCACCACGGCGCCCTCGTACCGCCGATCTATCTCAGCGCCACGTTCGCCTTCCCCACCGCCGAATACGGCGCCGCGTGTTTTGCCGGTGAAGAAAGCGGGCACTTCTACACGCGCATTTCCAACCCGACCCTGGCCCTGCTGGAAGCGCGCATGGCGACCCTGGAAAACGGCGAGGCCGCCGTCGCCTTCAGCTCCGGCATGGGCGCGATTGCCGCCACCTTCTGGACCCTGCTGCGCCCCGGCGATGAGGTGATCGTCAGCCAGACACTCTACGGCTGCACTTTCGCCCTGCTGCACCATGGCATCGCGGAGTTCGGCATCAAGGTGCGCCATGTCGACCTCACCGACCTGGATGCGCTGCACGCCGCGCTGTCCCCGGCCACGCGCATGATCTACTGCGAAACCCCGGCCAACCCCAACCTGCAACTGGTCGATATTGCCGCCGTCGCCACGCTGGCGCACCAGCAGCCCAACGTCATCGTGGTGGTCGATAACACTTACTGCACGCCGTACCTGCAACGGCCCCTGGAGTTGGGCGCCGATGTGGTCGTGCATTCGGCCACCAAGTACCTCAGCGGGCATGGCGACATCACCGCCGGCATTGCGGTGAGCAACCACGCACTGGCGCAGCGCATTCGTCTGCAAGGGCTCAAAGACCTGACCGGTGCGGTCATGTCCCCGCAGGACGCATCGCTGCTGATGCGCGGCCTCAAGACCCTGGCCCTGCGCATGGACCGCCATTGCAGCAACGCCCAGGCAGTGGCCGAAGCCTTGCAGGCCCACCCGGCCGTCGAGCGCGTGACGTACCCGGGGTTGCGCTCATTTCCCCAGTACGAACTGGCGGCGCGGCAGATGCGGATGCCCGGCGGGATGATTGCCTTCGAGCTCAAAGGCGGGATCGCGACCGGCCGGCGCTTCATGAACGCACTCAAGCTGTTCAGCCGCGCGGTCAGCCTGGGCGATGCCGAGTCCCTGGCCCAACACCCGGCGAGCATGACCCACTCCACCTACACCCCAGAGGAGCGGGCAGCCCACGGGATCAGCGAGGGGTTGGTGCGTCTGTCGGTCGGGCTGGAGGACATCGCCGACCTGCTGGCGGATGTGCAGCAGGCTTTGGCCAAGTGTCTGCGGGCTGCGCCGCGTGCGACACAGGTGGTCGAGCATGCGATGAAATAGCGCTCAGTCCACGGCCACCGTGGCCTCGCCGCAGGCCCCTGTCTGCGGCACCAGGTGAATATCCACGCGACGGTTCGCGGCGCGCCCGACGTCGGTTTCATTGCTGGCAATCGGCTGACTGGCCGCGAAGCCCTGGACGGCAAAGCAACTGTCGGCGATATCGCCCATGCGCTGCATCCAGTCGCGCACGGCAGAGGCGCGGGCATGGGACAGCGCCAGGTTCTGTTCGACGGAACCGGTCGCGTCCGTATGCCCGGCGACCACGATCAGCCAGCCGGGTTGGGCTTTGATGTCGACCAGGGCATTGATCAGCACCTTGGCCGAGCCTGGCTTGAGCGTGGCACTGCCGGCATCGAACAGCGACAGGCTGTCCAGTCGAACGGGGTCGGGCATAAGGGGTTCAGTGCCTGGACCGGCCAACCACATGCGCCAACCGAACCCTGCGAGCAAGGCAACGATCAGCGCCCCGAGCAGCCCCCACAGCGCGATGCGTGGCCGGCGCGCCACCACTGCGGGTGGCGGCAGGATCACCACGGGGCTCACCAGCGCCGGCGCCGGCAACCTGAGCGGCGCGAGCATCGTGCCGTCCGGCGCGGGGCTTTGCTCCAGGCGCTGGATCAAGCCGCCGACCTGATAGCGCAGGGCGTGCAGCGGTTGTAGAGGGTGGTCTAGATGAGCCCGCAAACGCACCTGCAAACGGGCCAACTCAAGGTCCAATTGAACCAGCGCGGGCACGCCGTGGGCGGTCATCGTCCGGCTGCGCAGCACCAGTTGCAGTTGCTCGAACAACCATCCCAGCAAGTCCACGCGCGCCGACGCCATCGGCGGCCACAGGCGCACCCACTCACCGCCCAGCGCCTCGATCAACGCCACACCTTGGGTGATGCCCTCGACCCCATGACGCTGGCCGCGAGCCAAGGTGTAAAAGCACGCGCTGTGCAACTCCGCGCCGTTTTGCTGGAACAGCGCAAGGCAGCCTTGCTCGACCTTGGCCCAGTCCACATCCGGGCAGGCGGGATGGCTGAGCTTGGCCAATTCCTCGCGCAAAGCGATGAACTCACTGAAGCCGCGCGGATCACCGCCGACTTGAATACGCATCTCAAACAACGCCGTCATCGGGTTTCCCTTGCGTTATCGGTTCAAGGCTTCGACAGGTAATGCTGTCGCTTCAAGTGACGCATCAGCACCCGGCCTTCGGGGGTCAGGCGGGTGCCGAAGGTCACGTGCTGCCCATCCTTCAATTGCATGTCCAGGGCATACTCCAGATGCCCCGGCAGCACCTGGGGCAGCAGCTCGATGGTGATCGCCGCCAGACGTGGCTCGTACTTGAGCAACGTGTCGGTCATGACGCCGATCAGGCCTTGGGCCGTGGCGGGCAACCCTTGCAGGATCAGGCCCATGTCCGGCAGCCCGTAATCCGGCAGATGGCTGAGCGCGCCCGCTCGGCTGTTGAGGATGCGCTGCAGGTTGTCCAGCACCGAGAGGGTGTGCTGGTCCGCCTCGCAGACCCGCTGCAGGTCCAGTTCACCGGCGAAATTCTGCAACAGGCGTTCGTAGAGCGAAGGGGTGTACTCGGTCATGGCTCAATCCTTCGTCAATGGGCGCAGGATCAAGCGGTTATCGCCCAGTTCGATCACCCGTGCGCGATCCGGGTCGAGGTCGTCACGCGTCAATGTCAGGCGCCAGCTGTTCTGCCGGGTATCGGGGTCGCGAAACAACGCCACCAACGTGACAAACTGCGTGTCCTTGTCCATCGGCACGTTCAGCTGAGCGCCTTCTTCGGGCTTTACCACCACCGAGTGTTTGTCCAGTAACGCACGCGCGAGCAAGCGCTCGTCATCGCCCAGCAGGCCTTCGTAGGTCGCCAGCTCCACCGCCTTGCTGTCGCGCAATTGGTAAACCCGCACCAGGGTCGGCACCGACAACGCACGCATGTCCGTGGCATCGGTGTTCAGCGCCGTGCGCGCGCTGAAATCCAGATGCAGGGTGTTGACCTGCTTGTAGAAGATCGCCTTGGCGGTGGATGCCGTGCCATCCGCCACGGTCTGGGCCAACCCACAACCGCCGAGCGGTAGCGTGAAAGCCGCCAGCAGCACAAGATTAAAAACGGTACGCGACATGCTGTGTCTCCCTGTTGCGCGGGTTAATCGAAAGGCCTTGGTAGCGCCCCAGGTTGATCGTGAGGGTCTCGCGTTCCGTCGTGCGCCAGGCGCTGCCTCCCAAGCCCAGCACACCGGTCATGCCGAGCCGGAGGGTGGCCAGCCCCAACACCGGCGCAGGCAGGCTGTGCAACGGCAGCGACAAGCGCAGCTTCGCCGTGCAACGCCACCCCAGGTAAACGCGCAACAGCACCCGCAGGTCGCGGTGTAGCTGGCCGTCGGGGAGCCAGCGACGGGCTTCCTGCGCGTGCTCGGTATAGAGTGTCAGAGCGAACTGGCTGTTGGCGTCGCGGCCGATACGCCCCAGCGGCGTGCCCTGGGCCAGGCTCACCGGACGTTGCCGGGAGAGGCTGGCCGGCGCCGCCAACGTAATGTTCTGCGGCCAATGCGGAGTCACCTGCACCTGGGTGTCGGGGGCGAGCAATTTGACCAGTGCGACGATGCCTTGCGCATTCCGCGTGGGCAGGCGCATCACGCTGAGCAAGGCCAGAAAGCGCGAGACCGGCGTGGCGACCTGTTGCGCGGTGCCGGGAATGCCCAGGCCGATCAGGCCCAGCAGGCATTGCGAGGTGGCATCGGTGCCGCCCGCTTCGAACGTCGCCGGGTAGGAGTACTTGCGCCAGATCCGGTAGAACTGGGTGAAGATCCGGTGATTGAACATATCCAGGAAGGCTTCCAGCGCTTCATGCCCCTCCCGACGCTGCGCGATGTCATCCAGGTACACGGTCGGCATCGGCGAATCGACCCCGTACAACCCAAGCAAGCGCGTGCGTACCGTCGCCGCTCGCTCCGGGTGCGCTTCATCGATTTCAATCGACTTCAACTCGCCGGCCGGAAAGCCCATGCCCGGATCGGGCCGAAAGCGCACGGCGTCATCCGCCGGGTGCGCGGTGCTGCCCAGCGGCGGATGGTCGGGCAAAGCCTGTTCCAGCAACTGGCAAAAACGCTGCAGATTGGCCTCGGCCACCTGCCCCTGTAAGGCATCCAGCAAACCGCTGGCTTTCAGCCGGGAATACGCTGACTGTGATTCTCGTTCCATCGCAGGCACTTTCCAGTAGGTTGCAGGATCAGCGTGAGCTGGGTGTACACATGAATGTCGGCATACAAGGCGAAGAAGCGATTGAGCATCTCGCCGAACAGACTGATGTCGCCCTCCCCTGAAAAGCCGTTGGCATCGAGGGTGATCTCGATATCCACGCCGCGTAGCAAAAAGCCTTTCTCGAAACGTTGGACCAAGTGATGACGGACCTCGACGATCGCCGCCAGACGACGACGGTTGAGTTCGCTGCCCGTCCAGTCGTACAAGGCCAATGTGCCGCGCAACACCTCGGCGTTGTCGAGCATCGGCAGGAAGTTCGAGCCCAGGTGGCTCAGCACCCGCCAGTGAAAGCGGTCGCGGTTCGGCGGGTAGCACGGCAAGCTCGGCGCACACAGGTTGCGCACCCGCAAACCGGCCTGGGGGCTTTGCACCAGCGTGTCGAGCACGGTGCTTTGCAGTGCCTTGCGCGGCAATTGGCCGTGGGTGCCGGTCAGTCGCAACGACAGGCTTTCACGCGTGCGCAGGCGGTCGCTGTCGAAGCCCTCGCCGCCGAGGATCAGCCAGGTGTCATGCAAGCCATTGGCGGCGCGCTTGAGGCGCGTATGGAAGTAGCGTTCGGGAGCCTCGTCACGCAGCATGCCGCCCTTGTGGCGAAAGCTGCTGAACGGCACATAGTCCTGGCGCTCGGCGTTTCGCGAGGCAGTCACGCGGTCCACCGAATAGATCTCGGTATGGCCGTCCTGCAAACGCATGGGGCGCAGCAGGTAGTCGCTTTGCAACGGTGCCAGGGTCAGCGGGTCGGCCTCCAGCGCGAACAGGTTGATCACCGGCACCGCATGCAGGCGGATATGCTCGCGGCTCAGGTCGAAATCGGCCGGCCAGGGTTCACGCAACACCACTTCAAGCTCGAACCAGGCGGCGTCGGGAGCCATCTGCAGATGCTCCAGGCCACACAGGGTCACGAACATGAATTTTTCGCGGAAACTGAAATACTCCAGCAATAACTGATAACCGCTGAACGCACTGTCGCCCTTGGGCCACAGCCGGTCTTCATCGGCAAACCCTTTGGGCGCAAAATGCCCGGCCACCGGCTGGCGTTCGGTCTGGCCGGGCCAATGCACGAACATCGCTTGCACATTCAAGGTCAGCGCCTGATGCAAAGCACTGGCCAAAGGGGCTTCGGCATTCAGGTACAGCGGCACGCGACTCAGGTCGATCTGGCTCCAGTCGGTCAACGCGCCGCAGGCAAAACGCAGGCGCAACACGGAGCGACCATCCGGGGCGAAGCTGCGCCCGACCGAGGCCAGGGCCAGCGGGCGCAGGGCCAGGTCCTGGGTGGTGGTGTAGCGGCAACGGGTACTTTGGGGCCCGATGGGTTGCGACAGCACTTCAAAGCCCTGCGCGATCAACTCGCTGTGCTTCATCTGCGCCAGTTCCGGCACCAGTTCGACGATCGACAGCGACGGGATGGTGCGCAGGTAGTGTGGCCAGAGCAGGCTGACCAGGCCTTCGGTCAATTCCGGCAGGTCATCGTCGAGTTTTTCCCGCAGGCGGCCCATCAGGAACGCGAAGCCCTCGAACAGGCGCTCCACATAGGGATCTTGCGCCCCCGGTTTGTCCAGGTTGAGCTGTGCCGCCCGATCCGGGAAGGCCTCCGCGAATTCCTTGCCCGCCTCGCGCAGGTAGCGCATTTCGGCATCGAAATAGCGCAGTGTGAGATTGTCCATGTTCACAGAACGACTCCTGATAGATGAGGGTTAGCCGCACAGCACGGCGGCGCGTACCGGGTCGATGGCGACCAGCGCCGCCAGCAGGGTTTCCATGCGCCGCGCCAGGCTGGGTTTGTCGGCGTCGTTGCGTTGGGCTTTCACGCGCAGCAGCTTGAGCAGGCGCGCCTTGACCTCGAAATGCAGCGCCGGCTCCCAGTCGGCCAGGGCCTGGCGTTGCGCGGTGGTGTCCAGTTCCCCCAGCAGGTGAATGGCCAGGTCGCTCTTGCCATGCTGTTCGGCCACCCGCGCCATCAGCAGGCGCAGCAGCCAGCGCTGGCGCCCGCTGTCGATACCGGGCCGCGCAGCCAGCCACGCCAGCGCGTGATCCACGCCGTCGCTGTCGGCCTGGGCCACGGCCTCACCTTCCAGGGACAAG
Source organism: Pseudomonas sp. K8 (assembly GCF_014889455.1). NCBI lineage: Bacteria > Pseudomonadati > Pseudomonadota > Gammaproteobacteria > Pseudomonadales > Pseudomonadaceae > Pseudomonas > Pseudomonas sp. K8. The sequence goes on from NZ_VJWO01000022.1 coordinate 89,953, forward strand.
ATGTCCGCATCACTGCTGGCCACGACCGCCGAGGGCACGGGCAGCCATTGCTGGGGTTGGTTGCCGCTGACGTGCTGGGCAATCCACTCGCGGGTGGTTTCGTCGGCGAACGGGGTGCCGTCACTCCAGCACAGCACCTCCAGACCCGGCAGGCGCTCAAGGAACATGCCCAGGTCACGTTTGGTGATAGCGGCCCAGCGGTCCTGCGGTGCGGATTGTTTGCTCAAGGCCTGATACAGGTACCATTGCAGGTCGAGCCAGAAATGGTTCACGCCTTCGGCATACATCCGCTCGACCTGTTCGATCAACTCCGCCCAGTTCTGTTGCAGGTACAAACGCTTGAGCTGTGCCCGATAGTCTGCACGCGGCGGCGCCAGGCGCGTGTTGCCGTTGGCCTCCTGAGGCGGCGTCTGATGCACGGTGTCCCAGCGCAAGCTCTTCATCAGTCGGTGAGCGGCCAGCCAGCCCAAGGGTTGCTCACGCAGGTAGCTCGCCAGGGCCCGGCCGTTGTCCAACAGGTCCCGTCCGGATTTGATCATCGTCGGCGGCGACGCGTTGGCATGCACAGTCGACTCAAGGCTGGCGGTGTGTTGCGGGACCAATGCGTCCATCCCGCCGGACTGCGCCAGTCGCGCCGACAATGCCGCGTACAGCGGCTGCAGATCCGGACGCTGCTCCTGCGCCCACCCACTCAAGCCGCGCTCCAGCCAGGCGAGCGCGGCGGCGGTGCGCTCGGCTTCGGCCTTGACCACTTCCGGGTACAGCGACAGCGTGTCCAACACCTTGCCACTGGCCAACCATTCCAGGGCCATCTTGCGGCTGTTCGGACGGCTGGGCAGCACCGCGTCGGCAAAGCGCTCCACCAGCGCGGCCAACAGGCTCAAGCCATCCGCCAAACCGAGTTCGCCGTCTTTGTGCAAGCGCGCCCACAGGTAGTACGTGGCGACGCGCAGGTCCTTGCAGCGCTGGGTCAGCAGCTTCTGCGCCAGTTGGGCAACCTGCTCGGCATCGGCACCCGACAGTTTGTTGACTTCTTCGCGCATGCGTTGGAAGTCATCGTCGTAGCCGGGGTCGTCGCCGACAGGGGATTCGGTGCTGATGGGGTGTAGCCAGGGTTGCCAGTGGGCGGCGTGTTCGTGTGCGACAGACAGTGCGTCACGCTCCCCAAGGCAGCGGGCGATCAAGGTGCGCAGGCTCATTCGGCCCCCTCACTCACGCCAGCGGGCTGTGTTACACCCTCATGCTTGCCGCACTTCTGCACACGCTTTTGGAATGGATATAGATGCTGGCGCAGAATGCCGTCCGGCAACGGTTCGCCAAACACTCCGTAGCGCGTTGGCCAGTCCTTTGCGGGCAATTTGAATGTTCCAAACACCCTATCGATCAGCGGCAGGTGAATCGCATGGTTTTTGTAGCGGTAGTCTGGATGACGGGCATGGTGCCAATGGTGGTAGCGTGGAAGTACCAATACGTATTCCAGCCAACCACCTTTGATGCACACATTGGCATGAGCCAGCACCGCCTGGACGCCGACCAGCACCACATAGGCATTCAATGCCTGCGCAGAAAAGCCCAGCAACATCAGCGGCATCAGTACGGCGGTGCGCGTCAATAGCACTTCGACAAAGTGGACACGCGAGCCGGCCAGCCAATCCATCGCCGTACTCGAATGGTGTACTGCACGGAAGCGCCATAACCACGGCACCGCATTCTTGGCATACAGCTTTTCCAGCGGAATAAAGACCGCCGCGGAGATGAGGAGCGCCAATCCGAGCAGTAGCAGGCTACGCGCCAATTGTTCGTTGTAAACCTTGCGCAGTTCGGTCGTGGTCAGCCACTCGGGAAGCAAAAAACACAACACGGCCAGCAGACTCAACAGCCCGAGCGCAGCGCAGATATAACCGCTGATACGCCCCTCGCCGAATTTGAATGGAGCATGGCCATGGTCCCGAAGATAAGTTTTAATTTTTTGCATTACACATCCTTTGTATCCAATACCTGTTAAGGGTGTTCCTTGGTTAGGTCAGCGCGCCGATGGCGGCAGTGATTCACCGGAGTTCGAAACTCCCGTTCTGCGCATAGGGTTCTTCTGCGGCGCCCTCATTGAGAAATATCTGTTGCGGCAACCTGAAATCGCGCAGTTTGAGCAACGCCAGCGGCCCCGCATCCAATTCAGTGCGCAGGTGCCACGTCAGGCTCAGGCCGTCGGGCGCCTTGAGGGCCAGGCGGTAGCGGCTGTTGCCGTCGTCCAGTGGCGTGACCTGGGCGTTTTCCAGCAGGCGGATCAGGCCCCAGGTGCCGGGGTAGTCGCCAAACA
>NZ_VJWO01000023.1:0-90906 GCF_014889455.1 Pseudomonas sp. K8
GGGATATCAGTCATTTTTTGATGCACCGATACAACTGGATTCGACCGCACCAATTTAATGGTGGGCTGCCACCGGCTCAGGCCGAGAAAAAACTTAACGTCGTGTCCGGGATTAGTTGACCACTACAGTGTAGTCTAGGATAAGACCGCAGAAGGAGCGTACTCATGTGCACTTTGCCCCCCGATCAACAGGCCCGTTATTTGGAAGTGCTCGACGCCGCGAAGCGCTTGTATGGCGACGATATCGACGCAGCCATGCACTGGATGTCACGTCCGGTAAAAGCATTTGGCGGCAAAGTTCCTGCCGCTATGATCGCAACCAGGCTGGAAGCGGATACGGCCATCGAGTTTATCAGGCGTTTGGAGCATGGGTTTGTGGCCTGATTGTCGTCAAGCAGCGCTCTCGAGGCGTGTCAGATGTCGAGCCTCATTCTGCTCAGGGCTGCCAAGTCAGCCACACCCTAATGATGCAAACCTGTTTTTTATACTGTAAACCACGAAGGTTTACAGTATGGAAAACTGGTTTACACCCCACCTCCATACGCCCACCGGGCCAATTGGCCGTGCGCCTTCTCAGACGCCCTAGGTGAGGTTAGTTCTTTCTCGATCTATGCTGATTGCGGGGCGTCTAGGCGTCTCTCAGCAACTTTTCTAACGGGGCCTGCTCCCAAGTGCTCAACAGCTCCACAGGGTCTGTACTGTACGACTGCAGCGAGTCGAAAACGTAGGCGCGCCCCTCCGGGCTGTAGCAGCTGTCGCAATAGTCGAGCATGTCGCAATCGTTGTAGAACGTGAGCACCCAGCCATCGGCTTCAACGGTCATCTGACCGCAGTAGATCTCAGACCAAGACTGTCCGCCCAAACGACGCATGGTGCGAACCCCTAGGGCGATGTCCCACAGGATTTGATAGGCCTCGCGAGCCGTCAGTGGTTTGCTGCCAAACGAAAAGTTCCTACACGTATTGACGCTTTCGGCCTGATCGAAACCGGCCTGGGCCGACAGCATGGTAAATGAAACTTGGCGTCTTGCGCGGGCTACGCCGCCATCAATTTGGGCCGCACTGATACTCGCAGCGGCTATACGCCCACGCGAGTATGCCGAATGACCACGCTTCGGCAGCAATCGGGTGAATCGTCTAGCACCAATGGATTTTTCATGGCATATAGCTAGCACATCCAGGGAGGGATGGTGTCGGCCATGTTGACGCTCAGCAATTCTCTCCTGACCACTGAACCAGGTGAGGGCAACGTTGTGTATCTCTCGGCTTTGATAATCGAAAATTTCCGCCAGTTCGGCCAAGGCAGTCATGCGTTGAACATTCAGTTCAATGAAGGCGTGACTGCACTCGTAGGTGAAAACGACGCGGGGAAAACCGCAGTCATTGATGCGATTCGCTACGTTCTGCAGACACGTGATGCTGAGTATCTCAGGCTGCAGATCGAGGACTTTCACATCGCCAACGATGGCACCCAGGCGGAGGTCATCACCCTCAGGTGTACGCTGGAAGGACTGACCCCTACCGAACTTGGCGCTTTCGCTGAATACGTGACCTACAAAGGTGGCGTTGGGAGGCTATACGTTCACTGGTCGGCTCGCCGCATCGTCGCCTCTGCCTCAACCCGTAAATGGGTCGACATCTCGGTTCGCTCTGGTGAAAACGGAGAAGGCCCGTCTTTGGACGTGGGTGTCCGACAACTACTGGCCACCGCATACTTAAAACCGCTGCGCGACGCAGAGCGTGAGATGTCCCTGGGCAGAAACTCACGCCTGTCTCAAGTACTGAGCAGCTTCCCGAATATTGACGCCGGCAGCGCATTCGATCCGGCGGCGCTCCCCGCCGACCTCGCTAACGCTGAAGCCCTCAGTATTGCTGGCATGGGCGACTATCTTCGCCACCTGGTGAACAGCCATGGCGCAATTATCTCCGCGCAGAAGGAAATCAACGACACCTACCTGCGTCCGCTGTCGCTTGCTGGCCAGCCGCTGACGAGTCGCATTGGTTTCGGTGAGGCGGGAACGGATCCAGCCAAACTCAAACAGATCCTGGAGCGTTTGGAGCTGGGGCTGTTGGATCACGCCACAGGTGAAGCCCGCGGCGTTTATGGGCTGGGCTCGAACAACGTGCTGTTCATGGCCTGTGAGCTACTGCTGCTCGGTAAAGAGCCCGACGGACTTCCGTTGCTCCTCATCGAAGAGCCAGAAGCACACCTACATCCTCAGCGCCAGCTCCAGTTGATGGAGTTTCTTGAGGCTGCGGCTCAGCCAGCTACAGGCTTGAGGCCGGTTCAAGTCATATTGACCACGCACAGCCCCAACCTGAGCTCGAAAATTCCGTTGCAGAACCTAGTTCTGATGCAGCGGCAGCAGGCGTTCTCTCTCGCGGAAGATCAAACCTGCCTTGCTCCTGACGACTATCGCTTCCTCAGCCGTTTCCTGGACGTTACCAAAGCGGGTCTGTTCTTCGCCAAGGGGCTGCTGGTCGTAGAAGGCGATGCCGAGTCCATTCTACTGCCGTCGCTCGCTCGGCGACTTGGCAAAGATCTCACCAAGCATGGTGTATCGATCATCAACGTGGGAGGCGTCGGCCTGCGCCGGTATTCGAAAATCCTGCAGCGAAAAGACACCTCCAAAGGGGAAATATCCGTGCCTACCGCCTGCATTACGGACATGGACGTGATGCCGGATTGTGCACCCGAGATTTTGAGCCTGAAGGGAGTAAAAGGAGCTGTATGGCCTGACAAAGCCGATCGACGCTGGCGCGCGATGAAAGACTTCGGTGCCACTGCACCTGACCTTGAAAAAGGCCTCAAGGAGCACCGCGACAAGCGAGCAGAAAGCGATGGGCAATGCGTGCGCACGTTCGTTGCTGATCACTGGACGCTTGAGTACGACCTGGCGTTCAAGGGGCTTTCAAAGGAAGTCCACCACGCCGCATACTTGGCCATCAATGAGGAAAAAATCGATGAAGGTAAGGAGACCAAGGTCACGCTGCTGAAGAAAGCGCAAACAGCCTTCGACAAGATCCAGACCACCTATGCCACTGAGGATGCTCGGTGTTCCGCGATCTACAAACTGTTTAAAAGGGCTTCTAAAGCGATCGCAGCGCAGCACCTGATCGACTTGATCGACGAGCGATTTGAAGCCAGTACCCTGGACGCCACGACTCTGCGGGGGCTACTGCCTACTTATGTTGTGCACGCGATCGAGTACGCAACGGGTGGTGCCGCACTGAGCACAACCTCCAGCCCGGCTCATCCCCTCCTGGTGCCGACAGCACCGGAAGGCTCTGCTGATCCGCTGGAACAGGTCTCCGAATGATGCTTAGCCAACTGGTTGCCCCCATCACTGATGCCGATGTGGACTGGGTCATCAATCTTATGGGGCTGGAAGCGCTGGACGAGCCACGCCGCGGTTTCTTGAAATCCATGGATACCATTGATGTTGCGGCTTGCCCGGGGAGCGGCAAGACAACCCTGGTCGTGGCGAAATTGGCCATCCTGGCTCGCCATTGGAAGAGCCGTATGCAGGGTATCTGTGTGCTCTCGCACACCAACGCGGCTCGGGAAGAGATTGAGAAGCGCCTCGGCGGTACCGAGGTAGGTCAACGCCTGTTGCGCTTCCCTCACTGTATCGACACCATCCATGGTTTCACCGTCCGATTCTTAGCCTCACCGTGGTTGCGCTCGAAAGGTATCGCACTGCAGGCCATTGACGATGAGCTGACTCACAAAGCACGCCGAAGGGCGCTGACGAACAGCGAGCATTTCGGTGCGAAGGCTGCCTTCGAGGTGAAACATAAAAATCTCCACAGCTTGCGAGTCTGGTCTGCCGATTTCGATCATCCGCTCGGGGATGTAGATATTGGTTTCGCGCCACACACCGCCACTTACAAGAGTGTGGTGAAATCCCTGAGTGGCGCTGCCAAGGCCGGTTACTTCTGCTTCGATGAGGTGTTTGTGCTGGGTCACGCTTTACTCGACCAAGAGCCGGCTGTGGGCGGCGCATTGCGCCTCCGATTCCCGTGCGTTTTGATCGATGAGATGCAGGACACTCAACCTGACCAGGCCGCTGTGCTGCAGCGCGTTTTTCCTCACGATGATCCAGACGTTCGGGTCATCCGCGTCGGCGACCCAAACCAAGAAATTTTCGAGAAGAAGACGCCACTGTCCGACCCGTTCCCTGACCCAAAGCGTCAGTTGGAGATCGCCAGCAGCTTCCGCTTTGATCAGGCCATTGCATCGATTGCCAATCCGTTTGCCTATGTCCCGATCACGAATGGCTTGAAAGGTCTACGGGCTGAAGGGGAACCCAACACTGTCCCTAACACGATCATCGTCTTTCCGGACAAGGATGCGACCGGAGTGCTAGACGAATTCGGCAAGCTGGTGCTGAAACATCTACCGGCGGATATCCGCCAAAAGGGTGTGTTCGCGGTTGGCGCTGTGCATCGGCTTGAAAACTTCAAACCAAATCAATACCCGAAGGCCTTGGAGCATTATTGGTCATCCTATCGGTCTGACACGACCAAAACATCGTTCAACCCCCGCACGTTCGCGGAGGGCGCGCATGTGGCACGCCGCTATGCGATGAAGGAGCCCACGGCCAATTCGGCCGTTGAGCTGCTGGCTTTGTGCCTGATCAACCTCGGTGAGCTGGCTTTCCCTCGTAGCCTGGTTCAGATGCGAGGTCGGCACCAAGCCGCTGTGCGTGAGAAATTTACGACCAAGCCCGAAGCCTTCGCTCGGTACCGCGAGTGTCTCCAGCAGATGCTGTTTGTGCCGTCCGAAATCACGCAGCAGGACTGGGTTAAGGTCATCGCACCGAAACTCATGACTCTTGCTGCCGCGCTCTATGATTCTGAGGGTGTTGCAGCTGAACTTTTAGGCCGCCAGTACCTTGCCTTCGAGCCTGCTCCGGTTGCCACCGAAACCGGAGAGACAGGGGGATCCCTTGTAAACACCTATCGATTCCAGGATGTCTCCGCCGGCGTGGATATCCGGATGTCATCCATTCACTCGGAAAAGGGCAAGACACACGCAGCGACGATAATTTTGGAGACCTTCAGGGGCAGCCACTTCATCCAGAAACTCATGCCATGTCTTGAGGGCAAAAAAGCAGCTGCTAAGAGGCCTCAGGACACAGCGAAGAAAGACATGATGCTAATGTATGTCGGGATGACCCGTCCGTCGCACATGCTGTGCTTGGCCATACGCCAGAGCTCATTGGGGGAGGGCGCTACTGGTGAAAAACGCAAGGCTGCGCTTGAGAAAGCTGGCTGGTCGATTCTGGAGCTTCCGGCGCCAGCGCCTGTCCCGTAGTCGCCGACTGCCACTCGCGGACATTAAAACCAGATGCATTGTCATGAATGACCAACAGCAAGGACGCAGCAACAATGAAACCCGAGATGTCAGAGTTTTCCTACGGCTTCGCCTTCACCAACGAGCTCATCACGGTGCCTGGCGCTCATGTCGTGGCTGCCCCCGAGGTTCCTTCACTGCAGAAAGAAGGAAAACCGGGTGGTGGCTACGACGTCAAGATCCCTTTCGGATCGCCACTGTTTCTGCAGTTTAAGCTGAGCCATGGCCTAGCGGGCTTTCTCCGCGGCCTGACTGGAGCCAGGCCTGCTAATAATGACCTGCAGCAGCAAGGATAAGCGTTGATGAGGGTAGGGGGCTGGCTAAGGTGGTTTCTGCCAATAAACAGAGAATCAACATTCAGTAAATTCATGGCCCACTTGCCAGCGGCCGGCGGTCGCATGGGTGAAGTGTAGAGGTGCCTGTCAGCTTGGCCGACGCCGAGACTTGCTTAGCCTGCCAATCGCGAGAAAACGCTACGAAGCTCGCTTCTCGGCATGCTTAACTTCAACCGCACCAGCCTCAGGGATAATCAGGGCGGTATATGTCCACTTCGATCATGATTTCGTTTCTCAGCACCTCGCTGGACGGTGGTAGCACCGACCGGCGCCGCACCGCGTGGCGTCCAAACGCCGGGATAGCACTGGCAAGCGAGCCAAAGATCGACCGACTGGTTCTTCTATACGAAAAAGGAGATGAAGCCTTGGCGACCCTCGTTGCCGAGGACGCTAAGAGCATGCGCGACGGCTTTGATGTTCAGTTGATGGAGACCGCCCCAAGCTCGTCAAACATAAGCGCGACCTATATGAGGGTGCTTCGCCTCGGTGATGTTCTCCAGTTTGACCCTGCAGTGCAGTACTACCTGAACATAACCACCTGCACGCCAATCCAGCAGATTTGCTTCTGCACGATTGCCCAGTCCCGCCGATGGCCAGTGAAACTCGTGCAGTGCCTGAATGCAAAGACCGAAGACCTGGCTTCCATGGTGCAAGTCATCGATTTGGATCTCTCGCGTTACGACGTCATCCTCAACCAGTATCCAATGGGGAACGCTGAGGGGATCAACCTGCTCAAGGACAACATAGCAACGCGAAATATTGCCTACAACGAGATGATCGAAGACATCCAGGGGACTGTACTGAGGTCGCGCCACCCAATTTTATTGAGGGGCGCTGAAGGTGCCGGAAAAACTGCCATGGCGCGTCGGCTGCATGAGCTCAAAGCACGCACCGCGTTGCTCACCGACCGATTTGTCGAGGTGAACTGCATGGCCTTGAAGGGTATGTCCGCGATGCCTGCGATGTCCGCGCTCTTTGGCCATAAAGGCAAGGCACTCCTTGGCGTCACCGGCGCCCCGAAAAGTGAGCTCCAACTTTCAAACAACGACATGTTGTTCCTCGACAACATTGATGAGCTTGGACTGCCTGAGCAGGCGATGCTGTTGCAAGCAATGGAGGATCGGGTCTATACCCCGCTGGGCTCCGGTAAACCTGTAAAGTGCGACTTCCAGCTGATTGCTGCGACCAATAAGGATCTTGAGGGGATGGTCAGGAACGGTCAGTTCCGAGCCGACCTTCTGGCTCGGCTCTCAACCTGGGAATTCAGGCTTCCGTCTCTGCAGGAGCGACCGGAAGATATAGAGCCAAACCTCGTGTACGAGCTAAAGAGATCGACAAACACACTTCCTCATATACAGCGGTTTTCAGCAAAGGCCCTAAGGCAGTACCTTGCATTCGCATTGTCAAACGAGGCACCTTGGCTGGCGAATTTTCGAGACCTTTCCGCCTCCGTGGAGCGAATGATTACGCGCTCCGTTAGCGAAATCATCTCAGAAGAGGTTGTTGGCGCAGAGATCACAACGCTTCGAGCCAAATGGTCTTCGCTGGGCTTCAATGATCACGTACGCCTCGGACGGAAGGGATCACCGAGCCCAGTCACTGGCGCTACGGATAATTACGTTGCCATACTTCTACCTGACCATAACCTTAACTTGTTCGAGCAAAATCAGCTGGACTTCGTGATCCGTGTAGCTATGAACTGCCCAAGCTACGCAGAGCTCTCCAGGCGGCTCTACGGGGACGATCTCGGTATCAACCCGGCCCAGAAATCGCGCTCCTACCTGCTGGGCTATGGACTGAGCCTCGATATGATCAAGGAAAAACTCGGTTCAGCAAGCTGAAACACCGGCAACGTCTGGTTACACGGAAAAACAGAGTTCAAGTCCATGCGTGAAAGGAGGGCTGTTGAATGGAGCAACGCTGATATCGAGGAGCGGCGTCTTCGGATTCATGATTCCGCCCAAAACCTGCCCTAAACATTAGCACTCCGTATCGCCATCACAGTTCCAAGAATACAGTACTTATCTTCAACCCAGCCGACCTTGCTAACCAGTAGAATGCTAGCCAATCTACTTTGATCACAAAGCAAAGTGGATCGTGCCAACTTGGATGTCGCCTCCCTTAAGTCAAATACAAAACTGATTCCGATTGCCCTAAACTTGCATGTGCTCTGCATGAGGTTTTGGTCGGTTTTTCTGGGTAGGACGTCATCGAACACATGGTCACCATGAAAGCAGATCAGATCTCCCGAATGCACAGTTCCAATCACTGAGGCTTGCCGATCGGTTGGATAGATAATCCTCAAAGAACGCAACCCCAAGAGCTCGAATAGAATTTCGAACATGTATGAGTGCAGAGTCAAGCCACCAAGGCCTTGGTAGGGGGAGGGGGCGCCACAGGCCCAGACTGGAAACCCCTCGTTGTCACAAAGGTCTTTCGAGAAGACAGAGTGGAAGCTTGGCAGTTGCTGTAGATCAACACTAGGTTTCACGACTTCACAAAGGCCCGTCAGGTTGAAGTACCACCAGTTGACCTCGCCAGGCTTTCTCTCAGCCTGCTTGATTGAGATCAAATCCGGTTCGTCGTAGTACACCTCCCAGGCTTTTTTTGCAGCAACTAGCCACTCAGGTGCCGGTAGGCTTCTACTGGCGTGTGTGGTAAGTCGCGTGCTCTGCGCCTCGATCTGATGATATATGCAGAGAATCGCAAGGTTTTTTGCAGAAGGAAGCTCGCCGGCAGCCAACGGGTTGATGCTGTGAGCGACGATGGGTTGATCTGGCACCCTGCAAATGCAGCACATGCTGTGGTTGACATCCAATACCTCAATCAGCTCCTTAATAGGGATCGATGGGGACTGGATGTCCTGCAAGGACTGCCTGATTTCGGGGCTGAGGCCGAGGTGCATCAGTTCCCAATCGCTTCGTTGGCGCAGTTTGTGAGGTGTCCAGCCATCGGCCTGAAGGGCCTCAGCCAGCATGGAGTCCATACCAAAGGCGAAGAGCTCAAGTACGGCGAGGGTTCTTTTCATAGCGTCGACCGCTGGATACGTAATACAGATGAGTATGCATCATCACCGCATGACGGACACATGCCGAGAGGGCCTGATGGACGTACCCTTGTCGCGTGGCTGCCCAGACTCCTCCTTGAAAATGGTCGATAGCTCAAACGTTGGCGAGGCCTCCTGAAAGGCTCTTTTTGAAAAGAGGAGCGGTTTAGTCGGTCGAGATACGACTGGTTGCTTCACCCCTGAAGAATTAGCCGAAGCCTGATGGAGTTAGAACGACGAAGGGCGGGGTATCTGGCGTGGAGCATGCCACTGAAAAATCAAACTTAACTCAACTAAATAGCCATTTAGTTGAGTTAGGCTTCGAAGCAACAACTCAAACATAGCGAAGCGGGGCGGAATATAGCAAATAGCGAGCTCTCTAACGCTAGAAGACAGAACTGGCTTGCCAGCAAGAATTATATTGATCTTTATGATGTTAGTTCGCCGCGTCCTGCCTTTATAGCCTTTTTGTAAGTTTTGCTCAAGCAGCTTTTAACTCTAAAAGCCTCATACCATGCAGCATACCTAGACAACTTGACGATCCAGACACCCAAGCCTGATGTAATGGGCTTGACAGCGTCGGCTTGCGCCTTAGTGTCGCTCAGGCACAGGGCGTGCGAGGACGCTGCCACAGCGATGCCGCCACATCAAAACCGCTCCGGCTGGCTCAAGCGGGCAATACCTGTTTGTCGGGAAACGGATTCTTTTTGGGCGAGCGTTTCAATAAGTTGTGGTTTTGCGAACGCAGTCCTGAGCGGACGCAACTTTTGATGCAGTAGGCATTCGGATCGCATTGAGCTTTCCCTGGCGACAACTGGTATGAGGATGCTCAATCTGTAGGCCAAATTGAGGCGTGGTGCCCATCGACGGGACAAGCACGTTGAAACGTCGTATCAACGGCTGGGGCTGGCAAGCCGCATGTTGAACAACAAGCTGACGGGCCCCTAGGCTAGAAATGATTGGCCGCACTTTGAACGTCAATCAGGTCAGTGAAGATTAGAAATGGATGCGGTGCTTCGATTTGCACCAGTAAAGACTTGAAATGGAGAATGATCTGCCAAACCGCATCAGCATTGAGCGCTAACATCACGCTCTAGAGGATTTTTGTGATTAGGCCAGCGAAGATTTGAAATGGAGGAAGAAGCTTCAGGTCATGTCAGTAAAAATCAGAAATGGCTTAGGTAGCGGGATTTCGACCGTTTAGTTTCCGTTTTATATGAATCTTCAGTTCCGAGTACTGGAGACTCTATGAGCCAGAGCTTCAAATCTGACCGAGAGAGCCCCCAGCTCCGTATAGGACGGTTCGCATAATGTATATTATGTTAAATCATGTGCCAGGTTAGGAAGCCGCGGATTTGTCACCAGCCCCCGAAAACCAGACTTTGCTTGAATTGACCATACACCCATCGAATCAACCCGTTACGTTCCATCTCTCCAGTACCTCCTCAGCTTCACCGGCCCCACCACCCCTGATCGCCCGGTTTGAAAACCATAATCCAGCAGCTAGAGATCCCATCCGAAATTCTATCCTCTAGTTCAGTCAACGCTCTCGATCTACGGTTGAAACTGAAGCTTCACTGAGCTGCGCCGACGATTGGCAGAGTTTAGTCTTCTACTGTCATACCGGTGGTTTGCTCGACAATCGGCACCTGCACTCAAGTCAGCCCCAAGCCTAACCACAATTGATCCCTGTGCCTCAGCGGCCTAAATGTGATTCCGCATTCGCCAGCATCCCTCGGCGTCTACAATTTACATCCATGCGCAGGCACTCCACGGCCGAGTGCTGGCGTCCCTGCAGCTTGGGCCAGGCTGCCAGATTAGATCGCTTGCAGGCAGCCGCAGCCGGTGACCCGACCACGTTGCGTGCCTAGTGGCCGCAGCGTGTTTACGGCCACCGCCACGATTAGGGCTGTCCTTCAACAGACGCTCAACCGACGGATGAGGAGCTTTGCGCCATGATGAAGTCAGCGCGGACATCGATTAAGAACCCAGCGCGCAAACCACGTCCTAAGCCTGCGTCGAGCCAGCCGTGCGAATCGCCAGAGCCAGCCGACCCCACGGATTCCTTCGTGCCGTATCCGTTGTTTCCGCCCATTGTGCTCCTAACCGACCACCAAGGCCTGGAGCGTCCAATCAATAACGACGTCCGCGTACGGCTCGGTACCCTAGACCCCGCACTGGAAGCATTCCAAGCCTGGCGCCTCGGCATCGACTTTCTGGCCAAGCAGTGCCAACGGCCGGAATTCACCCCCAGGCACTACAAGATCATGTGTCCAGTGCTCGAAACGATGATGCATTGGAGCTGGTCTGTTCGGCACAAGCCGATACAAGAATGGCGAGAAACGGATGCTAGGGAGTTCATGCACTTCGTCATGCGCCTACCTATGTCATGGATTTCGAGGACTGGCGGAACGCGTTACCTGCTGAAGACCAAGACGGAATTCGCTGTTAAGCCAATTAATGGCAATTGGCGTCCGATAGTCAGAAAGCAGCTGGCGGACAATTCCGCGTCGACTTTCGCACTCGGAACTGACCAGCACCGCAGTATCTTCCTGCACGGTGGGAGGGATTTTTTCGACTACCTATGCGCCCTGCGAATTACAACTCTAATTAATCCGTTCGGTGCCCTAAAGCCTAGAGATTTCGAGGTTCGCCAAGGGATAGCCCGGCCGACTTTCACACCGGCACAACTGGCTGATCTGATGTCTACAGCCACGTCATTGGCCCAGAACGATAATCAGTGGCAGCCATGGCTCCTCGTCGCGGCCGTGGCCATCTACTCTGACGTTCCACTGCGTGCGCTGGGGTCAACATCGGCCCTTAAATTGCGGTTTTCAAGCTTCAAAGCCGACGAGGCCGGCTCCCCAAAGGCAAGCACAGGGCAAACCTCACCGGTCTGGTTTGAGAGTCCTCACTACCCTCGCCTGCGCTATCCGCTGGCTTCTGAGTTCGCTGCCTATTTCCGCCGATATGCCAAGTTCAGGCACAGCCAGAATTCGGATCTTTCCCCGCAAAGCCTGCTTCTGCCTTTGATAGATGGTAGTGGTGGTTACGCGAGTCCTACCATGTTCGAGCTATTCAGCAGATTCACGACCGCCATTTTGATGCGTCTGCAGCAAAGTCCGCTCGCGGAGAACGCCGATTGGCGTGGTTGCGCGCGGTTTCAGCCCGGTGCATCAATCACGTTCCTCGAGCTGAGGAAGTCGGCGAAGGCGGCTGGATGGGTGCCGAGCGCAGTGCGTATTGATGAGCTACATCAAGATGAATCTATTTGGCCAGATATTGGAATCCGAAAGCATCTGCCGGCGTCTCAGTGGCTACGCAAGCATGCAAGTGGGCCGTCGCTCTGACGGCGATCATGCACCACCGGTGACATCACACCCAGGAACACCTAGCTGGGCACGGCCTGCGGCACGGCTGTCGTGAACCAAGCCCCGACTGAATCGGGGTCTTGGCCCTGCGGGCTTCCATCCTCGTGCCTACGGCCAAAGGCCTGCGCGCTCCGCTTGCAACTGCCCTCCCCGGCATTAATGGCAGCGTCGAGCATCGCGTTTCGTTGACGGCAACCGGATTAATAGCTCACGCGGCTATCAGCAAAATTTCCCGCGCCTCGGTCGCATGCTGAAGCAGCCCAGGATGCTTCACTTCAAGCTCAATGAGATCAGCTTGATAGGTCAGAGACGGCGTCATCTGTGTTCCGTCCTGCAGGAAACGAGTCAGACCCGCGAATTGCTCATGAGTGACCGTTGACGCAACACTGCGATCGTTGGACAAAGCGTTTACCCGTGAAGCGTTGAGGCTGGCGATGTCGGTGGCAAGCTCCGTCAGGCTTTGTCGGGCGTACTTGTGAGAACCGGCCTTCAACTGAACGTGGGACATCATCAAGCCAAGGTTTACCAATCGGTTTTGCAGTAATGAAATCTGATCGAAGAGCACGACGTTACTGGTGGCATTCCGCGAATGCCGTTCCAGGAGAAGCCTGGTGAACTGATACTGTTCATTGAACGATCCAATCAATGGCCTGAGCTGCGGAACATCACCTTCCTCGCAGAACTGCATTGCGGTGACTAGCAGGCCCCGAAAGCGAGCCTCATCAGCGAGTAGATTCCGTTCGTGCCCCTCACTCACCAACTGCCATGTATGTGTGATCGTTTTTGATTGCTCGTCTATTTTTTGGCTGATTTTATCGAGTTTTTTGCAAACGATGACAAAGCCTGCAGTTGTCACTGCGAGGTTGAGGCCGCTCATTACGAGATTGGCCGACTGCAGACCCTGAAGCACATTCAAGCTCTGCTGCACCTGATCCATGCCGGTTTGGAGCGACCCCAGGCCACTTGATAGGGTGGACTGCAGGCTCTGTAGGCTCTCTTGGACATGCCCTGAGTCGCCCGGAAAAAGGAGGTGCCCGACGATCTGGCCAGCCTTCTCGGTTCCCTTTGAGTGTCGGACTACGCCACCCCAAAGCGTGTAATCTCCGCTATGCAGTTTGGCCAGGACATCTGGGATATCAGGCAAGGAGCGTACAAGCGCGTCAACGTTTACAAACATGCTTTCAGTTTCTCCGTGTAGGCTTCGAAGTCCTGGTCGTAACGTGCGCGCCGCAGCTTGGCGATTTGCAGCACGGCAGGAATGGTGATCCGGAACGCCGGCGACGAAGCCTGGTAAATCGCGAGTCCTGCGGCTCCGATAGCAAGCGGCGCTGCCACCATTGAGAGCACCCGGCCTCCTAATGCGCTGGCAAAGCCCGCCCCGCCACCAGTAGCAGCCATACCGCCCAGGCTACCGGCAGACAACATCAGCGTTTTCACCATTTCATTTATGTAGCCAGCGAGATTGCCGCCGCTCAGATAGTCCTTGAGCGCTTCGTCTCCCATGTATTTGTCCATGGCCTGGCGGATGATGATTTCCTCAATGGCGAAAATGTCATCTTGCGCGGAGGGTTTTCCGTCCAGCTTTTTGGCGACATCTGTCGCAAGCTCGAGGTAGTCGATGCTCTCCGTTCGAAATGCGGAGGCAATGGTGTTGCTTCCGAACGCACGAATTTCCTTTTCAAGCAGGCCTGAAATAGATTGCAAGCGGCCCTGCACCTTCCGGGTCATGATGGTTGCCTTCGCGTCGCTGTCGAGGGCTACCCTGCCCTTGCCATTGTCGGTGATCAGGTCGGCCAAGACTTCCAGATCCGCTGTTGCGGCACGCGATAAGAGATCGGATATCGACCGGTCTCTTGGAACAACTGACTCCATGTATCCCCCTGTAAGCATTCCTGAAGTGGCGGATCATCAACGCAATGATTGCCTATGGCCAGTACGGGCGTACTGATTTTAGCCACAAGATCCACGCGTGTCTTCCCGCTGGAGAATCAGGCTGGAGCTCACTGATTGAGGAATGCAGAGCAGACGCCATGCAACGCGTTGCAGCGACGGTTGCTCCACGGGCATCATGAAATCAAACAACAATAAGGGCAGACCTATGACCTCCCCGACCACGGAAATTTTCATCTTCATCCCGCAGCAGCTTCAGACCACGTATTCTCCACAACTCGGTGACAAGCTGGACAGTCAAGGGGAATCCATCTTCCAGGCCATTGGCATTTCCTATACGATCGTGGACAGGATGATTGCCCACAACGCCAGCTGTGCGAATGCGGCTGCGGATTTCTTCGTGACGACGCTCATGAAAGACGGTTGGTCATGGGACACGTCGTACCAGTTGGTCATGGAGACCGATTGGCAGCACCGGATGTACCGGGCCTGGAATGCCCTGAATGCCGAGAACCGCGCGAACGCAGCCGCGCTCGATTACGAGGTGTACCAAAACTACTGGCCAAACCTGGACTTTTGCGCGGATGGGTTTGAAGCGGAGATGGAGCGTTGGATCTCTGAGGTTTTGAAGCAGTAGCACTCTACTCAACACGAGCACCCTACTCTCCCGAGTGTTTGGGACGTGACGATTAGGCCCAAGGGTGAAGGAGCGCCACCCTGGCAAGCAATTTCAGCCGTTTGGCTGCCTTGCAATGCACCGCTTCCCTTTAAGCTCGCAGCCTCGCTCGGTCGAGCCCACCGAAAGCCGATATAGTCATTCCCACTCGGGCAGTAGTGTCCCACCTGGTTGCAAGCCATATCCACTACCTGGTTTACCAATCATATAGCCACTGTTAGCACTGCGCTCGAAACCAGATACCAAGGCAGTCAGCAAATTCTCAGTAGGGGCGCAACCTGAGACTGCGACAGTGAAAAAAGCCCATAAGCCGCCATCCCGTTCAATAGCGCTGGTCTCAAATTCAAGCTCTTCGTGTTCCGCCATTAAACCGGCCTCTACCAAGGCGGCTTTGCTAAAAAGGCTGGCAAGGTTAGAAGGAAGCTCTTCCAATTGGCGATCGGTGATGGGGCTCAGTAGCGCGAAATGCTGACGTGGGGAATACATGCTTCCAAAGTCCTTTTTTCTGTAATGGCCAATGTTATCGAGTGCCCGTTGATCTGCGCAACCACTGCTGTTGCGGGTATGGAGGGGCAAGATCTGCAGCCGGCGCCAGCAGATAAGCACGATCATCAGATTGCGAAGTGCACCTTAGCTCGGGAACCCGTAACTCCACCTAAGGCGTGACGTATCTGCTTTATCCGCCACCCAACTGGTATACAGGCGGCGCTCCGAACCCTAGCCATCCATGGAACTGGCACCGAAGCGAGTCTATGATCGGCTGATCTCAAAATGCCTTTATGGAGTAGTCCATCATGGACGAGCAACTCGGACGCTTACACGCTTCAGCCTGCTTTAACTCGGCCTCCACTTTCAAGGAGCCGACGCTGCGCAGCAAAGCGTATGCGAATGCTGCACTCACCGAGTTTGTAAAGCTTCAACGTGAGCAGCCCGAGATCCTGACCACCCTGCTCAAGGGAGGAAATCAGGGCGCCAAACGGCTGAACACTGACCCTTACCAAGGGCTTCGTGAGGTTATCCAGAATGCTGATGACCTGAATGCCACCTCCGTGCAATTTGGTGTACAGACTGTTCACGGCAGTAAGCAGTTGGTCATCGTCCATAACGGTTTGCCCGTGGAACTGCCTCACGTGCTACCAATGATCTACCCCTTCTACTCCACCAAGCAGCAATCAGCTGAGCTCAAAGGTCGGTTCGGTATCGGCCTGAAAACCCTAACGCAGCTCGGCGATAATCTGACAGTCCATAGCGCGCCCTTCCATTTCGGCTCACGTGACGACCACGTGGCCATGGTGGAAGAAGCCGAGCCTATCAGGGATTTCTACGATCCCCACGCCGACCACACTATGGTCAGCGTTGACCTCTATCCAGATTATGACCTTGACTCTCTAGAAGCTTGGTTCGATGACTGGGCCCCCAGCGACCTGATCTTCCTGGATAACGTTCGCGCTATCACCTTGCTTGACCTAGATGCGGGTATCTCGCTGAAGCATTTGGCGATCCAGCAGACTCAATCCGATCGCCACTTCAACCTAGTACTTGGCAAGCACCAGAGCCGTGTCACCCACTCAACCTTCCTGGTGGACGACGGTCTATGGGAGCGCTTCGTTTGTGAAGTGAGGGTTCCAGCTGGAAAGGCACGTGCAGCCAAGGCGACTGGCGATTTCACACCCATTGGTGTGGCGATACCGGTGAACGGGAGTGCTCAAGGACGGATCCATGTGGCGCTACCCACCAAGATCCACACCAATGCTGCATTCTCTCTCGACGCACAGTTTGACCCCTCTACCTCTCGGGAAGACATGATTCATGGCGCGTGGAATCAGTGGTTGACCGAAGCATCCGGCCAGTTTCTAGGTGAGCTGGCCATTTATCTGGCGCAGCAACGCAATACCCTTGCTTGGTTAGCCGTTCCTGTCGGGGCGAAGACAGACAGCAGTTCGGACTGGCTCAACAAATTGTTCCATGAACAATGGAGCAAAGTGATAGAGGCCTTCAAAGCTTGTCCGACTCTCATCGATGGCCGCTATGCGCTGAGTCAGATTTCTTATTGCGATGAGTCGATCGACGGGATGCTGACAGAAGCTGACCACCTCGCGGTGAGCGGATGGCCAATGCTGCCCGAGTGGATGCGGGACAGTGACGGGCGTTGGCGGGTCGTCCTAGAAGCCCTCTCCGTTTCACACTCGCTGGAACTCGAGGATGTGTTCGAACACTGTGAGCGATTCGAGCAAAAGTCTCCGTCATGGTTTTTGGACATGGCTTTAAAATGCCTTGAACTGGACGAGGACTACCTGCTGCTGGATTCTCAATGGGTACCACTTGCAAGCGGGCAACGTACACAAGCCAAGGCCGAAGACGAGGCCGACTCCTGGCTAACAGGGCAGCCACCCGCGATTGGATTTGCAGCCCGCCATCATCTGACAAATGTGGTTCACCCTCTTCTTCTCTCCACGCCATATGCGCCCCTCGTCGCATGGCTATCAGAGAGCGCAAATTACAAGGCAGACGTAGTCGCCCAGGACGTGCTTGAAGCGTTTGCCAGGCGCTTCTCGCAAGACCCGATTGCAGCCGATAAGCAAGACCTCCTCGATCTGCGAGACCTGTTTGAGCACGTCGACACGAAGAACAGTCAGTTGGGCCAGGAGGTGGGCGCGGCACTGCTAATCGACGCGTTCAGTCATGTTGCACTCGAGGATGGTCGATCAACCGTTACGAAGGTGCTCGCCTCCCCGACTAGCGTGTACCTGCCAGCATCCATCGCTGATTCGCAGGACACATGGTCGAAGGCGGCGGGCACCACTCCTGAGCTGCTGTGGGCGTCTGCCAGCTACGCCGAGGTGTTCAAAATCAGCAGAGCAGAACAAAGGGGCATCCAAGGCGAGTCAGTCACCACAACTCGGAAGCGAGGCGTGAAGCGATTTCTGTCATTGCTTGGCGCCGAGGTTTCTCCTCGCCTCGTTGAGGTCGCCACGGACTCCGCACACATCGTGCTTGCCTCTCAGAGTGCAGCTCGCCGCTTCCTGGGCCGGGCGCGTGGTGGACTAGCGCGCGATTTCGTCTCGCCCGATCTTGATGCCGTCATCCGTAACATTCGCCAGAGCCCAATCCAGCCGGTATCACGGAGAGGACGGAAATCCCGTGAGTCGGCGCAAGCGTCCGCCCCCACGGCCGTTGAGAGAGCGATAGCACTTTTTCGCTGTATCGACAGCAACTGGATCACCTTCGAGCCGTACAGCAGAACCTTTGCCTACCGAGAAAGCGGAAGGAGTGATAGCTCACCAGTGCCCACTACTTGGCTCGCGAGATTGATTGATAATGCGTGGTATCCCAACTATGCAGGGACACCGTGTAGACCAACCACCCTCATTGTTGAGACGAAGGTCACGCTCGCGATGTATGAGCATCACACGGATTTTGCCAGTGGCTTGACCGAAGCTGACGCGAATAGCGAATTTGCGCGTGCGCTGGGGATGCGCGTCAATCCGCCCGTTTCACAGTTGGTGGCGGCTCTTGAGCGTGCCAGAAACACATCTTCATCTGACGAAGTCAGCCTGATGAGGTTATACAAGGCCCTGGCTGGCCATTGCCCACAGGGCGCCTCCACCGTCGCGCATGAGGCGATGATAGGCGACATGCAGGCCGGGAGTCTGCGTGGGAAGTTCGGCATTCAGCGTTCACATAAAGGGCTCATTGCCCCGTGCGTCACAACCGCTAGGCACAGCAAGGAGTGGTTCAGCATGCGAGCGGTTTTTGCCGGCAAAGACATCTTTCATGGCAGACAACCTTTCGTTCTGTATGACCGCAGCGTCACTCCGTTATGGAACGCACTGGGCATCATTCACCCGGACTTGAAAAGCTGTATCAGAGAGCTGGAATCCTTGGCCAAGACCGCCTACGACCCCAAGCAGGACGCATTGTTGCTCGACATCTATCGGCACATGGACAGGCAGCTGGATAAAGCGACTGCCGCAGATAGACGAAGCCTGAGCCTCCTGCCATTACGATCGGGCGATACCTGGACAACAAAGCGCCCACTGTATTTCTCACACTACTCAAACCTCAAATCCGACAGGATCGCCTTGTGGACGCCACCTTGTGCGGCTGACACCATTTCTCGATTCGTAAACGCCGCAGGGCTGGAGAGGCTCCCATTCGCTGCAGCCGCCCCTGCGATAACGAACGCGACCCCTGACGTGCTCGAGTTTCGTTTCCAAGCTGCGCTTCGCATGCTCAAGGCTGACCTTGCGAGAGAAGATGAACGCTCCTACAAGGCGATGGAGCCCTGGAGTCGTTTCGACAACGCCCGACTCAAGATGCACCTACCAGGTCAACTCATCGTTAACGCCGCCCCAAAGGGGGCGCGGCAAATTCCAGTTCAGCTTCACGCCTATTCCGATTATTCCGGCCTCGCGGTGCATTTCGACGACGAAAAATTCATCGGGAGGAGCGAGCATGGCGGCATCGCGATCGCGGGTCTGGGAGATGGAGCGTGCATGCGTGAGATTGCGCTTGCCTGGGTGTCTGCCTGGGCTGCCAGTGAAGACAGTGAATACATTCCCGACATCAGCCTAGCGACTGATGCTGTGGAGACCAGTCTTGATACGTTGATCGCGGAACAGGAAAGGTTGAGTGGCAATAATCGTAAGCGGGTAATCAAGCGGGATGCTGGTACGATGGCTACTACGGACAGTGCTGAGCGCCCTATTCAAACCCGTAAGCTCAAGGCCCTGCCTCACGAATTCCAATTCACCGTCGAAGCCGTTGATGGAAGCGATCTCGCACACAAAGGGCCGCAGCCGCGCAAAACCAGCCCGCTGCTGAATCCATCTCCTACACCCAAAAGGCCATCTCCACCCTCGGCTCCAGAAACCGCTTACAAACAGTACTCATCAGCAGAATTGCAGACCAAGGCTTGGGCTTATTTGGAAGCTTCGATGCAGCGGGATGATGCTGTGCTTGTGGATTTACAGTCCTACAGAGGAATCGGCGCTGACGGGGCTCTGGATCAGAGCACCTTCATCGAGATGAAGTCGTTCGCCCGCGCAGCTCCTTCAGAGATCACTCTGACTGAAACCGAGTTCCGTCGCGCAGAAGCAAGCAAAGCCAATTTCTACCTAGTGATCGTATCTGGGTTGGAGGAGGGATTCGAGACTGAGCTGCGTATTTATATCAATCCTACCAAAAACCTTCCCTGGACGCCCAAGGGTCAAGTATCCATAGGTGGACTGGCTAAAGGAGCTGCCTTGGTGCTTAGGGAAACGATGGACTAATCAAGCTAAGTTAGCTGATCTGTTCAATCAGCTCGGGCATCCGGCCGCACCGGAATGCTTGCGAGCTGATTCTCTGCAGCTCCAAGAATGCCGAGTAAGCCCGTTCCTCCAGCCAAGCTGGTGCTAGGGCGTCTGTGATACGCTCAGATGCTCTACGTAGGGTCTTTCCGCAGCTGCAGGCGTGTGGGAGTCCTGCTCGGCTCACCCTGGTCAGGTGTTCACATGTCGCTCAAAACAGGCTTTGCCAACGTACTGAAAACTTTGCGGATCAGCCGAGGCCTAACGCACAAGCAAATGGCCGAGGCCAGCAGCCGTGGCTACATGTCGAAATTGGAACAGGGGCTATCAAGCCCTACCGTCGACAAACTAACTGCCATCAGTGACACGCTGGGGCTGAGCCCTCTGACACTTTTTACTCTGACATTGAGTGTGGAGAGCGGACAGCCGATTGATAGCCTGGTGCAGCGACTCAAGGCTGACGTGGCAGACCTTGAGGCCCATGGCGCCCTCAAACAACTGGGGGTCTCTTCACTCCCAAGTATCAATGTGCAAAAGGCCGCTCAGTCCCGGCGGCTGGAGGTTGCTCGCCCTTCCCCTCAAGCTGAGCTGTGCTTCGCCGAGTAGCTAGTGCTGAGATTGCTTCGGGGTCAAAGTCCAAGACCAATCGAGAAAAGGTGTCCCCGGTTGTCGACAAGCTCAGGCTTCAGCGTGAGCATCGGAGCGTGCGATACAGTGGTGGTCGGCCCGGCCCATTGGCTAGATGGATGCTTGAATATTTCAACCGAGGTCGATCAGGCAACGAATCCATGCTCCAAACGCCTGGCATACTCGACAGCGGTCTCAGTCTCCACACTGCTGGTGACCATGCAGGCAGGGGCTTTGCCGCCAAATACTTTTATCGGACGTGACATCCAGTGCATGGCTGCGTCGATATCACCGCCATACAAGCGCTTCGCGGCGTCGAGCACTTCCAAATAACGGGCCTGTTGATCGGGGGGCAAAGTGCTCATGAGTACGCTCCTGCGGCGGTCTAGTTCTATCCTACACCATCGCTATCCGCTCACTGTCTCCCCTCATCGGCGAGCCTGGTGCCAGTTTCAGGCGTGCCTGTTACTACGATGCCGGCAGGTAGTTACGTTGGCCTGAGGCTGGCGTCTTATAGAACGTGTAAACCAGTTTTTTGACGTGTAAAGCGCTGTGGTTTACACATCAAAAAATTGGTTTACACACCGTGTCGAGGGCGGTTTCAAGCTATATCTTCACTTCTCTCTCGGATTGCCTCCACGCATCCCCTGCGTATCAGCACGCGTTGACTCAATTCCACAACACCATGGTTTCGTCATTCGCATGCTCGGTGCAATTGCTCAGCAAAGAGAGGCAGCAAAAGCTCGGACTCGGCAATCTGCCACCAAACCGTGTTCTCATGCTCGTCGCTAAGCGCCAGCAGATCGTGGGTCAGAAAGACCTCAAATCCTGCCCGGGCGACCTTGTCTTCGGCGCTGAGCTCATAAAGCCCTGCTTCGGCGAGCAGCTTCTTGACGATCAGGGGCAGCAACCATGCAGAGAAAATAAGGTGGTTATAGCGTGGCCAGATGCTTCCCTTCTGACCGGTACCAGGGCCATGGGCGGCAGCGTTACGAGCGGCACTGAAATCGTGTACCCAGGCGTCGAGCGGGCGGCTTACGTTGCTGTCCCAGTGAGTGCACCACCAGCGCTCGTCCAAATTGCCGTTGTACCAAGTGGGCGGGTTCGGTAGCTCGTCGAAGTGTTCGTTGATGGCCCTGCGAAAGGCTGCCTTGTCATGCGGGACGGCCAGCAGCGTGTCGATGGCGAGCCTCATCAGGATCAGCTCTGATCGCTCATCCATGGATGAAGCATCAGTGTTGGCCCTGAGGTAAGAGACGATTGCTTCGTCGATGCGCTCCTTCAGGTCTCCGTCAGGGAGTTTTAGCAAAGCTTCCAGTAGTGGCGCATCGAGTGAGATGCGAGTGCGGTTGTCGACATGGTAAGGCCGAACGAACTTGAGCCCGCCGCTCCCTGCCAGCATGTTTTGCGTATTGCCGTCACGCCGGCGCGTGGTCATGCAGGAGTAAGTAGGCGTGCCGACATCAAACCGCTGCGCCACGACCTGCAGGGTGTCTGCGTTGTAGTATTCAGACGTAGAGCAAAACTTTCGCTTAGCTAAGGCTGAGAATGCAAGGTAGGAGCCCTGAACCAATCGCTCCTGGATTTGGGCATCGGATGCCTCCAGGCCCGGCGTGTCCTCGTCCCAGATGATGAGTGTCGCTTGATTGATTGGCTGAGCGGGGTGAGAGCCAATTCCCCGGTCGCCATAGTTACCTAGAACGCCGTCGAATGCTGCTTGAGGGATGCCCAGCAGTTCGCCAGGGAGTCGACCGCGCTCGTAAGGGATGAGGCGCATGTCTGCGATCCGAAGCTCCTCGGTAGCCGCTACCCAAGGTAGAAAAAACACCACTGCCATAGCCACCCCCGTTCACGTGGTCTTGGGCTGAATGATCTGTAAGCGTCCGGCGAACTAACCTTCCGAAGCCCCGTTTTAAAGCGATGGTGTCCGCGTATTTTTAAGCGGACGCGATCGCCATTTTCACCGGGATTTCCATGCGCCAACGAAGCTCTGATCCTAAACCTTCAGAGCTCAGGTTGCTCAGGAATCAACCGGGCGCCACGGCATCAACGCCAGCAACGCCTTCGCTGTAAGCATTTGTCCTTCTGAAGGCTGCACCTGGACGACCTACCGAATCGTCAGTGACCATTGAAAATGGGTATAAATGGGTGTGGAAACGTTTGTGCAGTTGTTCCTGAGTATCCTCGATGCGTGCACGGCTGTGGCCAAGGTTGCTTTAGTGTAGACCGAACCCCATTCGCTTAAGCTCTCCGACAAGCTCTTCGCGTCCGTGCAGGCTCGAGACGCTCCGCAGCCTGCTGACCACCTGCTCAGACCAGCCCGATGCCTTCATTCCTTCGCGTTGATAGAACGCACCAAGGCGCTCGTCGTATTCAGCGAGCGCATCAGCTTCGCCGGCGACCGAGTAGGTCTCATGGTGGAGCACTGCGTGCTGAGGCAACCTCGGCTTGACCTTGGCCGGACGATCATCCGACGGGTAATCGTGTGCAAGAAATCTGGGTGACCATGGCCCAGCACGGATACTTTGGAGCCACTCACTAGAGTATGGCCGTCAGGTTGCGCAGGTGGTTGCTTTCGAAATCACTGCGTCGGATCTCAGGTTTGCAATTCGAATCAGTGAAACACCTTAGCCTCCAGGCAACGGTCGAGCCTCGAGCAAGCTGTAGAGCGCTTAGCTCGCCTGCGACAAGCCCCGGCATCAAGGAAGCCGTTGAGCCATGAGCGTGTGGTGTTGCCCATACGTTCAGGTGCGCAATGCATCTAAAGCATCCCGGCTGGGCCACCACCCCGGCTGAAATCGGTCTCGCCTCGGATTAAGCCTTGGCAAAACAAATCCCGATCAACAATTCCGACTGTTCCCTCTTTGGTCGTAGGGTCGAACGCGCACACCCTCCAAAACCCCGCGCCCCCAAAGTCCACAAAAACGGGTGTGCGGGTATGCCAGCGGTGGAATAGGCGGCTACGCCCCAGCCACTTGAAGTAGGCGTAGCCCTC
The DNA here is from genome assembly GCF_014889455.1 of Pseudomonas sp. K8. Lineage (NCBI taxonomy): Bacteria > Pseudomonadati > Pseudomonadota > Gammaproteobacteria > Pseudomonadales > Pseudomonadaceae > Pseudomonas > Pseudomonas sp. K8. The sequence goes on from NZ_VJWO01000023.1 coordinate 23,589, forward strand.
AGTGGAGATTCCACTGCGTGAAAGATTGAAAAAAGAGCTGTCCAGTTCGCTGCGTGTCCCGTCGATCACCCAAACGATCCGCTTGTAGAATTGCTCTCGCGCTGTCACTTCCTCGGGATCGATCGTCGAGCGCTGGAATTCAACTACGACACCGTGACTGCTCTTCACATCGGCGATATGGCGTTCACGGCTGATCGGGTCTTGATGCATGACCTCCTGCCATTCTGCTGGGAATCGATTCTTCCATTCCCGGTGCCAGGCCGTCTCGTTTTCCCACCACGGGTCACAGCTGAGTTTTGATCGATGTGCCCAGTGCCAGATCACATGTTTGCCACATTTGGATATCACCTCAGATTCACAAGATGGGCAAACCCCGCGCAGCTTCGGTTCGGCTTCCATTCGGGTGTCGCCCACGTGGGCATATTTCATCTCTCGCCCTCCCTGGTCTCGCTGATTTTCCGAGCGTTTCAGTATGGATGATGGTCTTGTACTTTTCGTAGTGTAGGCGCCACCCTCACCTGTTTGGGCTGTGCCTGCTACCAGCCCGGGCTATTTATGCCTCGGGTATGGCGTTGGAAGATTCTGTTTCTTTCAGCACCTAATCCATCGTGCCCACATTGTCTTTATCGATGGTGTGAAGAATCATGCTACCGGCCACGTACTCGATACTCAATGGATCACCCGCCTTTGCGCCGCTCACCCGGTATCCGGTTGCAAAACGCACCGTGGATGACGTTGGCTTAGCGGCGGCATGCGAGAACAGTACAATGTTCCGCCCCTCAGCGCGTTGAGCAGAGCGAAAGATGACGCCGTCAAAGCGCGGGGAGCACTTGAGGGCCAAGTATTCGGCTACAGCTTGGGTAATCAGGTAGTTTCGTTTTTCTTCCTCATCGACTGGAATCCTTATTTCCTCGTGAATTTTGCGAAGGAAACCTTGGCGATCAAGGTGCTTGAAGTACTCAGGGTCGAAGAAGCTTGGAATCGGCCCTAGATTAGCGCCTTCGAAGCGTTCGAAGTCGAGTACTCGAACCGCGCGGATGAGCTGGAATCGCCCACTGATGAAGCTGTCCTGTGGAAGCGGGCGCAGTTCTGCGATGCATGTCTGACGATCGAATGCACCGTAGAACGCCGGGATTCCAGCAGGGTTCATTCTACCCTCGCCCGATACTTCTTTTGGTGGTGAACCCAGTTCAGTGTCGGGGTTGTCCCGAATCCTCTCGACCTTTTCAGCAGGACTGCGCCGCGCGCGGTAGATTGCGGGACAATCATCCGGCTTGAGGGTCTGCACGACATGGTCAGCCTCGGCTGACTCTGCGTATTGGCCCAGGTCGTCGAACAGCCAGCTGAGAAGCTGCCTGGCCTCGTCGTTGAAGAACCGACTGCTGTGCCGCATGCCCTCCTGGATGTCGCACCACCGATTAAGCGCACTTTTAACCCCAGCCGGACGAATGCTGTAGTGGATGGTGGTGGAAAAAATGGGCAGTGCGTCGCACTCCTCACTCAGTCCACCACAAACTGCCTGAACGATAGGTGCACCAGGGGAACAAGCGAAGACTTCGGCGACCCAGTATTTCAATGGTTCGCCGGGTGATTCCAGTCTTGAACCGTCGGAACCCCAATGACGATGATTCCGCGCCTCCCAGATGTATTGGTCGAGAACGGCACGCGCCCGCGCAGTGATCTCGACGAGTGCGACGCTTTGGGCCATGTCACCACAGAGGCTACAGTGGTCGAGCGCCCCAGTTTCAGTGACCCATGTACTGAGAAAAGTGTCGTGTACGCATTTAAAGCACACCGCGCTCGATAACGTCATTGAAATCAGATCCACTCAATCAGTTGTTTTGAGCCGTCGATGATAGGGCGCTCGTTGCCCGTGGGATTGAACAGGTTTCCGGTCATTGAAGGCACGCTCAAGTCCTTCACGGCAGTTGGAAGCCCAAATTGACCAGGGTTGGACGCTCGCGAGGTTTCAGCGTTTTGACTGCCCAAATGAGCATGTGCCGAGGTCTTGAGCTCGCGACGTAGGCAAAACGGGCGGCCTCAGACTCACGGTTCTGTAGCCAGTCGGCCCAGTGTGATTCACCTTTGCCGCGTTTACGTGAGGACACAACCACAGTGACATCGTGAGTCTCACCTTTGACTTGGTGAATCGTCTCGTAACGCAATGTCTCCGATTCGCCATCCTGGATATCCTGACTCGAGAGACGGATCGACACTGGCTTATCACCTTGACCACGCTTGGTGACGAGGTTGAGTCCTCTCAATTCCTGCAATTCATTAAGAATTTCATCGGGCACGAACGCCTGGTCAGGGAGTTGTCGCAGTGCGAGTTTTGCGCAGCGTACCCACGCTGACCAATTTTGATCGGAGTTGCCGGCGCCGCTGGCAACCATGAACCTCAGGCTTTGGTGGATGAATTTACGCCAGGCCAGTTTCGACTCCATTGAGGTTGGGCAATAGGGCCCCGTCTTGGTGACCTCCAGCTTTAGCTTCCCTGCAAGCCACTGGGCGAATGTCCTGAGACTCACTTTGAGATCGCTCAGGCTCCCTGAGCTGGCGCCAATGCAGGCGACTGCAAGCAGCTCAATGCCTTCAAAGGTCTTCCCGTTGCGCAGGCGCTGAAGGGTTGCATGCCCTCGGGCAACCAGTACCACCTCATTGTATGCAGCTGTCAGGTTTCGGATCGTAGGCAGCAGCTCGGATGGACAACTTTCGTACTCGAGAATTTTGGGCTGGATGGATGCGATTTCAGGATTCCCCGAAACCTTCCCGGTACCGACGATGTTGCTGCAGAGGTCGACTATGGCCTGGCCGCTGCGCCAATTGGTGGTCAGTTCGTACTGCTTGAACTGCAGTACGCCCATGAGCTTGTTGACGTTGGCCGGGTTCGATTTGCGGAACCCATAAATCGATTGGTTTAGGTCACCGACGAAGTGAAACTTGATCCCAAAGCCGCTGAGTTTGCTCACGATTTGCAGTTGTTCAGCGGAGAGATCCTGGCACTCATCCACGATCACAACGGGAAACCGACGGGCAACTCGGGAGAAGTAGCGGTCAAACTGGTGATCTTTGAAGGCCATAAGCGCCAGCATATCGATGTCACCATGGGTAGCGTAACCACCGAGCCAGAACCGCCTCTTCGTGGCTACGAGATCCCGATGCATATTGTCAGTAACCTCCACGGCGTTGAGCTGATGATCGAGCGCTCGATCGCCGGTCGAAAACTTGAAGCGCCCCGCCTCCAAGTCATAGTTGTACCGACAGGCTGAGATGCGGCGACCACAAATCCGTTGCTGGGTCTGGAAGATATTCGCTTCCTTCTCAAGGATACGGATACGGAAATCGCCATCCTTGCCTGGATAGCCCGTCAGCTCGCTGGCGATGCTGGCCACCAACCTAGTGAGAACAAAGCTGTCGAAGGTAGAGATACTGTGGGGTAAGCCGATAGGCCCGCCCAAGTACTTGTGCACCCTACTCCGGAGCTCGTCGGTCGCACTGTTAGAAAACGTGAGAACAGCGATACCCGAAGGCGAACGTGACCACACCTGGATGGTTTGCGAGACCATTGCAGCCACCACCTCGGTCTTGCCACTACCTGGGCATGCTTTCAGGTAGCTGTGCTGATCAAGCGGCGCTGCGATGTATTCCAACTGCTCCTTGGTGAAGTTCATCGCCTGGCATCCTTCGGCCTCGAGCCTTCAGGCCTGACCCGGGTCATTCGGCTTGTTCCTCGATCCCACAAGCCCAGAGGACGGCTAAGCGGATGTATTCCGGCACGATAAAGTCATCCCTCACGTTAGCCAGCGCGTCCGCGAATGCCTGCGCATAGAACCCTTTGCCAATTTCTTTGGTTTCGATTCGATCAAGCATGTCATTCGCGTACGGCGCCCTCTCCCCTGAACTCATGGTCGAGTAGTCCAGTCCAGCCCGCCTTGTCAGCTCCCTCACCACTTCCCCGCCTTGCACAGGCCAGAGAGTGGCCGCAGCCGTCGACATCAATCTGAGGTTGTTACCCTCCATCGCGATGTCGTACTCGAAGGTCTTGTACTTACCTGCGAACAACCTGCCGAACTGCGACTGGCTGATCGGCCCTATCAATGCCAAGGCCGGATTGTCGCCTACAAGGAGGTCATCATCATGGGGAAGAAACGGAACGGGGATTTCTTTACCGTCATCGCCTGCAACCGACCTGATAGATTTCGGTGGGTCATTGTCGGTAAGCCCTGCACACCTGATTGGGACATTCTCGCCTGGCTGGCCGCCCGTGACATCGCAAAACAGCTGCATGAAATGATTGAAGTAGATGCCACCACGATTGATCACCGAGACGCCGTAGTCGTCCAGGCAGTTCTTCCCCTCTCCGTAGGGGCGCAGGACAATACGCGCCAGCTCTGGCAGCACCATCGCCTCAGCGATTCCTTCTACGAGCAGTGCCCCTTTGGAGAAAAGGAGGTTGGATTTTGTGACGTCCAACCAGCGATCCACAAAGCGGCGGCTGTGCTCAGGAAGGCCGCACGCGCTGAGCGGTATTGCTACTGGCCTTGCGTCATTTGAAATGTGGATGAGGTGATCCAGGGAGACGGCGGCAGAGATGACCGTTGAGTGCGTGGTGATGATGACCTGGATGCCACGTTCTTCAGCCACCGTTTTCAAATGCCGCAGCAGGCGCAGTTGAAGCTGAGGATGAAGATGCGCCTCTGGCTCCTCGATCAACAGGAGCCGCAGATAGGTCTCTTCGCCTCGATCCTCTTCTTCCTCCAGGATCAGTTCAGCCAGGATCGACGCGATGTACAGGAGGTTGTTGTAGCCAAGGCTGTTCTCCTCCAGCGATCGGAACTGGGTCGTGTCAGCCTCGCTGAGGTTAGGGAAGTACAGAAGCCGCAAGCCCTCCACGATCCGGGAGAAGCTGACTTCTGAGAACTGAATCATGGTGCCCTGAGAGAGATTGAGCCCCAGCGCTGCCTTCAGGTTGTCTCCGATTCGCTGATTGGCTTGTTTGATCGCAAATTCGTCGCTCTGTGAAAGCTCACGATTGAAGTTTCCGACATGCTCTTCCAGCGGGTGAAGAGTCTGTGCCTTCCTGGCCTCAGCGAGCTCTTTGCGGCAGAGGGCCTTCATGAGCCGGGCAAGGCGGGACTGGCGACCTTCGCGCAACTTGTTCTCGGCATCGCGCAGCGGAGGTAGGTAAATACAATGGATGTAGTCCAGCGTCTCGGACTCGAACGGTTTGGCATGCTCGTGCCCCGCGTAGGTGTGGTGCCTGAAGCGCCCGCGAGACTCTTGATTGCGGGCCTCAAAAGTCAGCTTGGCCTCGTCGTGATTTCCACACCAGGATTCGAACGCAATGGCGTCCTGATCATCCAGACCTGAAAACGTCGCCTGAATCTGGATGCTTTCAGCAGCGACCGCGCCCGGCTCAAAACCCCGGTAGAAATCGCGCTCACTAATGATTCGCTTGCCTGACTCCGAGTCGTTGAAGAGCTGGCGCACTGCACTGACCACGCCAGTCTTGCCGGCCCCATTCTCTCCCACGAGCACGTTCAGCCCGTCTCGAAATTCGATGGTGAACGGCTCACCAAAGCATTTGAAGCCCTGAACATCCAGCGTACGTAAATACATGAGCATCCCTTCTTCATAAATTGCTAGATAGCCGGATTTGAGCCGCGCCACCTGTACTATCACAGTGACATCGAGCCAGGTCTGCTCGTTTGTGGTGCTTGGTCAGGAAAAGCACATCATTAGCGGTTGCCTCACCTCAGGTGCCATCAGCTTGGAAATCTCTTCTACCACCCATGTCGCGCAAGGCCACAGCGCCTGTACAGCCAGCAGCACGGTGAAAACGAAAAACGCCCGCAGGAGGTAGTCATGCGCCAGCTTGATATAGCTCACCTTGGCGTTGTTGCCCGGGTAGTTTTCGATGACTTTGACGGCGATAGACTTGGCCAAGCTCGCGGCGGGTTGTTGCGTGCTCCAGCAGCGTGAAATATCGTCGGCCCCCACCATGTGGGCATTGCTCACGCGCAGTACGCAGAACGCGCTGTACCCTGCTCGAAGGACATACGCCACTGCAAGCGCAAACACCGCTAGCGACAGGGCGCCAAGGACTTTATTGGTCTTGTCGCTCCAAAGGGTCGGCAATAACGACACCAACACCGGGATGAGTGCGGTTACTGCCGCAAGATAGACCCCTGCTTTCGTGTCAGCACCTCTACGACGCTCCTGTTCGGCGTCGTACATCCGGCGCGCCTCTTCCAACGCTATTTCGCTCTGGAGATCCCAATTGCCGTCGTTGACGGATGCTTTCCACCCGGCGCGCATTTGGTCATTTGCGGCAACCTGTTCAGGCGTAGGTGGAACCAGGGTCGGCCAAAACAATTGCCTATCAACTCGGGCCATTTCGGATCATCTCCAGCTCATCAACGATTGCCGCAGCAATTGGGTATCCGGTTTGATTTTCGATCCAGGCCCACTGACCGTTTGGATTGATCTCCAAAAACCACAGCTTTTCATCTGGGTCACACACCAGATCAATAGCGCCATACCGCAGGTTCAGACGGTGCACCAACTCTCGACATTGAGCAGCCACTTGATCGGGCAAGCTGATGGCCTCGTGGCGTAAGTCAGGGCGGCTACCCCGTCGCCAGTCAACTTCGGTTTCTTCGTTATCCTGAGACCAGATGGCAGTGGCGAACACCTGAGCGCCAACGACCGTGACGCGAACATCATATTTTTTTGGCACTTCAGCCTGAATGATCAACGGGGCAAGGCCAAGGGCAGGCGCATCTGCTTCGGTCAATGGCTGCAGCCGTGAGGTGAACATCACCTTCTCCAGCGCGCCCGGCAATACCGCTTGCCGCAGAGGCTTCCCAACAGCCCTTCCCTCTGCCGTCAGTAACTCGGCGGGCTCCAACTGGTTCGTTATGGCAGTATCCGGGATATTGAAACCGAGGTGCCGCGCAATCAGGAGCTGTCGCGGTTTATCCTCAGCCAGAAAGATCTGAGTAGGGTCACTGAACCAGCAACCCTCCAATCGGAAATAGAGACTCTTCAGGAAGCTGCTCCATTCCGCCTCAATGTAGGCACGCTCACCCGCATCCAGGACTGCCTCAGGTGCTTGTGGCGCGCCAGGCCTGCGAAAATAGGCAGCAGTAACGTCACGCCCTGTAACTCGTTTCCCTTCCAGCTCAATTGCCCAATCATCCATGGCACTCACGCCCAACGTGCTTCGAGATAGAGGGAGTAGTTCAGTGTTGAGCCTGAAATAAGGCAAGCCCAGCCGTTGGAGCTTTGCGACGACGAAGTCCATCGTTATGTCGCGGCGATTAGTGACCAGCAGAAACATAGTGGAAAGCCTCAATCCAGGTAAAAACGCTCGTCGAGGCCGAATTGCATATCCCCTGGATCATCGTGCTCAAGCTCTGCCTCGGTTTTGGTCATCAGCTCCAGCATGGCATAGCTGTCACCCGGGTCATCCTCTTCGATCACCGTATCAGTCTTGGTCATCAGTTGAAGCAGATGAGAGGCCTGCCCCTTGGAGATGAGATCGTCGTCACTTTCGGGCTTGGAGTTTGTTTTTGTCAGCGTTTCGAGCGTCACGAACGAGTCGTCATCCTCTTCACTGTTGACCTTGGTCTTGGTGAGAAGCTCGTCCAACGCTCCGCGAGCAATAACGGGCTGAATACCATTAGGTGTCTCAACAACCCACATATCGTGCTGAGTCGAGTAATAACCTGGCAGATTGTCGGTACCTGTTCTCGGCACAGCGCTTCTTGCGAGCAGGGGTGAAACTGCCTTGTAGGCGGGGATGGAGGCTGTAGGCATTACGCTGAACTCCTGTATGGCGATTTGCCAACATGTTACGGAGAACTGAGCGATTCGTCATGTTCGTTCCTGCTGAGCACCTGTAGGCCAGTGTGTTGCGTTCGTTCGCAGAGGACACTTCGTGAATTGATACCTTTGATCCTCAACACTGCAGCCGACCGCATGGGGGAATAGTCAAATTCCAGCGTTGGCCCGACCCATCATCGGCGAAAGTCGAACCTTTCCTGATTTGGCGACAATTTGGCACGACAACGTGGTCGCATAGATGCTGCGGCTGATGACCGGAATTATGGCCCAGGCGCAGCAGCGTGGTGAGGTTCGGCCTGGCGATCCGGCTCTGTATGCTTTCTCAGTATTGGGCCAATGATTGCCGGCGCGCTATTTCGAGAGATATTTGGCCTATCGAGTCCTTATGCTCCGAGCTCCAGGCGCGTGCCAAGCATCGTGGCGACACGGTTGTCAGGGGAATGCTAGTACCAGTTGAACAAGGCCAGTAGGTGCTGATGCCCGATGTGTGTTGAGCGGACGCTTACCTGGAAGTCCCTTCTTCGGGAAACAATCACGGTCTATACATGGGCAGCAAGGCTATCGACCCTAGGTATCCACGAAAGATAACAACAACAGGTGCCTACAACGGGCACCTACGCATTACACTTTCAATCAGCGGTAACGTTGCACCAGATCTTCAGCTGCCGTCTCGCCATGGATTCCTGACTGAACCCGGTACGAAGGTCGCCGAGGACGAGTGCTAACGGATGACCCGACCTGGTTAGGCCATCCATCATCTGCAGTTGGTTCATGTAGTCATGCGGCTTATCCAAGCCATCAGCTTTGAGCTCACGAAGTCCATCAAGGTTGCAGCTTATGACCCCAGAGCAATTGGCTGCATTCAAGCTGTTGGCCAAACCTTGAGGATCGGTGTCTGGGAAATAGAAAACATTTGGCGTCTCCTCGGCCAGCATCGCAGCCGTAGCGGGTGAAAATTGTGGCGACCCCCTGAAGACCCACGGAACTCCCGCAAGCTCCTCAGGCATTTGATACAGATGAGCGCCCAACAGGACTGCAAGATTCTCGACCATCACGAACCGGTCAATGCCGGCCAGCACCTCCACTGGGAGCGCTAAAGATCCACCGGGTGGAATCATGAAGCGGGAACCACCCAAGTCCACTCTCCCCTGAGGGCTACTCACCAATACCAACAAGCGGCCGACAGCTTCATTGGAAGCTTTTTCTACTCGAGTATGGCTGGCCAGCGCGAGCCGTGAGCCTTCGACCTTCCTGGACTCAACCGGATCCCAGTTGGCCTTGTCGATCAGCAGGCTTCTAAGTGCTTGCCTGTCAGCAGGGCTCAGCAACAGCTTACTGCCACTTACTTCACCGACCCCATAGTCGCGGTGAATCGTCTTCCAAAATTTGCCGAGCGCCACACTTTCAAAGCCCATACGCACGAGCGCGCTGATCATCTCTATACTTCGCTTGCTGCGTAACACGCTGTGGTTGCTCATTCGCCCCGCCTCTTGATACGTAAGGTAAGGTCAGTCACGAGTTGGTTCGCGATGCCTCTGGGCATGGGCTCAGCTACTGGCTCAAGCACGTACCGCAGGGGTTTTTCAGTTTTCTGCGCAACCAGCACAAGGTTTCGGTAATAGGCATCTAGCGCGTAAAGCCAGACATTCACCCCGTATTCACTCTCGGCATTGTCTTCCCAATAACGGCTGGCGCTCTGCGGCACACGATGCTCTTTCAAAGCTAAGAGCATGGCTTCCAAGTGCGGTTGAGCAAATGGAATGGGGGCCTCGACGACTTCCAGCTCGGTGGGGATCACACGTGCTGCTGGCCGGGCCGCAAGATCTTCAACGGCTTTGCGCACCCTCGGTGCGGGCAACGAGTGGATGAGCAGCGCCATATCGTCAATCGCTTGGGAGTCTTCTACGGGAGGGTGCAGATAGCCGCCTAGAGATAAGGGCGATGCGCATACCCACTCAGCCGCATCCGCGCGATCCAGAATGCCCTCAAGATCCGGGACATTGCCGGCTTGGAGCCAGCTTTCAACGGCCAGCACCACTTGGCGCAATCGGTTACGTTTTCTTACCGTTACTCCCAGCTGGTCGAGCCGGGTGATCAAGTCCCCCAGGCGGGTGCGCTGGCGCATAATTGCGTTGTGAAGGGTTGTCAGCAGCAGCCGACGCAGTGTCCGGTCATTGTTACACCAGCCTGACAGCTTGTCGTACTCAAAAGCGTCCAGCTTGTTGGACAGACGCTCCAGGCGTTCCACGGCTTGCCGGATGTCGCGCAGGCGGTCTTCAAACCGGGGCGAAAAGCCGTATCGGCCTTCGATGAACTCAGTCGTTGCTCGATGCTCATCGCGCAGGTGCGTCACGACCTGGCGCACGGCCAGCCAGATTGATCGCTGCTCCTTATCAGCATCGGCTAGGGATAAGTCCTTCGCTGCCAGATACCGCTCGCAAGCCTGCTCGATCTTGACCAGCAACTCTTCAAGATCCGGTGCGGATAGCTCGAAGCGTTGCGAACTGATTCGTACACCGAGGTCGATCAGGAGGGAGGAAGGGTGCAGGCTTCCTTCGAACTCATCGACCAGGTGCTGCTTGATCAGCCACATAATGCCCTGGGTCATCATTTCTGGCTTGGCGGCACCCTCCTCATCCGCCTGGACAATGGTTTCAAGGGTGGCGGCGTTTGCGACCAGGTGCTTTCCGAGCGTTGCCCAATCTTCGGCTCTCACAGGATGAACTCGCTCTGTGTGTCGGAGGCAGCATCGCTTTCGTCGTCGGGAACTAACTTCTGGTGCTCCACGATCCAGGACATGGCCCGATAGATATAGGTCATTTTGCCCGTGGCGACGAAGATGGATGATCCAACCCCTTTCCTGACCAGGAAGCCCGCCTCTTCCATGGTCTTGAGCACGACGGAGAGCTTCTCGCTGTTGCTGTCTCCACGCTTGGATTTGCGGAAGAAAGCGTGACCCGCAAGATCGCGCAACTGATCTCCACAAATCGAGCTGTTTTCAACTTGTGCCAGAAGCTGCGCGGTATGCACTTCCTCCCCAGGAGCCAGGCAGACGTCTCCCCTACCAGCCCGGGCACAGAGCTGGATGAATTCCACCACAGGCCAAATGGCGTCACGGATATGCTTGAATTCCTCAGCAGCGGCAATGCGATCATTCGCATAGGAGAGGCTCACGAAGCGCGAGAAAAACGCGCTTGGTTGCTCAATACTGCCCAGCCAGCCAAGTGTCCGACCCAATGGCTGCAGAGCCTGGTCGACAGCGCGGGCATAGCTGGCGTCACAGAGCTGGCTGTACAGCTCAGGACTTGAGTAGCGACAAATGAAGCGGCCGCCCAGCAGGCTTTCCAAAGTGTCTCTCATACAAATGCCCCCGGCCCATCGATATCTGGCCCATTGGTATGCGGCCTATTGATATCCGGGCCATTGAGATCGAGCCCATCATCAAGCTCTAGCTCATCATTCAAATCAGCAAGTCTGTCGGTTTCGGGAGCTTGATACTGCTTGACGTACACGGCCCCCGAAGGCCGGCGGTCAAGGGCATAAAGGTGCGTGAAGTGACGGATAAGCTCAGGGGCGCCACCGGGAAATCCGAGCATCAGCTGTGAGTTACGAGCGTTGAAGTATTTAAGCAGGGTATACGCATTGTTCACATCGAGCTCCAACGCCTCATCAATCGGCAACAGCAGATCGAAGTCAGCATCACGTCGAATGAGCTCAAATAGCGCCTGGTAAATCATCCCGACGATGATCTTGAGCTGGCCTGTACTGAGCCCATCGCCCAAGTCTGCGGTGTTGAAAGCGACCTTCTGAACACCGTTGACCATCCAGCTCAACGAAACGTCGAAGCAGTCCGCAAGCTTCGGGGAGAGCCAACCCCCTGCCTTCATGCGCCGCTGCATGGACATCAGTCGTTCATTGAGAGCGTCCGTTGGGATCTCGCCAGACTTGAGACGCCAGCGGTTGAAGTGCTCCACTAACCCCTCGATCTCGTCCCATGCACTGATGTCGTGGATCCTGGAAACCACTCGAAATTCGAAGTTGGTAAACTGAGGAAACGCTGCCAGCACCTCATTCACCTTCCTGGTGGCCTTGCGGCCGAGATCCATGATGGAGCGATGCAGTCCATTGAGCACTGACTGGTTTTCGGCGACCTGGGTACATAGAGATCTGACACGGGTGATCAGCTTGCTGCGCTGCACGTCATGACCTTCTGCCATGTACACCTGCAATTCAGGCGTGGCGTGGAACCAGACTTTCTCACCGGTGCCATCCGCTTGGCGTGAGCGCATCGCGATGTCCTGGATCGCGTCAAATTCCGCGGTATCGCGTGGGCCGGCCATAATGGCTTGCTCAATCTTTCTGAATAAGCTCCTGCCTTCTTCTCGCTGGCTCCTGGCTTCGCGCTCCAGTCGCCCTACCTCGGCCTCGATATCGGCCGGCGTGAGCTTGCGCAGGCTATCAAGATCCGAATTCACCACGGGGGTGTCCTCTAGCCGCTTTATGACCGATGCCAGTGTCGATAGCTTCGTACCGAGCACAGATTGGCGTTCAGAGATCACTGCCGAGGCGGCCTTGAAGGCATTCAGTTGCTCAGTCCTGGCTTGCTGGAACGCTTCTACTTCAACTTGGATACGGCTGGCCAGCTCTGAAGCCTGGAGGTGCGTGGCTTTGAGCGTAGGGAGCTTGGGCAGGTCATCATTAAGCCACCGCTGGTAGTTTCGGATGTCGGACAAGTGGTTATTCAGGGTGGCGAGTTTCGACTCCAATGCAATCATCGCTGCTTCAAGGTTTTTGATGGCATCACTATCCACCCCGGCCTCTGTGAGCTCAGCGAGTCGAGCAGCCGTGTAGCCATCCACTTTCTCGGCTTGCTCTCTATCAAGCGCGTCGAGGGCGTTCTTTTTCGCCCGTTCAATTTCATCCAACTGAACCGCAAGCTCTTGTTTGACTTTGTCCACGATCCCTTTGAGGTTCGCCAGATGGTGTTGCTGAGACCTTTTCAACTCTTCGCGCTGGATGACATGAGCTTCCAGGCTGCGCTCAGCTTCAGCTAAAGATTGGGCACATTGAGATCGCAGGCGACCGATGTTCTCTTTACCCTCTTCTTCCAACGTGGCGATGTGGCCTTGCAGTGCTTGGAGATTCTCCTGATGCTTGTTCTGGCGACGGAGGATCTCGACAAGTAATGACTGGTGCTGCTTGCGCTGTTCCAGCATCACGGAGGCTTTGCGGGTCAGGCGCTGCTGTTCTTCGTCGACCTCAGTAAGGTGGTGATTTGCTAGAGCCAAGCTTGACTCTATTGCTTCCCTGTCAGACTCTGCCACTGGTTGAAGCCGATTCAGATCAAGCTGAATCCCGAACAGGGTGGACGATTCGAGCGCACGTGAGGGCGACAAGTCATTGCGCAATAGGAGCCCGCGGTCGATGACCTTACCGATCGATTGCTCCCAAGCTGGGCACTCTGAGCGCAAAAATGCCAGCAACGTGTCCTCGCTTGGATTGAGTTGACACTTGAGCGTCTCGACTTCGTCACGCAGTTGCTCACGACGCCTTACGACCTGCTCCTGCTCATCGGCTACCGCTTGCTGCTCATGAGCGAATCGCCGCTGCTCGGCGCCGTGCTCGGCAACTTCGATCGTTGCGCTGTCCAATTCGGCGCGGATGAGGTCGATCGACCACTGTTCGTTCTGTATCGCATCAGCGGTTTCCGGTAGATACCGAGTGGCACTCAGGAAAGCGGCCTGGCTTTTGAGCTCTACGAGCGCTGTGGCCAGCAAGGTATGCTTCTGCTCGTGGTCTTCAAGCTCACTGCTATGCTTTTCCCGGGCAGATTCGAGTTGCTGCTCCAGGTGATCCAGTTGAGCTTGGGCCTGTGCCCGGGTATCCATTTGCCGTATTTCGGCCTCTTGGCTGCGGCGTTGTTTTCGCTCGAGCACTGAACGGGTCAGCTCTGTCTGAAGCTTGTCATACCGCTGTTGAATGCCTTGGCCTTGCTCGACGAGTATGGAATGCTCGCCTGCCGTAGCGCGCAGTCCCTCCTCCATGGCACTCATGGAAGCATAGTCCTTCATCAGCGACGGGAGGCTGCTTTGGTCATAGCTGTCCCGTTGGCGGATCAGTGATTCGACATCTCGCAGGGCCTCCCTCTCTGCACGACGCGCGGTGCCAAGCCGGTCGTGAATGGCCTCGCTTCTTTCGCTGTAAAGGTCGGACGCGGCGGATTCGCGTGCCCTGGCCTCCTGGATCTCCGCTTCGACGGTTGTCTTGGCAGCTAGAGCGTCCCGTTGTTGATCAGTTGCGATTCGTTTGAGGCGGCCTTGCTGACCTTCGTTGGTGACCAACCTGGGGTGCAGTTGGGCAAGACGATCGATCATGGGTCTGATCTGTTTTTCCATGATCAAGAAGCTTGCGCGGCTGTCGATCGCTCCAGTGAATGCGGCTAGATCCATCCCGGAAAGATCGACACTCTCAACGCCTGTCTCTTGTTGGAGTATCTCTTTCATCGCCGACTTCATGGAGTCGAAGGTACCTTTGGACTCCAGAAGCGAGAACATCAGGTTGTCGATGCCGCCGAAGTGATGCCGCAGTGGTGCCAGTGAATAGGAGCGCCGAAGTCCTGCAATCATGCGCTTGCGTTCGACTGAATTGATGCCCTCAAGATCCGCTACGCCTGTGTTGTACTGGATTATTCTGAGGTAATCACGAGGGGTGAGCTCGGGGGTGCAGTCGATTCGCATATTCATTGCACGACGCTGTAGACTGCTCGGCTCGACTAAAAGACCAATGATTTGATCTACATACAGAAGCTCTGGGTTCCACGCGCAACTGACCAGGCGGTAGGCATATCCCGAGTGTGAGCGATGAAGCACGGCGCACCGCGGCTCATTCTTATGATTCAGATATTCGAAAACGATGTAGCTGGTGAAGCTGGGTAAATAGTGGTCGGCAAAGCTGGAGGTGTTTGTCCCCGCCTTTACCATCCTTCCGGCGCTGGCGCCGTAGAACAGCGGAATCAGCTTCAGGAAGGTCGACTTACCGATGCCATTGGTACCTGTGAGGCAGGTATTGGCATCAACGAGCACTTCGGCCTTGTCGCCGGCACACAGCGAATCAATGAGAACGATGCGGAGCAAACGTGACATAGCAAACCTCTGATCAACGAGTCACATGGCGCACCCCTCAGCGAAGGGCTAGACTGAATGGCTAGAATGAGCGCATAAAGAGATCAAAATGATCTCAATGTCGGACGATAACGATCCTAAGATAAGCTTGCAACTGAGGTTTTATACAGTGGGTTTGCGAGAAGAACTTCCGCAGCTGTCACAGAAACAGCGCGATCGACTGGCTTTCATCGAGCTGCAGGCGTGGTTTTGTGGCGCGGTGTCGCGACAGGACATCGTTCAGCGCTTCGAGCTGCAAACGGCCGCAGCTACGCGTGACTTGGCGCTCTATCGGCGCTTGGCACCGGACAATCTGGTGTTTGATAGTCGCACCAAGGCATACGCCCCCGCCGAAAATTTCACGCCGATATTTGAGTTCACCTCCGAACATGTGTTGACATGGGTCAGTCGGGGCTTTGGCGATGCCGAGCCATCGAGCTGGACTCCAGGTATCCCTTGCTTGGCTCAACCCCAACTTGCGAAGCCTCGACTCGACATCCTTGCGTCCATCTGCAGGGGCATTAAGCAAGGTCATGCAGTCAGGATTGACTATGAGTCCCTGCGCGAGAGAAGCGAGCGGGAGCTGGTTCCGTATGCGCTTTTCGACAACGGACAACGGTGGCACGTGCGCGGTTATGACCGCAAAAGCGGTCAGTTCAGAGATTTCGCGATTACTCGCATCACTGGCGTGAGTAGCGCCCAGGGCCCAATCCTCCCTAACGAACTAATGGCTGAAGATGATCAGTGGAACCACCGAGTGGAGCTGGAGCTTGTCCCCCACCCGAAACTGGCAAGGCCCGAGACCGCGCTCCTCGACTTCGATATGGATGAAAGCGCTACCCTGCGAATCCGGCTTCGTTCAGCGGTAGTGGGCTACGCTTTGCGCCAGTGGTCAGTCGACTGCAGTCCTGATCACTCACTCGACCCACTGGAGTTTCGCCTGTGGCTGAAAAATCCTGGGGCTCTGTATGGCGTTCATAACCTAGAGTTGGCCCCGGGCTATCCGCGCACCGACCATCGGTGACAGGGGGAGTTGGATGCATCCGATCTGTAATCGATGTTTTGATTACTTGGTTGAGAACGGCCGGCAGCTGCGGATCCGCTTGAGTAATGCAGGTTCAAAGGCGACCGGTATCGTCGATTGTCTATCCGAGCGCTGCGCTTCAGGCTAAGTGGCCTAGCCGATCACATGGGACGTTCCCTCATCGCGCTTCAACCGGATGCGTCACCTCGGCTGAAGGTCTTTTCACACTTCACTAATCAAACGCCGACCGCCCGACTTTTAAGAACGCTATGCAGGGTTCACATGGAGTCGGCAAATTCAGACCTGCCTCTACACGCTGTTAAGGAAATTCGGTATGCCGGGAGCAAAACCTGTCTTGGGGCTTTTCAAGAATGAGGACGAACTGCGTGATCACCTAGCAGAGCGCCTGACAATTGTTGAGCCGCAGCTCGCGTTGATAACCACTAATTTTGTTGTCGAAAACCCAGCAGGCGCAAGCGGCGCCTTTGACATACTGGCTAAAGACCGCTTCGGCAATTTTGTGATCATTGAAGTCAAGCGCAGCGAGCAGGCTGCACGACAAGCCCTCCATGAGTTGAGCAAATACATCGCTTTGTTCATGGAAGATCAGAAAGTGGATAGCCACAGAATCCGCTGCTTCGTATTGTCAACACACTGGCACGAACTGGATATCCCCCTATCGTTCTTCGCTGATTACTGCCCGGTGCAGGTGAAGGGTTTTGAGATTACGCTGGAGAATCAGGCTGTTGTTTCTGAAGAACGAGTCCTGCCCAAAGTGAGCCTACAATCTCGCCTGTCACCAGACATGCGTTTCTATTATTTCGCCTCTGCGCAAAACCAACAAAGCTTCAGCGCTGACCTTCAACGGGCTTTAAGCAACGCCGAGCATGTACGAGCTGCCGTGATCGTCATGGAACCGATTGGCAAACGCGAACGCATGTCCCTATTGTGCGTCTGGAGAGTACCCGATAGGGCCATTGAAGATGTGAAAAAGCTGATATTTAATCCGGACTTCCAGGAAGAAATTTACCTGCATCCAGGTTGGGAGATTGAGACCGACCTTTGCGACTGGCTGGAAGATCAGAGCGATAAAGCCGAGTTCGTTTTCTACTCGGACACTCGGGCAACCCCTGAGAAAGTCGAGAATCAGAAAGTTCACCATCACTATGCTCAACTCGTGAAACTGGGAGACTGGCCTCGCAATGACCTCGTGAACAACCTTGATGAGATCATGCGTTGCTTAACAGCCAAAGATGTAGACGCAAGGTCGACTCGCTCCAATCGATACCGTTTTAGCAAGGCCTCCAGCAAATCCACCGGCAAAGCTTGGAGTTACGCATCAGAAGCCTTTGCATCCTTCATCGGACATACCCCTTTCTGGTTATCGATGTACCAACAGATAGCTTCGGAAATTCCGGACGACGCCACTGTTGAGTTTGAGGGCTATGACATGAGGCATTTCTACTACGCAGTGCATCAGGGAACTGAGTACCCCGGTGCAGAACTTTCAGCGTTTGGCTTGATTATAAAAAATAATGACATTCACGTCACAGTTGAAGGTGGATGGATGTGGGATGGACTTACTCGACCTCAAAATGCCCTCGCCAATATCGAGAAGACATACGGAAACCTGCCGAGCTTATGGCATATGATCGGGAGCGCCGTTGACCAGGACAGGTACGAGTCAGTGTATGAGGAGCATGGCTTCTTTCCCTATGTGTTCGTCCAGAATCTGCATGCTTCAGAGGCAGTGCTGTACGGCCCGGATAACTCTCCAACGCAATTGGATACTCCCAAGAAATTGCAGGCTTTCATTGCGGCCAACCCTGATTACTGTGCAGAGGTTTCAGAGTGCCTGAAATGTTTCCCTCGCAATTTTGCGACCGTTGAATGATCTCCATCCTGCAGCCACCCGGAGACCGTCCAACCTCATTGCTTAAAATTTTCCTTTAGGTCACGCTCAATGAATTGGTCAACCCCACGCCCCAGCTCCAAGACCTCATGATGAAGATCCTTTGCTCAGACTGTAGGAATATCGCCCGTGATGTCACGAATCTTATGGACGTACGAGTCACCAAGGGCATAGTGCTGGATCGGGATAGAATCGAGGCTGCAGTTGAGCATTGGGGCGGCCGAAAGGCCCAGCAAGGCCCCCAATCTACCTCGACTTCAGTCCCTTTCCGTCTCTCAGACAGGGTTGCCTATGGGGAGTAGAACTCTCCGAAATCAAATGGGTTCAGCGACAGCAATTCCCTGGCAGGGCGACTGAGGCGCAACCGTATTCAGCCTGGTCTGTCACTGGACGAGAATGAGATATCCCGGCGGCTGGAAGCGCCGAGATCCTCAAGAGCCCCGTGCATGAAGAGCACTAATCCCTGTCATTTGCGCAGATCTGATCTGCTGCCGTTACACTGAACATCCTGCCCGATTTTGATGGCAAAGAAGACGATGGACAGAGCAGATCGGTATCCGGTGCACCCGCTACCGCATCAAGCCGTTGCCCAGTGTCGTCCGCGCGAAGACGTATTTTGAGCTCTCACAGGAGCCGGTAGGAATTTGCACTCAGGCTGGGCGCGCGCGATCGCTTACGTCGTCGCTCCAGTAACAATCGAACACACCGGAGCGGCCGCGATTGGTACCGCAGTCAGAATACGTTTGATCTCGACCCCCAGCGCCTCCCCTTCTGATTCAGCTCCGATTTGCCAAGCTCCAACCCCATGGTCCGCATGATAGGTCGGGCTGGCAAGCAGCGTTACGTTGTCTGCCCGAGGGATCAGCAGCAACGAAACGTCAGGCTTGATGCCCTTCCACCGGAGACTATCGTGATATATGTGCGCTGACTCCATTGCATCCAGGACGCTGGCGCGGGCGCTGCGATACTTCGCGTCGAAAACCACGAAGCGCTTCGCCGAAGGCGAGTCCAACGTCACGACGATGTCCGGATATCGCTCTCGCGATAAGCTTTGGAAACCGCGATGCGCAGGTTGATCAATCGCTGGGCATCGGACTTGGTAACACACCTCAACGGTCACATCAGCCGCCTTCCCCCGCCATACGATTTCTTTTAACCCCAACGATCGATATTCACGACTCCATACGAGTTCAGGAAACTGACGTTGCAGCTGTGAGACAACCGTCACAAAGCACCACCGCTCATAGATCTCCCATGTTGGGCTGATCCACAGAGTCTCATCAGGATCCTTCCCCAACCACCCTGAACGCAACGCGTACCAACCAAACCGATAAGCTCGTGCATATGCAGGGTGAGCAGAGATCGCATTCAATCCCGCAGCCGATAGACGTCTGGCAGTCACGATGCAGAAAGGTCTTGCGCGTTGAAGACGTTCTAGCTTGCGAGCAAGCGACTCGGTGAATGCGATTCGGCGTACGAGCCTTGGCGTTAACGCTGATCGGGTATCACTGACCACTTCAGTGGCAGCTGCGTGCTGAAGCCCCCTCACCACCTGCCGGCAACGTCTAAGTACATCAAAGAGAATAAGCCCAACGGTCTGATTCGCGGGATTGTCCTCTTCCTCGTAAGATCTGCTGACCTCAAAGCGAACAGTGTTCAAGACCGGACGCTGAGTGCTAGCAGGATGCAACAGTGCCTGCCCGGTCGGCCCTCTCAGTGCCTTGCGCACGGATGCGGAATCCAACCGCTTGACCGTGTGCGCACTCACCGACGTGCGATCGCTCTTCAAGGTTGTTAACGGCCGCTGAGATATCTGTTTGAGCGCGCGGTGTAGTCGATCCCCATAGCGTCTCAGCCTCGCATACTGCAGATGCGGGCTGGTTAGTGCTCCATCATGGCCAATTCCAAACTGAGCCTCTTCTGTCCCCAGAACGAGAGCCGGGTCGAAATCCAGAATCGCCTCAACCATGGCAGCGAATACCTGTCCTCCAAGCTTATTATCAGCTGCTGAGACGTCCAGCCGGTAACTGGCGGCAGTCCGCCCCTGACCATCCAGAAGCTCGGCCGCGACCTCTCCCGCATAAAAGCCTGGCGACCATAACCACGCACACGCCCCGTTTTGGTCGACCGCCTCGACCAAAACGTCATCAATGTAGAAGGAAAAGCCTTGAAGCGCGGTAAAACGATAAGCCTTCTTCTCCATGAAACCTGGGCTCAACTGACCTGGGTGCACTTCAAATCGAGCATCCCCGTGCTCTACCTGCAAGATGATCGACATGGTCTACCGCCAGAATCTGGTCGAACCGGAGTGAGCCAGGTCGTCAGCCATTTCTTTGACCTTGCGCAGAGACATTTCCAGACCAGCCTGTTTGAGCGTGGTATGGAGCGATGTGAAGACCTCCTGCAGTCGAGGGCTGTCTTCACCGCGCAACTTGGGGAGTATTTTCGAATAAATGGCATGGTCGAGTGCACGTGAGAACTCTATGACACCACCGGCCTGTGTTTGCTGCAGATAGCCGATCACGTCGTTGATCGTGCGCCACCCAAAATGCAGTCGAACTGGACGAAGCACATCCATGAGTGAGGACATGAGATTTCTGACGAGCGCAATCTGTTCATCATCAAGAGAGCTCTTCTGCCAGCCAGGAAATGCTTTGACCTCAATATCCCAGAATTCGATCACAGAGGCTCGATCCAGCACCTTGTCGCTCAATCCATGAGTGGTCTCGTCCATGTTCACGGTGCCGATAATCACGAGGTTGCTCGGATACGGAATGCCCGGAGGAACACCATCGATCTCGTCGACTTGACCGTGAAAAACGATCGTCTCGCCGGTCTCCATGACTGAAAGCAGAGGCGCCAAATATTGTTCCGGATGAGAGAGGTTCATTTCATCAAGAACCAGTGTGTAAGGCTTCGTCGGGTTGGCGCTTGCCTGAAGGAGGAAATCCAGAACGCCGGTACGAACATACGCGTCCGACTCCAACGGATTAACATAACCGAGCAGACTCGTGTAGTCGTGCCAGCCTGGCTGGACAGGCACAATCAGCAAGCCTTCACTTGGCTCAGGATCCTCCTGCCACAGACTCAGCGCATAGTTACGTGCAAGTTGCGTCTTTCCCGCACCGCTCAAGCCTGTGAGCACCGCGAAATGACGCCTCGGATGCCCCCACAATCCAGCATCAAGCTGTCCGATCAGCTCTTCTGGAAAGCGAAACTCTTGATCAAATCGAGCAATCAGGGCGCCTAGCTTCGGCCTCTCAATTACGATATCGAGCTTTACTGGGGGTACTTGAGCCAAGGACGGGCCGATACCTGGAATGCCCGCAAGGCCCTTAGGCTCCCAGTCAATTCGATTAACCCACTGCCTACCCCTTTCGGTGAGGCTGAGCACTTTCTCGTGAATCGTGGCCAGATCAAGGTACCTGAACCAACCAATAATTGCTGATGGGGCAAAGTCAGACGTCCATCCAGGGTTCGCCTTTCTGAGTGTAAGGATGGCATCACGGTTAGATAAAGGTGAGTCACGCAATGCCGCTAGCAAATAGTCAAACCCCAAGATGCGGGTGATCATCCAGTCAATGATCTCATCTGGATCACCCGACTCCAGAAATGCCTCGCCGCGAGGCGTTAATTGCAGGTTATTTGCGTTGGCACGTAACACGCCCCACTCGGCGATCAGAGCGTTCAGCTGAGTATTGCAAGTCGACGTTTTCGATTGAGGGCTGATCGATTGCAAGTGTTGGATGAAGTCTTCACGTGTACATCCATCTGTTGCAAAGTCGATCATGCTTTGAATGGTGGCTGTGCCTCCGCCAATCGCCAGCAGACCGCGCCTCCTTCTCTCAGGAGGCAAGGGCTTGAGTACTTCGTCACCTGTCTCCAGGTCGGATATTTCGGTGGCTTCGCCTTCTGGGTTCTGAACATAGTTGACAAACAGTAGCCAAGGCAGCGTCAAACGTGAGACGCCCTCCCTGGAATAGACGTCAGCCACCTCACCCAGCACGTCATCTAACCGGTTCAATACGAGGCGGTGCAGATGACGCCTCTGACCGCTCAGTGGAAGCCCCAAGGCATGAGCCAGCTCGCGCAGTTTTCGATGATGCGCTATCGACGTGAAAGCGCCAGGACAAAGCAATGCGAAAACACGGTACATCTTGAGTCGAGGGTTTCTTTTGGTCAGCCCAGCAACCGCGGATGCAATTTGAGCCCAGGCGTCAGCGATGAGCATCTCATTCTCAGAAGAATCGTTTGTCTGCGCGTACTTTTGCTTCAGATGCCAGAGGCTCTCTGCGATTGCCGGATTATCGGCGACCGCAGAAATGTTGATGCGCCCCATGCCTGTTGCCGAAACAGCCTCGGTGTCCCAGAGCGCCAGCTGGAAGTCCTTGCTTAGGAACTCCTCATGAGACACATCCCTGACACGCACCAACCATTTCTGGAATTCGGCGATCCAGCTTTGATTACCAGTCAAGGACATTACCTGCTCCTGGAGGCTAATACACCCAGTCCTCAGCTGTTCGTCATCCTTAAGATCCAGCAAGTCCATTCTCCACCAACGATATTTATAGATGGCGAAATAATGTCATCACTGGGAGATGGAAGCCAGCTCCGGGAAAAGCGTGGCAGTGACCCGCTCTACCCCATCTCGTCCAGCTGAAAACTTCACGCGAATTACGTACATATTGGTTCAAAAATCGCTTAAATCAATCAGCGGAAAATCACGAATCTGGTGAAAATAATTGGTGGAAAATCACGATTTATTTTGTTTCTTCAGCGGAAAAACCATAAATGATTCCACTCATTTATCGAAGGGCTCGGTTTGGCCTAGGAAATACGGGACTTTGGTGCTTTCCACTTAAATCGCGATTGGTGCAGTCGCTTTTCCACAAAACCCCGGTTGCTGAAAAATCAGCGCTGTTGGCGCTCCATTCTCACACCCGCCCTTAGGTCGCCCTGTCACGGAATCTCCGTTTCCGTATCTGAAGCTTTGGTGACTCGCTAGCACCCAGTACGTCTGCTAAACGTAAATGCACCACGCAAAGATTCTAGCGCGGGTTCACCAATGACGCGGCCATTCATCCCATTCCCAATCTTTCCTCCCTACAGTCATTGGCGGCCTATTTG
The DNA here is from genome assembly GCF_014889455.1 of Pseudomonas sp. K8. Lineage (NCBI taxonomy): Bacteria > Pseudomonadati > Pseudomonadota > Gammaproteobacteria > Pseudomonadales > Pseudomonadaceae > Pseudomonas > Pseudomonas sp. K8. The sequence continues at coordinate 46,660 of NZ_VJWO01000023.1, forward strand.
CATCCAGGGGCTAGAAAAGATGCTCAACTATTGATAGCGGCAAATGTGGACTAGCAGATACATCGCCGATACCGGCCTCTTTCGGCTTACGGCAGAAATTATTTACCTTGCACCACTCGAACATGTGCATGGCTGATGGCTTTGTAGACACGCATCAATCTTAAAAGCGGCCACCAGTCATATAGAAAAATCTGCAGCGGTCGCCACATTGCCACCCAGCCAACGATCATCAGGCTTTCGCGCGCTGTGCCGACTACAGCGCCAGTGCCCAGTTGGCCAATGACATCGACTGCAATCAGGCAAAGGGTAACAAAGGCGATGCCGATCACCAGGCTGATGCGGCCATCTCGAAGGAGGTGTTTTAACTCACTGCGCGTGAGGCCTGCCTTATGATCAAAGTAATTGTGGATTGCCTCGATCATGATCGCACTTGGATCGCCCTCTGCTGGTAGGTGCTCAAGGTGGATTGTGATACGAAGCCGGCTGTCCGACGAAAATTCCGCCGCCCAAGTCTCAATGAACGCTTCAGCTTCGCGATCGAGATCCTTGTTAAGAAAAGGTGTCGGATCCATCGAGTTAAACAACTGCCCAAGCTCGCGTACTCGAAGTTGAAGGTGATGCTCTGGTTTTTTTCTCATGGCACTTACCGATTGTGACGACTACGTCAGCGCTAACCTGACACGGCCTATCACAACAAGACAACTCTATCGATGCTGCCCTATCGCAGCGCAGCCAAATTGCCGCCGCCAACCTGACGGAAATGTAATCACGCGCGGGCTGATGATGTGACATCTTGCTCGCAAAATGGCAGCTGGCACCGACTCTCTGAAGCGAGCCATGGCCCTACTGTGGCAGCGCTTTCGTATCTGCCTGGACTCCGACTGACTGGATACCCCTCCATGCATTCCAGAACATCAAGACGCACTTTCGTGAAAGCCTTGGCGGCAGGCGGGGTACTCGCAGGCTTTGGGCTGTGGCGCAGCCCGGTGTGGGCAATTACCAGTCCGGGGCAGCCGAATGTGCTCGCTGGCACTCATTTCGATCTGACTATCGGTGAAACGGGGGTGAACTTCACGGGCACGCCCCGCTCCGCCATGACCATCAACGGCAGCCTCCCCGGCCCAATACTGCGCTGGCGCGAGGGCGATACGGTGACGTTGCGGGTCAGGAATCGGCTCAAGGAAAACACCTCGATCCATTGGCACGGCATCATTCTGCCGGTGAACATGGACGGTGTACCGGGTCTGAGTTTTCACGGCATCGAACCGGGCGGCCTGTACGTTTATTCGTTCAAGGTCAAACAGAACGGCACCTACTGGTATCACAGTCATTCCGGGTTCCAGGAGCAGGTCGGCGTCTACGGCCCTTTGGTCATCGATGCAAAGGATCCCGAACCCTTCAGCTATGACCGCGACTATGTGGTGATGCTGTCCGACTGGACGGATGAAGACCCAGCGCGGGTCATGAAGAAACTCAAGAAACAATCCAGTTACTACAACCTGCACAAGCGCACCGTCGGCGACTTCATTGATGACGTCAGCAAGAACGGTTGGTCTGCCACCGTCGCGGATCGGAAAATGTGGGCTGAAATGAACATGAACCCCACCGATCTTGCCGACGTTAGCGGCGCCACCTACACCTACTTGCTCAACGGACAGGCTCCCGACAGCAACTGGACAGGCATTTTCAAGCCCGGCGAACGGCTGCGCCTGAGGTTCATCAACGGCTCGGCGATGAGCTACTTTGACGTGCGTATTCCTGGGCTGAAAATGACTGTCGTCGCCGCAGACGGGCAGTACGTGAAACCGGTGAGCGTCGATGAGTTCCGCATCGCCGTGGCCGAAACCTTTGATGTGATCGTCGAACCCACCGAAAATGCATACACCTTGTTCGCCCAGTCGATGGATCGCACCGGTTTCGCGAGAGGCACATTGGCTGTACATGAAGGGCTCTCGGCCCCTGTGCCGCCCCTGGATCCACGTCCGTTGATCACGATGAGCGACATGGGCATGGGGGATATGGCCGGCATGGATCATGGCGATATGACGGGTATGACCCAGGACTCGATGCAAGGCATGGAGAGTATGGATCACAGCCAAATGGCGACCGGCGAGGACAACGGCATGCAGAGCATGGATCACAGTCAGACGCCAGGCTCGGCAGACACGTCGGGGCACTCGATGCCGGGCATGAGCAGCATGGACTCGATGGAGCCTCACCCGGCCTCGGAAGCGAATAACCCGCTGGTCGACATGCAGACGATGAGTCCCACACCGAAACTCAACGATCCTGGCATGGGACTGAGAAACAACGGTCGCCGGGTGCTGACCTACTCAGACCTGAAGAGCACCTTCCAGGATCCCGATGGTCGGGAACCCAGCCGCACCATCACGCTGCACCTGACTGGACACATGGAAAAGTTCTCGTGGTCTTTTGACGGCGTCAAATTCGCGGACGCCGAACCACTTCATCTCAAATATGGAGAGCGCATCCGAGTGGTTCTAGTCAACGACACCATGATGATGCATCCCATTCATCTGCATGGCATGTGGAGTGACCTGGAGGATGAAAACGGTGATTTCATGGTTCGCAAACACACCATCGACATGCCGCCCGGCACCAAACGCAGCTACCGCGTGACCGCCGACGCCCTGGGGCGATGGGCGTACCACTGCCACCTGATGTACCACATGGAAATGGGCATGTTCCGCGAAGTCCGTGTACAAGAGTAGGAGCCAGACATGAACTTCGATAGAACCGCTAAACCGCTACTCGCCGGCCTGGCCATCCTCGGGATGGGTGTCATGACGCTTGCTTATGGGCAGACCGAGCCCATGCAAGGTATGGACGGCAACCAGATGCAGGAGATGGATCACTCCCAGATGCAGGGTATGAAACCCGCAGCGCTCCAGCAAAGCCGTACACCCATTCCGGCGCTCACCGATGCCGATCGCGCGGCGGTGTTTGAAAGCCATGCCGGCCACCAGATGCTCGACAGCGCCATCAACTCATTTTTCCTGATCGATCAACTCGAATGGCAAGACGCTGACAAGGGCAGCGCATTACGTTGGGAAGCCAACGGCTGGATTGGCGGCGACACGGATCGTCTCTGGCTGCGTACCGAAGGCGAGCGAACCAATGGCGTGACCGAAAGCGCTGAGCTTCAGGCACTCTGGGGACACGCCGTCAGTCCCTGGTGGGACGTGGTCAGTGGTGTGCGACAAGACTTCAAACCTGGCGCACCGCAGACCTGGGCGGCGCTGGGGCTGCAAGGCATGGCGCTCTACGACTTTGAAACTCAAGCCACCGCTTACCTGGGCGAGGCCGGCCAGACCGCGCTGCGGCTCAAGGGTGACTACGATATTTTGCTGACCAACCGTTTGATTCTGCAACCCACTGCAGAAATCAACCTCTATGGCAAAAACGACCCGCAACGGGCCACAGGCTCAGGGCTGTCGGACACCGAGGTCGGCCTGAGACTGCGCTATGAAGTACGCCGCGAGTTCGCACCTTACATCGGCGTGACCTGGAACCGCGCCTACGGCAAAACGGCGGATTACCGCCTCGAAGAAGGCGAAGACCAGAGCGATACGCGCTTTGTCGTCGGTGTGCGAATGTGGTTCTAAACCTGACCGAAAGATACATCCATTCTAACAGTAACACCCCACCCACGGCCCAGGCCGTCAGGAGCCTTGCATGTCATCGTTTAAAGCCCTCGGTGCTGTCGCTGCACTCAGCATCGGTTTGTTGTTGAGCACTGCCGCCCAGGCGCATCCAAAACTACTGTCCTCCACCCCGGTCGATGGCGCCACCGTGGCTGCACCGGCAAAAATCGAACTGAGTTTCTCGGAAAAGCTCACCACCCAGTTTTCCGGCGCGAAATTGATCATGACCGAAATGCCGGGCATGTCCGCCCACTCCCCCATGGGTGTCAAAGCGAGTGTCGCGGGTAGCGACGATCCGAAAATGATGGTCATCACCCCGGCAGCGCCGCTCACACCTGGCACATACAAGGTCGAGTGGAGGGCGGTTTCTTCCGATACCCACCCGATCACAGGTACCGTGACCTTTAAAGTCAAGTGATCCATGGACGACTCCATCTACATTAGCCTTCGCTTCGCGCTCTATATCGACTTGATGCTGCTCTTCGGGCTGGCACTGTTTGGCCTGTACAGTCTCAGAGGAAAGGAACGTGCAGACGGTGCCGTGTTGAATTTTGGGTCGTTGCTGGTGGGAACGGCCCTTATCGGCATACTGCTATCGATGGTGGCCATGCTACAGATGGCCAAGACGATGAGCGGCGTGTCCAGCGTCATGGAGCTGCATCACCACATCCTGCAGATGATGTTGATGGACACTGACGTCGGGTTGACCTGGATGGTTCGAATAGCCTCATTGACCTTGGCGGTCATCGCCGCGACTCTCAATCGACGAAGCCCGGCATTGAGCCTCTGGCTGGCCACATTGTGTGGGGCCATCGCCCTCGCGACGCTCGCCTGGACGGGACATGGCGCCATGGATGAAGGCAGTCGACGCTACCTGCACTTCACCAGCGATATTGTCCATCTTCTGGGTGCAGGCAGTTGGTTGGGCGCTCTCGCTGCATTTGCGCTGTTATTGCGCTCAACCAACCTCACAGGCGATCTGCAGATACGGTTGCTGGCTCGAACGCTGACTGGTTTCGAATCAGCGGGGACGCTTATCGTCGCAACCCTGACTATCACCGGGATCGTCAACTATCTGATGGTTGTCGGGCCAGCATTCGAGACATTGACCTCCAGCACGTATGGGGCCCTGCTGTCTTTGAAGGTCTTCTTGTTCGCGGGGATGCTGGTATTTGCGGCGGTAAACCGCTTTCACCTGAGCCCGCTGCTTGAGCGATCCATTCAGGCAGATACTCACACCGTCGCGATCAACGCTTTACGGCGCAGCATGATTCTAGAGTTCTCGGTCGCGGTGATCATTATGGGCCTGGTTGCCTGGCTCGGCACACTCAGCCCAGAGATGGAGATGTCCGCTGAGTCCCCATGAAGTGAATGATGAGCGACCAGCTCCGGGACAAACCACACTGCTCAATTCTAAGCCTGCCAAGTTCTGCCAGATTTTCAACCAGGTCCCAAAGCATGTTTTTTTGAACTGGCATCCATCAGCCTCTCATGCATGCTGATAAAGCGGCACCGTTCATTCATTCTTCCAGAAGCTGCTTGCGAATATTCAGCAGTTCTTGATGACGCTCCTCACTGGTCTTTGGATATGACATTTTCAGCCCATCCAGCACATCTGAAAATATCTGAGATACGATCAGTCGGGCATTTTTCTTGTCATCGGCAGGCACAACATACCAAGGCGTCTCAGTCGTGCTCGTTGCACTAAGGCATTTTTCGTAGGCCTGCATATAGTCTTTCCAATACTTGCGTTCCTCGATATCCGCAGCACTGAATTTCCAGTTTTTTTCCGGCTTGTCGATGCGATCCAGGAAGCGTTTTCGTTGCTCTTCTTTCGACAGATGGAGAAAAAATTTGATGATGCGTGTTCCGTTACCTGACAGGTGGCGCTCCAAATTGGAGATTGAACGATATCGCTCCCGCCAGACAGTACTGTTGTTTTCAAGAGCATCCGGGAGGCCCTCGCTTCGGAGAATCTCCGGATGGACACGCGCAATCAGTACCTCCTCATAGTACGACCGATTGAATATGCCAATCCGCCCGCGCTCCGGTAGATTGCGTGTGGTTCGCCATAGAAAATCGTGCTCCAGTTCTGCCGCGCTGGGATGCTTGAAGCTGAATACCTGGCAACCTTGCGGATTCACCCCTGACATCACATGTTTAATGGCACCGTCTTTTCCTGCCGCATCCATCGCCTGGAAAATCAGCAGAATGGCATAGCGATTGGATGCGTAAAGAAGCTGTTGCTGCGCGCTCAATTGCGCAACATGCGCTCTCAGAAGTTTGCGATATTGTTGCTTTGACTTGTAGAAAGGTTCCACTTTGGTCGGCCACTTGTGGAGATTGACCTTGTCGCCTTCCCGTACTCTAAAATCCGCCGAATTTATTTTCATATTCCGCCTTTCGGTGCCGCCGGCGCGGTGACTGGTTGTCTTGAAGCTGCATTGGCAACTCGCCATCTGCTCAACGCAACCTTCAAAGTGTCGTTCAGAATTAGACTGGAGACTAGCGCATAACCAAATATTGCGAGCATCTGCCATCCTGGCAATACGTTGGGCCTGGTGACATCAGTCGTCTGGCGCCCTCCTCCGCTGCGCCAGCCGCTAAGCCCGGCGGCCACGCACCAACTTAATGCCAGTGACGCGTGCCCACCCTTCACTACAGGTCGACCTTACTGGCGGCGGCACTGTCGAGCGTGGCGGCCACGCCCATTTTGCGCCCAATATCGCGGATCGCCCGTTGCGCAGCCGCGTCGTCACGCAGCGCCACCACCAGCAACCGCGTCACCTTGTCACCCGTTATCGCCTGCGTGGCTTCGCGCCGGCTGGTCAAGCCGAGGATACGCAGCTGTTCCTCAAGGTTCTTCAAGCGCGTCTCGTTGCCATAGGTGCCAAGATCCAAGCGCAGCCCTTCACCTGCCGACAGCCCCGTTACCACGGGCCGGGGCGTCCAGCACCAGGCAATCTGGGTCGGCGGTTGAATACTCGCGACACCCTGTTCGACCGGTGAACCGAGGGCAGCCAGCCGCACATTCGTCGCGGCGGCCTGGGTATCCATCGCCGCCAACTGTTCGGCGGTCGCACTCAAGCGTGCATCGATGAGATTGGCCTGGCGCTGCATTTGGTCGGCCTGGTCGTACTTGTCCAGCAACACCTGTTCGCCTTCCTGGCGGGACGTCAGTTGGATGCCGATGAGATTCTCACTGCCCATCAAATTCCGCTGGCCGGGGAAATCGTCGGCGCTGAAGGTGTGTTGCCCACCGTGGAACAGCCGCAGGAAGTCCACGAACGCCCGGTCTCCGGTCCAGTGCCGGGTCAGCTTGAAGTTGGCGAAGCTGATCTCCAGGGCGACATCGGCACAGGCCCCCGGCGCCCAGACGAAGCTGGCGCTGGTGGGGAAGTTGAAGTTGTCCAGTACCGTCGAACGGCCACTGCATTGCAGCGTCAGGCGCGTCTGCTGGGGCAGCGAACGGGCACCGAGGTTGACCTGCGACGGCGCGGCGGACAGTTCCACCACCGCCGCGGTGGCCTGCAGTATGGCGATGCTCTGCTTGAGCTCCGCCCGTTGCGCCACAAGGCCTTTTTGCTCGGCTTCCAGTGCCTGTCGGCTTTGCTGCTCCGTGGCCTGCTGGGCCTGACTCTGTCGCTCGGCACCGAGCAGATCGTTGCGCGCATGCTGCATGCGGCTGACATAGGCGTAGAACGCACCGGTCAGCGGAATTTGCACACCCAGCGCCTCCCGTCCGCTGTAGCGCAGCACATCGCGTTGCACGAAGGTTTTCACCGCTCCGCTCATAAAGGCCGGCAGTTGACCGCGCTCGCCGTACAGCAGCTCGTTGAGCATGACAGGGTCCTGCACGCCCTGAATCGAGCTGAGCAACTGCCCGCTCCAGTCGCCTTGCAGGCGGCAGGCCGCCACTTCGGCGGCGTAATGCGAGGAGAAATCCAACTGGCCGGTGGCCAACGCCCAGACCGCATCTTCACGCGGGTCCGGCCCCTTCAGCGCCTGGATCAAGGCGCTGCGCACGCTGTCGGCTTCCCAGAGCGGTGCGGACTTCACCGAAGGATCGGCGCCGAAGCCCCAAGTCTCCACGGCCACCTGGAACGCTTGCGCATCGCTTTTCTGCAGATCGGCCACCACACCTTTCATCAACTGCTGGAACCTGGCCAAGGCACGGGCTTGGGTCAACTCGTCGCGCAAGCCGTTGACGCCACTCTCGATCGAACCGCCACTGGCCACGCCCTTGAGCATGTCGCCGCCCAGGGCATTGGTGATTTTCAGACTGCCCAGCGCCCCCGCTTCGGCATGCAGATCGTTGTCACTGGCCAGTTCAAGCAAACGATCGAGCGACACCGCGCGGCTCGCCCAAGGTGCCCGCTGTTCGGGCGGGATCAAGGCAAACCGTTCGGCACTGCGATGCAACAGCTTCAGGAACGGATCATTGGGCGTACCGACCACACTCAGGGCCAATTGCCAGTCACTGCGCGTCTTCAAGCGTGTCTGTGCACTGAGCAGGCTGCCCTGGATAAACCGATACCAGGCGTCCTGGGTATCGCTTTGGTACTGATCGAGGAATTTCACCCGCTGTGTCTTCCACAACGCGCTGTCACGGCTGGCGAGGCCGAGTTCATCCATGAACGCAAAAATCGCGCTGTGCCCTTGCAACGTATAGGCACCGGAAAGACTCAACCCTGGGTTATCGCTATCGCTCCAGTATTCCGTCAGCCGGATCGGTTGCAGATTGCCCTGCAGTTCCGCCCAGGCTTTCAGCCACGTCAGGGGGCGTCCTTCAAGCCCCATGCTCTGCAGCTGGCCCAGCAAGGCGGCGCGTTGGCCCTGCATCTGCGCCATATCGGTTTGCCACTCCAGATAGGAGCGATAGCTGCTCCCCAGGGTGACCAGTTGCCCGGCGCTGGTCGCTTCCTTGGAACCGTAGGTCAAGTTCAGGAAACCCACCTCGGAACCCGGCAGCGGCAAGTTATCCATCGACTGGTTATTCAGGCGGGCATCGAGCAGGTTGATCCGGCGCACGAGGAATTCGGCATAAGCGGCAATCAGCCGTGGATCGCCGCTGTTCAACGCGCCGCGCAGGTTCTGCGAAATGAAACCATCGAATACCGGCGTGCGTATTTCGCTGTCGAACAACCTCACGTAGTCAGAGCGATAGTGCTCCTGGACCTGTTCGATATGGCGTGAGAACGGCAGCAAACCATGCCATCCGCCCTGCTGCTGGTCAGATAAGCTGATCAACGCTTGGCGAAACCGGCGCAGCGCATCCAGGTCGCTCTCCAGCCCACCGTTGAAGTCCTCGGCCGCTGGCGGCTCGTCCAGCGCGTCGGTGAGCACAGCTTGAGTGTGGTGGTCGGCATACGCCAGCAAGGCGCCAAAGCCGATACACAGCCCCAGCCAGCCGATGACTGCGGCGTGGGCCAACAGCCTGCGCCAGCGATGCCAGCTATCGATGGGTTGATAGGCGTGGCGTTGCGCAGGCAAAAGGCTGCCCAGCAACTCATGACTGAACCAGCCTTCGCTTGTGCCGTCTGCCTCTTGCCCTTGCGCGGTCAGGAACAGCCCGCAGAGCAGCGGTAACTCACTGTAGGGGTTGGCGTCAAACGCGGGTAACAGCAGATGCTGGAGACGCGAGCGCAGTTCAACGATGCGCTCCGGCAGGCTGAAAGCTTCTTCATCTGGCAGGCCACGCACGCCCAACTCGATGCGCAGGTCGAACAGACGCTGGCCAAGCCCGCTGAACATCTCTTCGAGAAACACCTGCGCCGCCCCCGTGCGCTGTTGGCTGAGCAGGCCAAACGGTTGCTCGCGTTGTGGCGGCGTGAGAGCGCAAGCCCACTGGGTGAAACCCGGCAAGGCTTCGGCACCGGTAATGATGAAATACACCGGCAGACGGGCACCAAAGACCTTCACCAGATCATCCAGGCGGCGGCGCAGATTGTGTCCCTGCTCGGCCAGGCGCGCATCGGAGTCGCTCAACAAGCGCTGGCAGTCGATCACCAGCAGTACACCGTTGAGGGGTTCGCGGCGCCGCGAACGCAACAGCCAGTACAGCAACCGTCGCCATTCCGGGCCGGCGTCGCTGTTGCCCTCCGCCATGCGGCCGGCGGGGTCAATGATCACGCCACGCTCAAGGAACCACCAGTCCAGCGTGCCAGTCGAGGCCGCCGGCTTTCCACCGCGGGTCGAACGCAAGGCCGAGGTCAGCCCGCTGTTGCCCAGCAAGCGCCGGGTGCCGCTGCCACTCTCGCCCAGCGTCAGGAACCAGGGCAGCACATACAACGGTGAACCCAATCGACTCAGGCGCGACTGGCGCAACATCTGCACGCCGCTGTTCCAGTCCTGATCAAGCGCCGGCGCTTCATCGCGACGACTCTGGGGCAACTCGCTGTTCATCCGGCGACGCAAGCGCCAGGCATACCAGCGTCGCCCTACCCCGCGCAGGCAAAAAACCACCAACAGCGTAACGATGCAAATCAGCGGCACGTACCACAATGGCCAGCTTTTGTAGAGCGCCAGGCCCCAGAGCAATAGCACGATGCACGCCAGCAGCAGCACCCAGAGCAACAACACCCCTGCTTTCTTCAACATCAGCGCATCTCCAGCAATTGGCTGACTTGTCGACCCAGCGAGAGATCGAAACTGATGTAAAGCACGGTCAACAGAATCAACGGCACCCCGATCAGCAACAGCAGCGAAAGACCGGGCAAGCCCCGGCGCACCACACGCAGGCGCGTTGGCAGGTGGTCCTCGGGTTGTTCGAAGAGATGGCTGTTGGCATCCAACGGCACCATCTGCCGATCGAGAATGATCCGCTCCAGGCAAAGCCGGCGGTATTGCATCAGTTCACCACCCGGGCGGGTCGCGTAACGCCCCTGGAAACCGCCGAGCAAGGCCAGGCCGAAGACCTCGCGGGCACCGACCGCCGCCTCGGGCAAAGCCTCCAGGCGTTGGAAGAACTCGACACCGGCCCGACTGGTGGAAAAATAGTGGCGCTGCAACGGCGCCCGCCGCCATTCGGCCGCCCCGGGCCATTCGCCGGACATGGCCGCCTCGTCGATCCAGGCGACCACCGCGAACAGCGCCTCGCGCACTTCGGCTTCGGCAAAGTGCAGCTCGCGGGCCCGATTGGCGGCGCCATCGAGCTGCACGATGAGCGCCGGCGCAAGCGTCTCATAGGACTGTGCCGGATCAACGAAGCCGCGCTTGGCAGCCTCGAAACTCGACATCCAGCAGTCAGCCAGGCGGGGATTGATCATGTGCGAACCACCACCAGGTCGATACTCAGGTCAGCCGGCGGCTGGGGCAGGAAGAACGCCGCCTGACGCTCCTGCTGCAGCGTTTCCCAACCCTCGCTCAGCGTTTCCAGGCGGAAGTACAACGCGCCGGCCACCCGCGGCAAGCCCTGGGGCGGAACCTGCAGATAAATCAACTCAACCCCGGGCAACGCGCGGTTGACCAGGCCTTGCATGACGCTGAGAGCTCCCAGCTTGCCATCCAACGGTAGGCACTCGGCCAGCCACACCGGATCGACCAGACTGCGCGCCACCAGATAGTAACGATGCCGCGCGCCGAAAAACGCGTCCGGCAATGGAGCCTGATAAAACCCTTCCTGCAGTTGCAGGTGGACCAGCAACTCTGAGCCGATGCTGATCTCATTGAGCTGCTGGCCGATCAGGGCCACCAGTGCGATCGTCGCCGCGCCCGCGTCCTCATGCTTGTAGGCCGGCACCAACAGACGGCCATCCGGGGTTTCGCCGAGCATGTCGCAGACATCGGAAAACAGACTCAACTCACCAACAAGTTGGCGCAGGGTGCCGTAAAGCTGCCATGGCGACACCTGCGGGGTTTCCAGCAAATGCGTCAGCAACGGGCCATAGCGATTCAGTACCGCCAGGGCCATCAGGTGGTTGACCTGGGCCGCGTCGAGATCGCCCCGCCGCGACTCCCCCGGCTGCTTGTACACCGACAACTGCCGCGCCCGGCCGACCAGTTCGTCGCGGACTTCGCGCAAGGTTTGCAGGAGCATCGGCGATGCCGCCAGATTGACCGACGGCGGCACGTAGCGTTGGGCCGGCCGGAGGCGATCACCGTCCAGCTCAAGCCGTGCAATCGGCAGCAGCTCGTAGGCGCTCAGATGCTCCAGCTCATCGTCCCAGAACAGCCGCAACACATAGGACATGGGGCGCACCCGCGCTTCCGGGGAGTCGCCGAGACGGTCACCGATCACTTCCGGGTCGGCCGCCACGATAAAGCGCGCTTCCGCCCGGGACCCGGCAGACAACGTCTCGAACACTTGCGCGTTGGCGTCCCCCGGCAGCAAGCGGCGTAGCCCCACAAACAGCGTGCGACCGCCACTGAACTCGCCGAGGTCAAGGGTGCGCGACTCCAGCATCGCATTGCCCGGATATTCGGCCAGCGTGCCTTCGGCAAAGCGCACCGACAATTGCTCCAGCAGGCACTGTTTGGCAACCAGCGCGGGCTCGTTGATCTTCAGCGAGATCAAACCCCACGGGTACGGATGGTTCAACTCTGTGGTCCGGGTCAGACGATGCTCGATACGCGCATCGTTCTGTTGAAAATGCTGAGGCTGGAGGAACAAGCCCTGGTGCCAATACAACAACTGATCGATATTCATAGGGCTCGGTTTCAGGCAAAAAATTGAAAAAGCGTGGCCACTGCAACGCTCACGGCAAGCAGCTCAGTCCTGTGCGCCGGGCAGGCGCACCTCACCCTCTCGGGGCTGCACCGGCTTGGGCAACGCCAGGCGACTCTCCTTGCCACGCAACAGCGCATCGGGCCCGACGAGCAGGTCAATGGCGATGGGGCGCGGGGTGGCGGTCCAGGTCTTGCTGAAAAACCCTGTCGACGTCACGTCGACGCCGATCTGATAGAGCTTGACGCTGCGCGTCGGGTCCAGGTGCGCGTAACCGGCGGCGATACCGACCATCTTCGCGCCCTCCAGTCGCGGCAGGCTCAACTGGCGGGTCTGGCCCGGCTCGATAAACAGCCGCGTCAGCCCGATCATCCCGGGCGGCGCGCTGTTCATCAGCAGCAGGCTGCTCAGTTGCTGGGAGCTGCCGGTGTAGGCGGAAAACGCACTGATCTGATCGAACTGCGTGACCACCACCAACAGGTTATGCGCCTGGCCGTCGTACTGATTGAGGTCGTTATCGGCGGTGAAGCTCAGCTCGATGGCGTTTTCGGTGTAGTCCCATTTGAGCGCAGTGAGGGCCTTTTGCTCGGGGGTGAGGTCCTGGCTGCTGCAGGCGGCGAGCAGGATGCACAGGGCCAGTCCGCCCATGGAAAACTTGATGGAGGGCGCACGCCCCGCGCTGCTCACGCCATCACCAGCACAGCGGTCTGGCTCGGCTGCGAAACCGTCCCCATGGTGTTATTGGCGTTGTGCATGGTCTGGCAGGTGACACGCACGGCGGGCTTACCGGCGACCATCACTTTGGCGCTGCCATCGATGAAGATCATTTCACCCTTGACCTTGCCGCTGGTGACACCACCGGCCACCCCAGCTTCATCGCCACTGGTCATCAACACCTTGCTCGACATATTCATCGCTGGCATGCCGTCCACCAGCACGTCCATCACCAACCCACCCGGGTCCGCGGCACTGGTATCGGCAGCGTTGGGATAAGGCAATGGCACTGGCCCGGCGGGCGGAACGGGCGTCTTGCAGATATCGGGCACCGTGGACAGCGCCATCGCACCGCCGTTATTGAGCATATACATAATCGATCTCACCCCAGCTTGATGCGCTCGCCATCAATGGCAACGCTACGTTGTGCATTCAGGTCCAGCGTGTCGGCCTGCACGCTCCAGTCATCGCGCACGCGCTGGCGCAAGGAGCCGGAATGAAGTTCTTCATGGCCTTCGACGCGACGGCGGCTATCAGCAAAATCCGCCTCGTGGCGCACGGCCTTTTCGCGGTGATAAACGCTGCTGTCGTGGCGCTCGACCCAGTGGTTCTGAAGATGCTCGCCACTCATGGTCAGGGTGCCGACAGTCAGATGGGCACGCTGCATCTGCACACTGCCCTGCTCGGCGCACACCCGTAATGCGATACCGGCGTCAAGGCTCACACCGTCGCGGGCCTGAATGCTCAGCGCGCCGGCGGGCAGGCTCAAATGCAGGTCACCCTCCAGATGCATACGCGCCGGTTGAGCAATGGCGCGTTCCAGCACGCTAAGGATGTAACCGCCTTGCGCGTCCAGGCTGACCAACACCTTGTCCCCCACTGCCGGACGCACCAGGCAACCGAATGCGGGTTTTAGCCAATAGCGGCGGCCATCGCTGCTGACCACGCCGAAACGCTCGCCATCCAGTGCGTTGACCTGCGCATGACGCAATTGAGCAGCGGCAGCGCAATATTGCGGGGCTTCATTCATCTCGATTTTCCTAAAGAGGCAGGCTGCCATTGCTCGGCGGCGAGGCGTTCGGTATCTACGGGCTGGATGGCCTGGGGGTTGCTCTGCTGCCAGTCGGCCTGGGTGAAATCAGCGGCATGGGCATTCATGCCGGTCACGTCGGCGGCGACGAACGAGGCGCGTGGCGCAAGCAACGCGGTGCAGTCGGCATAACGCAACAGGGCGCGGTCAAAGCGCGCACCTGGCATCTGGGCGTCGATCAGGATGGCCATCTCCAGAACGGCATCACTGAAATCGACCGAGTCAAAATGGCTGGCATTGAACAGAGCGCCCTTGAGATGGGCACCGGCAAACATCGGCGCGGTTCCCTTGCTACGGTAGAACGAGGCGCCCTCGGCCTGCGCGGCATGAAAATCGGCCCCGCTCAACGACGATTCGTCGAAGGCACACTGCTGCAACGACGCCAGACCGAAGCGCGCCTGATCGAGTTGGCAATCGATCAATCGTGCCTTCGCAAAATGCGCCGACTGGGCATCAAGGCCCGTCAGATCGCAGCGGTTCCATTGGGATTTGCTCAACTGGGCGGCTGCCAGCCTGATACGCGGTACGCGGCACTCCGCGAGTGTAAACGCCTGTAGCTGTGCGCCCGACAGATCCAGATCCTCGCCGTGGCATTGCGCCCAGCGGGTCTTGTTCCAACGCACATTCGTGAACAATGCGCCCTGCAATGAACACTCGTTCATGCGCAACGAGTCCGCAGTGCTCTCGGAAAAATCGGCGCCGTCCAGGCGGCAGTCTTTCCAGTAGCTTTGGGTCAGCATGGCGCCATTGAATTGCGCGCCACGCGCATCCACTTGTTCCAGCCGCGCGTTGCTCAAATCGACACCGCGATAGTCGCCACCGGCCAGATTCAACGCGCGCAAGGGCTGCCAATCAGCCAGCAATGCCCTTAGACGCTCGGCACTTAATACCTCAAGCATGAGTCAGGCTCTCCTTGAGTCGGCAACGCGTCATCAATGCCTGCTCCAGGCGCACACCGCTGCCGTGTACAGCGTCACTGGCCAAGCCATGCAAGTTGCTGCCACTGAGGTTGGCCTGCTCCAGGCATACCTTGCGCAAGCGGCCGTTAAGCAGGTTGGCGCCAGACCAATCAGCGCGAGTCAAATCACATCCCGACAGGTAGGCACCTTGCGCGACCAGCCCGACACCGTCGGAATCACTCAGGTCGCAACCGCTCAGCAGCGCGTCGTTAAGCCGTGCGCCGCGCAGGCTGGCGTGATTCAGATCGGCGTCTTGAAAACTGGCAGCGGTCAGGTCGGCATCGTCCAGGCGCACACCCGGCAAAACGCAGTGAGCGGCCAGGCGCAGGTTCTGCAGGTTGCACTCGCGCAAGTCCAGATCACGGCCCACCACCTTGGCGAAATCGGCTTTGCTGAGATTGGCGCGGCGCATGTCCGTCGCGTCCAGTGTGCAGTCGTAGAGCTTGGCTTTGTGCAGGTTGCTGTCGGTGAGTCGTGCGCCGCTCAGGTCGCATTTATTGAGGCGTAGTTTGCTTAGATTGGCGTTGCTCAGTTGAGCCTTGTCGAGGCTGCATTCGTTGAGTTGGGCTTGTTGCAGGTTGGCTTCGGTGAAATCAGCAGCGGAGAAATCACAGTTCTGAGCGCGGATATCGATCAAGCTGGTGCCGCAGAACGAAGCGCCTTGGCATAGAACCCTATGAAACATTGCGTCCTGCAAGCGCGCCTTGCTCAGATCCGAAGCACCCAAGTCGCAGTCGATGAACTGACAGTGGCTCAGATCGGCGTTCTGCAGTCGAGTGCCATTGAGCTTGCAGCTCATAAAAGTGGTATTTCTCAGGTCAGCGCTGCTCAGATCGATTTCGCAAAGATCAAGGCTCTCCAAACTGAGGTCTTGCAGCGTCTTACCTGCCGCGTGCAATGCCAGCAGCCGCTCACGGGTCAGACTGCAGTATTCAGGAAGCGGGAGAATGGGGGCGAATTGGATTCGATCAGCCGCCAGCGCTTTGTTCATGACGCTTAAAACACGGTCTATCTCAGCTTCCACGGCTTGAGACTCTGCTATGGAGGCAGTCAGTTTTTCCTTGGCTTGCGCCTGCTGGTCTGGAGGCAGCTCCAGGCGCTCAAGCATGTCCATGATATCGACCTTCGGTGCTGGCTGTTTAGCACGCGCCAACGCTTGCTCTGCATCTATGCCCAGCCGGGTCATCATCTGCTGGGCATACTCCATGCCTTGGGCCTTAGCCTTGGCGATTTCCGAATCAATTTCCAGCGCCAATGCCTCGGGGTCAAAGGGCTTGAGGGGGCGCATCGGTTCGCGCATCAGAACCGTAAAGTCCGTTTTCGCTGATGGTGGGTAATCGGTGGGGTTGAAAGGCAGGTTCATGCGAGTCGCCATCATCTGAGCGTATTGCATGCACTGCTCATGAGTTGCGCTTAACGCTGCATATTGCGCATCCGCAGCGGCCTGCAAACTGGCGATTATCGGCCCGGAGTCGAACGGGGTTGGTTCGACAGGCGCAACCTTGACCGACTCGACGGGAGGGCGTGGCCAAAGCCGCTCAATCCAGACTTGCGCGTCCAGCACGGGGTCACCCGCTCGCTCGAGGGCCATAGCCAATTTGACGATATCTTGCGCATCTATATCGAGCACCGGTACTTCGACGCGGTACAGCAGAAGAGCACTTTGCGCATCAGGGAACAGCCATACCGTATCCAGGTCCATCGACATTTCGGTAACGGGTACACGCTTATCCGCACGCTCAATAAACAGCCGTGGCCGCAGGCCCGGCAATCGCCCGGCGACCCGGGCCTCGGTAGGGTGCATGCCTGAGATCGACCAGGCTTCGTCGCCACGCCAAAAACCGGCGTTGCATTGGTCCTGCGCCACTTCATCGAACCAGCGCGCATCAGTATCCGTCGGTAAGAATGGGGCGCGATAAGCAGTCCAATGCTCGTCAAGGGTGCCCATATACTGGCGGCGCTCAGCGCTTTGTACTGGCAATGGCAAAAAACTCGCCAGGGCTGGCCGATCATTGGGGTCAACAACTGTGGCATTCGCCACTTCCAGTTGTGCCAACGGCATTCCTTGCGCGGCGTCCACCTCCGGATAATGGCCTTTGCCTGTCGGATTATCTGGCCACTTATTACCGCCATAAGCGCTTTCAAAGTCCAACGGCAGGTTATCCAGTTGACCGCTCACAACGGGCGTCCAACCCAGAGGCCCTTTGCGCCATTGCCGCGGCGCGAGTACATGCAATGTTTTTTCCATATCCCCCAGACGCACCCGCACCGCCATGCCACCCCGTTGCACATCGGTCAACGGATAAGCCTTACCCTGTACGGCAAATGTGCCTCGACTTTTCTTTAAACCCCGATCAAGCATCTGCTTGCCAAGTCGCTCGGTTAACCAGGCCCAAGTTTCCCCAGCGGCCATTACCTGATCTTCAGCGTCCACCAGCAGACCCAGGGTGACGACCACGCAATGAAGGTCCAGTGGTTTGGCATTGGCGAGCAATAAAAGGCTGGCCTGTTCACATTTGAGCTGCATCGGACTCTCCGAATAGGAAACTTACGCCTCTTTTTTTCCGTATCACGGCGCGGCAGCGGGCGGCGCAGCAGCATCGCCCGCTGCCGCGACCGCATCGGCGGCGCCATCAAGCAGGTCAACGGCGCCGTTTACAACCGCATTGGCTACGCCCGCGGCCACTTTCACTGCAGCAAGACTTGGGCGTGATGCTAGCTTCAGACTTAACAGGCTGGGGCTGGGGGCTAGTTCAAAACACGGAAACTCCTGTACTTGATCCGAAGTGATCGTTGCTCCCACTATAGTGCCGCTAACTCTCATGAACTTACTAAAAAAGGCGTTACCGCAAACCTCTAAATCCCCATCCACAAGAACATCACCAGTAACATGCACCTGGCCTTCAAGATGTATAATCTCGTCCGACTTTATGACAATCCCTGCCGCATTGATAAGTATGCTATTCCCACCCAGCTTAATCTCATATGAGGTTACATTTTCATGGCAGTAAATATCTGTATTCTTCAACTCCATCTTTGAGTTGGATGCTCGAACTATATGCATTCCTTTCAGATATTCTGAATTTTTAATACTCGCCTTATGATACTCCCAGGCACTGTTGCCAACGCTTTTCTTATACAAACTGTAGTCAGCCGAAAGCGAAACCAATCCAAGTTTCACTGACACGCCAACCCCGTAGAGAGAGAGACTTCCGCTGGCTATATTTACGTCACCCTTCAATTGAAGCATTGAAGTTGTAACGTCTAATTTTGTGCTCAGCTTTGGGTTGGTTATTGCGTCTTTGAAATTATCAAATCCGCTTTTCTCTGATGCGCTATTTGTTGTGCTTGGCGCGGAGGCAAGCTTGCTGCTACTTGCGGGAGTGGGAGGCCGATCTTTAAAGTTGGCACCCATCAAACTCTCTGAAGAGCTCGTCCCCGCCACCGGGGCCGGCGCATGCCCTCCCCCTATGGATTGCCAATAAACACCTGGCACCTGATGCTTATACGAACTGGACGCCAGCTGCATATGCTTGTCCGTGCGCAAATGCGCCCCACTGACATCGCCCTCACCCAAGGTAAAACTACAACCGGTGGACGCCCCCATCTTCATCATCGGCCCGGACGGGCTGTCTTCCATCGCAAACAAATGCCCACCGGGAGTGCTCAAGCCACTTTGGGTCGCGTTTTCGCCGGTGACCACATTGGGATTCTCGGAGTTGGGCACACTACCGGTGATCACCGGGCGGTCCGGGTCGCCGCCCAAGAACGAAACCAGCACTTCCGTGCCTTTGAGCAGTGGGAAATTCATGCCGTGGCTCGAACCACTGGACAGCGTGGCCATACGCAACCAGGCCGAACCACGCGTCGCATTCTTCTCACCGCGAATGAACGGGAAACTCACCCTGTAGCAACCATGCTCATTGAGCAGCGGCCGACCGGTATCTTCATCACCATCCACCACCGCACTGAGCACGCCCTGCACATAAGGCCGCGGTGTCACACAGGGTGCGCGGTACTGCACGTCGCCGGGCAAGGCGATAAACCGCGTGTTGATCCCCTGCCCCGGCCCTTCCCCCTCCGAGCCGAGGCCCGGCAACGGCTGATAACCGTCATGGTGAACTTCAATCACCTGATAACCGGCATTGAACAGCGGACGCGGGTGGCCGACTAACAGCATCGGATAACCGGCGCGCAACCCCGTGGCTCGACCGCTGCCATGAAACTCCCGTTGACGGCAACCGATGGCCTGGGCGCGGCGATTGGCCAACCATTGCCCCTGTTCGAGCGAACCGAAGTGCTCGCCATACAACCCTTGTCCGCCGATAAATACAGACGAACCAGAGACGGCCTCTCGTTGTGCGGTTGAGGCATCTGCGCCAAGGCTGGCAGCTGCCACCGAAGCATTGACCTCTAACTTCAACTGCGCGTTACTCGCGGAAAAGTCCTGGAGCGTGACCCCCGCCGCTTGCCGCACGAGTTTGCGCTCGAAGGTCCGCGCCACCGCCAGGACCCGGCCTACATCCAGTTCCGAATCTTGGCGGCGATAGGTCAGCAGACTGGGGAGTTGCGGCTGGTACAGTCGGTCGCCACAGAACACCAGCGCCTCGCCGTCAGGCCCCTGCTCAAAGAAGTAATACACGCCGAAATATTCAAGAAGACGTGAAATAAAGGCGAAGCTGGTTTCTTCGAACTGGCAGGTAAACGTCGCCTGAGTCAGCGGATCATCGGCCAGCGGCAGGCGGATATCGAAGTCATACGCCGAACCGGGCACACCGTTCATACCCGGCCCTTCGACAGTCAGGTCGGCCAACTTGAGCACGTCGCGAATCAGCTCCGGCAGACTTTTGTCCAGCCAGATTTCCGAAAAGCGGAAATGCCGCAACTGCACGAAGCGCGGTTCCAGCACCACGCGGTAGTAGTAATACAAGGAGTCAGCGTCGAGATAATCCACCTCCGTGACCACGCCCTGATAGGGATGCGGCTGCCCCAACGCATCGCTCAGGGTCAATACCGCTCGGTTGCCCAGCAGCGCTTCGTCGTCGAACAATGGATTGATCGTGGCCAGCCGAACCTCGAAGCGATAGGGCTGAGAGAGCTTTTCCTCGCCCTGCCACTGCTGCACCCATAATGTTTCGAGCAGCAGCGAGGGTGCCAGGCTGGCGAAAGTGCAGAGCGCATGATCATTGAGAGCCATCAATCAATCCTTGTTCTTCAGTCGGTAAACGAGCGGTCACTCTAGGGGCTCAAGCAGCGCTTCACGCTCGGGTAAAGACCTGATCGCATCGATGTCTTGCGTGGTAATGACCCACTCGCCGCGCGCATCCACCGCCACATGCAAGCCGGCCAGGGGCCGCTGATCGGCAATCGCCCCGAGCAAGACGTCAGACAGGCGCGGTGTCAGGCTCTTACGCAAAATGAAGTCGATATTGCGCGCCCCGCTCTCCACTTCCGTGCAGCGCGCGGCGATGGCGTCGGCGACCTCTTCTGCAAACGTCAGACGGACTTTCGACGACGCCAACAGACGCTCGCTGAGCCGGCCCAGCTTGAGGCGCACGATGCCCGCCAGTTGCGCGCCACCCAGGGTGAAGAACGGCACGATGGTCATGCGCGCCAGCAGCGCCGGTTTGAAATGCCGGGACAGAGTCGGGCGGATTTTTTCCGCGAGGGTGTCCGGGTCGGGCCGCCCGTCGACGCACAGGTTCTGGATTTCTTCGGTGGCCAGGTTGCTGGTCAGCAGCACCACGGTGTTGGAGAAATCAATCTGCCGCCCTTCGCCGTCGGACAGGCTGCCCTTGTCGAAGACCTGATAGAAAATGTTCACCACGTCCAGGTGGGCTTTTTCCACTTCATCGAGCAACACCACCGAATACGGACGCTTGCGCACCGCCTCGGTCAACATGCCGCCCTCGCCGAAGCCGACATAGCCGGCGGGCGAACCCACCAAGCGGCTGACGGTGTGCTTCTCCTGATACTCGCTCATGTTCACCGAGATCATCGCCTGTTCGCCGCCGAACAGATGTTCGGCCACAGCCAGAGCGGTTTCGGTCTTGCCGACCCCCGATGGCCCGACCAGCAGGAACACACCCAACGGCTGTTGCGGATCGCGCAGGCCGGATTGCGCGGCCTTGAGGATTTCCGCGATCTGCTCGACGGCGGTGTCCTGACCGCGAATACGCATCTTGAGGTTGTCGGCCAGGGCCAATACGCCGCCCGCCGCATCGCGCAGCACTTTGCCCAGCGGCACGCC
The DNA here is from genome assembly GCF_014889455.1 of Pseudomonas sp. K8. Taxonomy (NCBI): domain Bacteria; kingdom Pseudomonadati; phylum Pseudomonadota; class Gammaproteobacteria; order Pseudomonadales; family Pseudomonadaceae; genus Pseudomonas; species Pseudomonas sp. K8. The sequence goes on from NZ_VJWO01000023.1 coordinate 68,003, forward strand.
GGTCCAGTCGGAGACGACCTGGGCAATCGCATCGGGGCTGACTTCGGTGAACAGCAACGGCGCGTCGCCTTGCAGTGCGGCCAGGGTTTCACGGGCCTGATCCAGCTCGGCCTGACGTTCCTCCAGCGAGGCCAGTACCTGCACAACCTCGCCTTCGGCCGGAACCGGCAGGTCCTGTGCTTGCAGGGTCAGTTGCTTGCGTGCTTCAAGGACGCGCAGCGCCGCGTCGCGCTCGGCCAGCCAGCGGACTTCCAGCGCAACCCGACGCTCGTCAATCTCAGCCTGTTCGTCGGCGATATCCGTCAGGCGCTGGTCTTCTACGGGGAAACCATTGCCACGGTCGCGCTCCAGCGCGCTCTGTTCACGCGCCAGACCGGACAACTGCCGCTCCATGCGCTCCAACTCGGCAGGCTTGATGCCCAGGCCGATGCGTACCCGGGCGCTGGCGGTGTCGAGCAAGTCGACGGCCTTGTCCGGTAGCAAGCGCCCGGTGATGTAGCGATCGGACAATTCTGCGGCGGCGACGATGGCGTCGTCACGCACGCTGACCCCGTGGACTTTTTCGTAGTGCCCCTTGAGTCCGCGCAGGATCAACACTGCGGTTTTGACACTCGGCTCGTCCAGCTTGACCAGTTGGAAACGACGCGCCAGGGCCGGGTCTTTCTCGAAGTACTTCTTGTACTCCGACCAGGTCGTGGCGGCGATGGTGCGCAACTCGCCACGGGCCAATGCGGGTTTGAGCAGGTTGGCCGCATCCGAGCCACCCGCCGCGCCGCCGGCGCCGATCAGCATGTGCGCTTCGTCGATGAACAGGATCACCGGCGTGGTGGACGCCTTGATCTCTTCGATGACGCCACGCAGACGGTTTTCGAACTCGCCCTTGACGCTGGCGCCCGCTTCCAGCGCACCGAGATCCAGGCTGAGCAAACGTGTGTTTTTGAGGAAGTCGGGGACTTCGTCCTGGCTGATCAACAACGCCAGCCCCTCCACCACGGCGGACTTGCCCACACCTGGCTCGCCCACGGCGATGGGGTTGTTTTTACGCCGCCGGGCGAGGATGTCGATCATCTGGCGAATCTCATCATCGCGCCCGAAAATCGGGTCGATGCGCCCCGCCGCTGCCTTGGCGGTCAGGTCTTCGCAAAAGCGCGCGATATTGTCTTCGGCTGCGGGCGCATTGCCGCCGGCGCCGGCCAACGAAGCAGAGGCCGCGCCGGTCTGCAGGCTGTCCAGCGGACCTTCGCTGGAGCCGCCCAACAGTTGAGCGAACTCTGCGGTCAGGGCATCGGTGGAAATCGGCTTGAGCAGTTCGCCGTAACGCGTGCCAGCGCTGTAGTAGCCCAGGCGCGATACCAGCGCCAGCAGCAGCGAACCGCCGCGAATCCGCCCGCTGCCGACCACCAGCGAGGCAATCAGCCAGGCGTCCTGAATCCATTCGGTGAGCAGGCCAGCGAACACCGGACGTCCCGGGTTGCCGTTTTTCAACTGCGCCAGCCCCTCATCCAGCAGCGCACGCAAGCGCATCGGATCGATCTCGAAGCGCGCGAGAATGCGCGTCGTATCGGCATCCGGATCTTCCAGCAACTGGCGCAGCAGGTGCTCCAGGGAAATCTCGTAGTGAGCGCGCGCCAGGGTCTGGCCCGCCGCGTTCTCCAGGGCCTTGGTGCTGTACACATTGAGCCGTGCGAACAGCGGTTTGAGTTCTACCTGAATCATCTAGCGAGCCCTCTCTTCGAGCATTGGTCCGTGTTCGGCCGTCAGCATGAATACAACGTCGTCCTGTGTGTCTCCGTCACCGAGCCAGGTATCCAGGCCCAGCCGCTGCCAGCCGCCGCCCAGCGAAGCGCACTGCTGCTTATCTGCCGCAAGACGCATGACCAGACGGCTGCGTAGCGGCGTCTGCAAATACAATCCCACCAAGCGTTCGAGCTTTTGATACAGCGCCTGCCCCGGCAATAACCCGTGAAAACGCTCGGTACTCAGTGACGTCAGGCGGATATCCAGCGTGCCGCTGCGGTCCATGACTTCACGACCGAGCAGGCTGTTTTCGCCCAACACACCGCACTGCGTGCCCAGGTAAGTGCGTGCCGTGCGGTCGATCCGCAGGCGCGTCTCGACACACGGCACGACTTCCACCGTCACATCGCTGAGTACCGCCTTGACCAACTGCTGCAGCCCCAGGGCCGAGCGCGGGTACTGGTTGAACAACCCGGCATACCGCAGCAAGTCGATGGATTGATCGCGCTGCTCCGGACGCGCATCCGCAATGCCGATCAGCGCCTGCAACTGACGCAGGCTCTTGACGTCGCGCCGCTCGGTAATGTCGATCCAGATCCGGTGCTTTTCCCAGGCACGGAACAGCAACGGATAGAGCGAGGCATGCAGGATGTCGAGAAAGTCACGTCCCGCCGAATGGCCCAGCAGTTGCTCGTCGATCAGGTCTTCGGTGTAAAACGTCGGCAACGGCGAAGTGACGCCATACAGCCCGAAGAAGTTGGCCTCGATCCGATAACGGCCGTCGTCGTCCTGCTCGATCCCTTCGATATCCCGCAGCGGAAACCCGAGCCCCAGCCGCGGCCGGACCCGCACGTTGTCGACGAAGTGTTTTTCGCTCGGAAAACGTAGGCGCAACAGGCGCAAGGCCTGGAAAAACCCGAACTCGCCGCCGTCATCGAGCAGCGGATCGATCACAACAGGCGTTGGTGCCCGATCTTCGCTGGCCATTTCAAGGTCTCGTGGTTGACGCTGTCGAACAGCGTGAAGGCGGTAAAGCTGTTGATGGCCGTACAGCCGGCGAAAAACTCATCCAGCACGCAACCGAACAGGTAGAAATTGCCGGGGCTGAGAAAATAGTCGCCCCGGCACTCGACCCGGACCACACTGCCTTCGATCGGCAGCCCGCGAATAAAACGCCGCTCGTGGCTGACGGTGACTTTTTCGATGGCATCGATGCGCCGCTGGTTGGCGTCCTGGGCCCCTTCGCCGACGCTCGGCAGATACAGCGCGAGCAGGCCGCGCAGGTAGTCGCGATCGGCCAGGCGGAAGTGGTTGGCATTGAGCTGCGAGAGCATGCGCCACAGCAACTTGTCGTCGAACTTGGGCGGCTGGCACGGCGTAATGCCGCGAATGCTCTTGAATTCGACCCTGGGCGGCGTGTTGTCGGTCGGCTGGTTCAAATCCCCCAGGCGCAGGCTTTCCGGCAACTTGCCATTGGTGCAGAGCAAGCCGATGGACAAGGTCATCTCGCCCGGCACTTTGCCTTCGCTGTAGGGCAGGCTCAGATAGTGGTCATAACCTTGGGCATCGATGCTCGAGGCGCGGATGCGCAGGTTATAGGTGTCGCGCTGCGAGAAGGTATTGAACGGCTCCAGCAGCCGCTCCCCGCCTCCGGCGGAATAAGCACTGACCTTGAGCACCGAATGAATCCGCATGCTCATGCGCTGGCCATGGTCGGCAGGCTGGATGCGATAGTCGACTTGCTTGTGGTCGATGCGCAGCGGGTGTGCGTCCTGGGCGAACAGATTGATCGCCGGCGTCACCCCCAGCAAAAAGCTGTTGGCCGACAGGTTCGGTGTCCAGTCCGGCAGGTTCTCGAACATCAGGCGCACGCTGAAGCGCCCGTCTGCGCCTCTGGCTCGCCACTGTTTGAAGCCGCGAAGCTCGATAAACAGGAATTTCTCGGGCAGCGCGAAGTATTCCTGCAGGCACCGATAGGCCGGGTGCGCGGTATCGGGAAACGGCAGCAAGGTGTTGCTCGCATCGAATCCCAGGCCACGCAAATGGCTGGCCGGCAATACGGTCATGGGCTGCTCTTGCGCAGAGATGCGAATCTCGCGCAGGTTGAGCTGCAACAGACGCAATAACTTGGAGCCATCGACCAGGCCATCCCCCAGATAGAAACGCAGGCTGTCGGCCAGCCAGCTATTCGGGTCAGCGGTGGTAAAAGCGAAGTCCAGGACCAGGCTGCGCTCTTCACCGGCGCCGCCGTCCCAGCGGCTGCCGAGCAGTTGCAGCGGCTCCAGGTCGACCGCCGCGGTGCTGCTGAAGCGTACGCGCTGGCCATCGACCGGTACCGAGGCAATTTCGCAGCCGGGCTCGATACGCGTAACCTCCTGCAATGCCGTGCGCGGCTGAAATTGCAGCAGCGTCAGGCAGGGCAACGGTTGCAGGTAATGGGGATAGAGCAGCTGCGCCAACTCTTGAATGAACTCGGGAAACTCGTCGTCCAACCGTTGGCGAACCATCCCGGTGAGAAACGCCACGCCTTCGAGCAAGCGTTCGACGTCCGGGTCATTGGCCGAGTCCACCCCCAGCAGCGGCGCCAGGGCCGGGTTGCGGCGGGCAAACTCATCGGCCAGACGCCGCAGTTGGTTGAGTTCACTTTGATAATGGCTGTTGAGCATGACTTAGTGCATCGCCAGGGACACGCGACCGTCCGAAGACACACGCGTTGCCAGGTGAATAGGAATGTCCCGATCGTCGATCGACACCACGCCCTCAAGACTGAAACTCAGCGACAACACTTCCTGGGCACCTTCGGCGACCAGAATGCGCGGCGATTTCAAGCGAGGCTCGTAGCGGGCGATCATGCGCGTCATGTTCTCGATTATTTGCGTGGTCTCGCCGGTCGCAAACGAACCGGCCAGATTGGTGAAGTCGGGTACGCCAAACTCGGCGTCAATCGGCACGCTGCCGCGCCGGGTATTCAAAATGCGTTGCAGATGCTGGACGATCGACTGCGTCAACACTTCAGCCTGGGTCAGGTGCGTGCGACCGGTTTCGGCCTGCAGGCTTGTGATGCGCTCCAGCAATCGCTTTTCTCTCAACGCGGTGTACCTTCTGCAATAACAAGAACACCGCCCTGGACCAGGGCGGCATTGAACTGTCGAGCCTGGCTTACGCTTTTGGCGCCAACCACGAGTCTTCGGCTTCGATACCGTCCGGCACCCAGGTCCAGACGATTTTTTCGTAGGTGATGCCGATGTCTTCCATATGGCCCATTTGCTTGAACTCAGGGCTCAACACGTTCGGCACCCAGGTGCGGGCCGAAACGAGCACGGCATTGCTCAGGGTGATGGTGTAGTACTTTTCTTCGGTGCCTTTAGGCGAGATCCGATAGAACTCCAGGACTACCGACTTGAGTTGCTCGCCGGAGGTCAGGGCTTGCAGCAGCTTTGGAGAAGACTTATCGATTTCCTTGGTCAGGGTCATGCCCTGGTGGACACGCTTGCCGGCCGGCAGGCCGGTCTGCGGGTTCTTGGGAATATCGATCAGGTGTTCGACGGCCTGAACAAGGATCTTTCCTTCATGACCGGTAACCGTGCTGGAACCTTCGATCTTGCCTTGGTTCTGGCCTTCGATACTCAAGTAGCATGGCATTGGCATAACGTGTACTCCGGGTTTAATCAGTGAGTTTTCAGGCATCGATCAGCGCCTCTGGCCCTGTCTCGCTGCGTTGAATCCATCTTATGGAAACGCCGAGGCAATGACCCTCGGGTGAACACCTGAATGGGCAACGGCGGCGTTGCCCATTCGCGCTACCGATCAGCTCTTGTCGAGCTTGCCCACCAGCGACAGCGTGAAAGACGCGCCCATGTACTTGAAGTGCGGACGGACTTTCAAACCGACGCGGTACCAGCCTGGATCGCCTTCGACGTCGCTGACGGTAATCTCCGCCTGACGCAGTGGGCGACGGCTGCGCACACCGGCGGCGGGGTTATCCATGTCGGCCACGTACTGGCGAATCCAGGTGTTGAGTTCGGACTCCAGGTCGCCACGCTCTTTCCAGGTGCCGATGTTTTCGCGCTGGATGACCTTGATGTAATGGGCCAGGCGACTGACCACAAAGATGTACGGCAGTTGGGTGCCCAGCTTGTAGTTCAGCTCGGCTTCCTTGCCTTCTTTGTCATTGCCGAAGAACTTGGGCTTCTGGCACGAGTTGGCGGAGAAGAACGCCGCGTTATCGGTGTTCTTGCGCATGGTCAGTGCGATAAACCCCTGCTCGGCCAGCTCGAACTCGCGGCGCTCGGAAATCAGCACTTCGGTCGGGATCTTGGTCTGGGTTTCGCCCATGGCCTCGTAGTTGTAGATCGGCAAATCACCGACGGTGCCGCCGCCCTGTGGGCCAATGACGTTGGCGCACCAGCGGTACTGGGCAAAGCTGTCGGACAGGCGACTGGCAAAGGCAAACGCAGCGTTGCCCCACAGGAAGTCCTGGTTGCCGCCACCGACGTTCTCGTTGTAGCGGAACGTCTTGGCAGGGACCGTGTCTTCGCCATAGGGCGTGCGCAGCAGGAAGTGCGGCAATGTCAGGCCAACGAAACGCGCGTCGTCGCTTTCACGAAAGGCATTCCATTTGGTGAACTGCGGCCCCTCGAAGACGGCTTGCAGATCCTTGAGGTTGTGCAGGTCGGCAAAGCTGTCGATGCCGAAGAACTGCGGGCCGGCCGCGGCGATGAAGGGCGTGTGGGACATGGCCGAAATCGCGGCGACCGACTGCAGCAACTTCATGTCCTGCGGGCCGGGGTTGAACTCGTAGTTACCGATGATCGAGCCGAACGGCTGGCCGCCGAACTGGCCGAACTCGGCGGTGTACACCGCCTTGTACAGACCCGAACGGGTGATCTCCGGCGCATCCTCGAAATCTTCGAGCAGCTTCTCTTTGGACACGCTGAGGATTTCCAGCTTGTTGTTCTCGCGAAAATCCGTGCGGTCGACCAGAAACTTCAGCGAGCGCCAGGACGACTCCAGCTTCTGGAACTGCTGGTGGTGAATGATCGCGTCGACCTGCCGGCACAGCTTGGCATCCAGCGTGGCGATCATGTCGTCGATCAACCCGGCGCTGACCTTCTCGGCCTGCCGGGCCGGCTCGAGCAGTTCGGTGACAAACGCTTCGAGGCCCTGACGGGTGACGGCATACGCCTCGTCGCCCGGCTTGACGCGCGTCGCTTCCACCAACTGATCCAACAGGGAAACCGACTCGACCGCCTGGCCGGTCGTGCTCGCTGCCTGACTCTTTTCTTCGCTCATGGGTTATTCCTTGTCCTTTACGCCAAGTTCCGAGAGCAAACGCTCGCGGGCCCCGTCATCGTTCATCAGGGCCTGCAGCTGTTTGCGAAACTCCGGCAAGTTACCCATCGGCCCTTTCAAGGCCTTGAGCGAATCCCGCAGGGCGATCAGTTGCTGCAACTCGGGAACCTGGGCCACGATGGCATCCGGCTCAAAATCGCGAATGGACTGGAAGGTCAGCGAGACCGGGATCTGCTCGTCCTCCGGCGCGTTTTCCGCCAGATGATTGGGTACCGCCAACTGCAGGCTCAGGTTCTGGCCCTTGAGCACATCGGTGAAGTTGTCTTTGTCGACGCGGATCGGTTTGAGGTCTTCAACCGGCGTGTCGTCTTCACGCAAGGTGAAGTCGCCGATCACCAGTTGCTTGAGCGGCAGCTCGACCTGTTCCTGCGCGCCGCCGGTGTCAGAGCTGTAAACAATATTGACGCGCTCTTTAGGCGCGACCGAACCTTCACTAGCCATTAAATCTCACTCCTGTTTACCGGACTCGCTCAACGCAGCCGTTAGAAAACTCATGGCATGGATATGCACACGCCTGCCAGGTATTGCCTGTTGCCCATTCAACTTGCCGGCGGGCTGGCCAAACGCCAGAACGCCGGCAAATCCATTGCAGCCAACTGTTGCGCCCACAGCGCTCTCGAACCGCCGTCGTCATGCGCCAGTGCCAACTCCAACAACGGCCGGACCAGCTCCGGCTCCCAACGATCGAGGCCCTGCTCCGTCGCTTCCTGGAGCAACACATCCAAGGCAACACCCAACTGCGCGCGCGGGTCGAAACGCTGTAGCAGATGGCATTGGGCAGCGCGCAGGCGAAACCGCTCGCGGCCGCTGCCCGCCTCTCGCACGGCGCTCTGCAAGCGCGCCAACGCTTCGTTCAAACGGCCTTCGGCGGCATCACGCGCGACTTCATCGATCAGCGTTTGCAGCCCATCCGTGGCGCCGCTGCCGGCCGCCGGTGCCAAACCTTCGAGCCAACTGCGGGTCGCGCCGTCGGCGAACGGCTGGCCGTCGGCGAATGTCAGCTCGACCAGCGCCGGCAGGCGCGCCAGAAAATGACGGGTTTCCAGGGCCAGGCTGGCAGCACCGGCCTGCGCCGCCGAACCGAGCCTCAAGAGCGCGGCGTGACTGGCCCGATTGAGGTCCAGCCAGCACGGATAACTTGGTAACCGACCTTCGCAAAAACGCACGATGTCCAGCGGCTCGCCAACGCTCTGCAAGCGGCTGAAACTTTCGAGTTCCGCGTCCGAAGGCGGCGGCACGCGCGTCGTGTAGCCTTGCGCAGGAGGGACCTGCTCCAGGGTCGTCCACGCCAATTGACGATTGAGGCGAAACAGCAACGGCAAGGTCGCCCGAGACTCCAGGCAAAACCCCAGCAGCGGTGCAAGCGCGGCAAACACGCTATTGACCGCGTTCTCGATGGCTTCATCGCTCTCAAGACGGCCCAATGGCGGAGCCGGCACAAGGGCCGGGAGCGGCGCCGAAGGGGCGTGCGCAACCGGCGTCGGGAGCGCTGTAGGCGCATCGACTGCCGCTGGAACCTCTTCCGCCGTCACCGCTATTGGCTCGACACCCGCTTGCACGGGCAACTGCGATAGACGACGACGCAACGCAAAAAAGCTTGGGCCGTCGGCGTCACGGTCGCGCCAATGGCGATCGATAGCGTCCCAGTCTTCAAGCAACTGCGCCAATTGTTCCCCGGGCACCGCTTCGAAGTTGGCTTCAAGTTTTACGGCGAGCCACTCGAGCATCCACTCGGCCTGGTTGCGCCGGGCACGCAATCGAGCCGGCGGCGGGGTCAGGGTCTCCCAATACAGCTCAAGCATTTCGCGCACTATATGCACGCCGGTCGCCAGGCCGGAAATGCCTTGCAGAGTGGTCCAGGCACATAACAACCAGACCGCGGCATTAAAGTCCTTGCCCTCTTCTCGCAGCACTTTTACACAGGCATCGGCGACTTTCTGCCAATCCACTCCGGACTCGGCGTGGATATTGTTCAATTTATCCACTTCGATTTGCGCGAGGGAAAAAGCCAGCCCTTCCCGAGGATTAACGCCAGCAGGATGAGTCAAACTGATCGCAAACGAACCTACTTCCCGGTCGAGGCAACTCATCCGTTACTCCTTACTTCAATAGGTTGTTTGATACATCGTTGCCGCGTAAAAAAAATCGCCGCCGATGCCGGGTTGATTTATGCAGCGGTGACGATCTTCATTGATTGATCCAAGGCCCGATATTCCGCCCACCGCGGCTGTAATCCGCCAAGCCAAAGCCCCGCGCGTTGAAGCGTCGGACAAGCATGTGTCAGCCAAGGCGCCGGGGCCATCGGGTGAACACCTGAAGTACTCGCCGGTTTAACGTACCCGTTCAGATCATCGCGCCGAAAATAACAAGGCCAATACCCAGCGCACTTTGCTTGAGAAACAAGCGCACGCGTTCACAGCGTGGAAACACATAAACGCTGTCAAATTCGAATTCGCGTCAATCTATCAAGCGCCTTGCAGATGGCTTGACCCTGCGTTGCAACTTTTCAATTATTTTCAGGCGCCCTGCCCGGCTCTTGCCGCCGCCAGAAAGTACGCAACAAGTTGGATACAAGAGGGATTGTCATTACTTTCATGGAGAAACCGGTTATAAGGAGCACAACAACCCATTCTGACTGGCTGCCGCTAGGTAGCACGGACGTACAGTGGGAAGATGCAACGCCTGTTCACGGGGCGTGAACATAGGCTTTCCGGGTTGTAGTGAATCCATGAACAAACCAGCCTCACTGATATGCGCCCCTAAACACGTCGGCTCCAGGCACGCCCATGATCACTTCGAGGTCAGCGCCGAGCCGGTTGCCAACCAACTGCTGGCCTGGCGTGATCGGGTCGGACACGTCATCGACGTCCTGCCTACATCCCACGCAACCACCACGCCCTTCAACGCGAGCATTGACCGCTACAAATTGGGTGATCGCGTCTTCACCGACTGCTCAAGCGACGCCTTGTTGCTCGACCGTTCGATTGCGCGCATCTCTACCGACAAGGTCCGGGACTATGTTTTCCAGGTCTTCACCCAAGGCGCAATGGAGTCCATTCGAGGCGGCCCCCAGGAACATGGCGTGTCCGCCAGGGCGAGCATCGTTGCCATGGACATGAACCAGCCGATCAAAATGAGCCGGGGGCGTTGCCGCGTATTGACCTTCTTTGTCTCGCGCCCGGTGGTGGAAGCGGCGCTGCCGCATGCCGAGTCGATCCACGGGCGTGTCTTCGAGAATACGACGCCTATGACCCAATTGATGATCGAGCATGTCGAGGCGTTTTCCAGAAAACTGCCGGTTATCAGCAGCGCCGAGGCCGCGTCGACATTCGATACCGCCGTTCAACTCATGCTCGCGGCCTTCTCGAAACAGGCCAAGCTGGGTGGGCACGTGCGGGCGGCGGCGCGCAGTGCGATGTTCGATAAAGCCAGGCGTTATGTGCAGAACAACCTGTATCAACCCTGGCTGACGCCAGAGTACGTGCTGACGGCCATGCAGCTGCCTCGCGCCACGCTCTACCGTCTGTTCCAGCATGAGGGAGGGTTGGGTCGCTACATCCTCAACTGCCGTCTGCGTGAAGCCGCGGACGAACTGGTGCGCTATCCGGACCGCCAGGTGATTGAGATCGCCTACAGCCTGGGCTTTAACAGCGCATCGGCGTTTACCCGCGCGTTTCGTCGTCGCTATGACCTGGCGCCGCAGGATCATCGCCGGATGGCGACACAGCGAATGGGCAACGCTATGCCGGGGCACCGTAACGTCGTTGGCCGAATCGATCAGTGAGCCGGCTGGCGCGCTGGAAATTTCACCAGTGCGAACAGGCTGACCAATAGCGCGCCCAGCAGATACCAGGAAGGCGCCATTGCGTTCTGGGTAACTCCGATCAACCACGTCACAAAAAACGGGCAGAACGCCCCGAAGATCGTCACGCCGAAACTGTAGACCATCGACATCCCCGTGGCCCGGTGATGCGCCGGAAAAGCCTCCATGATCATGACGGTAGCGACGCCGTTGTTGCCCATCGCGACAGCCGAATAGATGCCGATGATCAGCAAGGAAGCCAGCTCGCCGACCCCATGGGTCAAGGCCAGGAACACCGGATAGACCAACAGGATGCTGAGGATCATCGTCACGTATTGGGTCGGCTTGCGTCGCGGCAGCCGGTCGGCGAACCGCGCAAACAATGGCGCGGCAATGAACAGCATCGCACTGGAAAAGCACGCCGAAAGCAAGCTCATGCTCGGCGACAGGCCTAACGTGCGGACCAGATAGGTCGGCATGTAGAGCACCATCAGGTAGATGCTTGCGGTGGGGGTTGCCATCATCAAGATCCCCAGCAATAGCTGGGGGCGGTGGTTTTTCAGCAAGACACGCAGCGACGGCGACTGGATACCACGCCGTGTTGTCTCCACCATATTGCGCCGAATGAACCACCCAAACGGCGCAATCAAAAGCCCAAGCACGAAAGGAATACGCCAGCCCCAGGCCAGCAACTGTTCGGGGGTCAGCAATGCGGTCGTGGTGGCACCGACAACCGCTCCCACCAAAACCGCGGCCGCCTGGCTGGCAGAACGCCAACTGACCAGATAGCAGCGTTGATTGCGCGCCGCCAGCTCCATCAGCACCACGGACGACACGCCGATCTCCCCTCCGGTCGCGAACCCCTGCAGCAACCGCGAGAGCACCAGCAACACCGTTGCGGTGACGCCGATCGATGCATGCGTCGGCATGAACGCGATCAAGGCGGTACCGGCTGCCATCAATAGATTGGTGACATTCAAGCCGGCTTTTCGCCCTTTGCGGTCGGCGAGGTTGCCGATCACGATTGCGCCCAGCGGGCGCATCGCGAAACCGATGCCAAACGTCAACAATGCCATCAGCAACGAGGCGAACGAACTGTCCGATGGGAAAAACAGCTTGCCGATGATCACGGCAGAAAAGCTGTATACCGTGAAGTCGTAGATCACCAGGCCATTGCCAACGACTGTCGCGACTATCACCTTCTTCGATTGCCTGAAGGTCACCGGACAATCGCCAGATTCAAGATAAGACATTTAGGCCGAGGTCCCGTCGAGTCAATCAAAGCGCGCTGGGTAGCGAACACGTGGGCCCAAAAGGCCCCTCATGGGCACGTTGGGCGCTAACAGCTCGATCGACGGGCTATTAATTTGTAGTAGCGTCCTGGCGGGAGCATCCTACGGAACAATATCAGGCTTGTATGTACCCCTTTTATAACGCCAGCAGGCGCGCACTCACTGCGGCTCCGCGCCGCACGCTTGATGATCGGAAGATCACGAGCATTCGCACTGATTGACCCGTTGAGCGCCTTTGACGATCGCCCAACCTATCAATCAGCCCGCGGCCCTTTCCCCCACACGTTGACGTGACACATTCAACGCCACCAACGACGCCAGGATCGCCATCACCATCCCCGCAAGAAACCCACCGCTATACCCCGCCTGCGCAGTCAACCCCACCAGCAAGGTCGAAGACAGCATTTCCCCCAGATCACGCGTGCTTTGCACGGCGGTCATGTCCGTACCGGCCTGGTCGCTTTGCGCGGCGAAGGCCATGGAGGCAGTCATGATCACCACCGAGGTGGCACCGGTCGCGAACGAGCCCAGGCCCACGGCCAACCAGATCAGTCCGGTTTGCGTGGCAAGCATGCCGTTGGCTTGCAGCAGCCAGGTCAACGCGGCAGCGCCGGCCATGCCCACCGCCAGGATGAACGTCGGCCACAGCCCCAACACCCGGATCAACCACGCACCACCGCCGCAGCCGAGGACGATGGTGACCACGCCGCCGCTCATGCCCAGTTGGCCGATAGCCTGCAAGGACCAACCGGCGTCATTCAGGAACAGCTTTGACAAGCCAAAACCCGACACTGACGTCATGGCCGACAACAAGGCCAGCACCACCAGCGCCAGCGCCTTCGGCCGCTTGATAAACCGCCATAATGAGGCATGCGCCACATCTGGCTGTTTTTCCTTGGCCGGTGCCACGTGCAGCCAGCCGACGCACACCAGACTCAACAACGGCACCAAAGCCAGCAGACTGAACGCGCTGGTTTGCCCCAGGTAGCCGCTAAGCAGCAAGGTGCCGGCGCCGCCAACGAAGAAGCCGACCATGGTGCCGCCCACTTGGATGGCGTTAATCCGCGCGAGCATGTTGCCGCTAAAGTACTCGGCCGCCATGCCGTCGGTGGCGATGTCCTGGGTGGCGCTTGCCAGCGAGGCAACAATCAGCAGGCCCACGGCGATGCCCGCCGTCTCGACGCGCAGGCCGATGCTTGCCAGGCAGGCAATGCACAGCAGCACCAGTATCTGCATGGGAATGATCCAACTGCGGCGCCGTCCCAGGCGTGGGCTCCAATGGTTATCCACCTGGGGCGCCCAGAGGAACTTGACCACCCACGGTATCCCCACCAACGGCAGGAAGGCCAAGGCGTGGAGCGCCGCGCCGTCATGACGCAGCAGGGTCGGCAAGGCATCCATGGCGATGCCGAAGCAAATGCCTTGGGACAGGTACAACAGTGCAAAGGTCAGCACCATGCGCCAATGTTTCAACAGATCCAGCATTACAAGTCTCCCCTCAGGCAACATTGGCGGCGGCAGCCCGTGCCGCACGCGTAAAAGAAATCAGGCGCCGCAATGCCCACAGGGCACTGGCCGCGCACAGCAGCAACACAAGATCGATGGGCCACAGCGGCACGCTGCCTTGTTTCAGGCTGCCGGCCAGGTGCAGCAGCGCCGCCGCCAGGAAGCCCAGGCCCGTCACGGCCAGCAGCAGGTGCAGCGGTTGACGCCTGGGGGGCATCAGGCAGGCCAGCAGCAGGCTGGCAAGCCAACCGCCCCAGAACCACCACGCCAGGTTGGCACTGCCCAGCGCCCCCGCGCAGAGCAATACCGCCGTGGCCGCCAGCAACCCGCCACCGCCGCCGATCACCAGGCGCAGTAGCACCTGCCAACCGCCGCCGGCCTTGAGGCGTCGACGCTCCAGCCACAGGTACAAGCCGCTGAGCACCAACCCCGCCGCCGCCAACGCCATGCCGAAATGCACGGCACGCAGCAGTGACCCGCCAACAGGCACCCAGCGGTAGTCGGCAAAGTGCAGCGGCTGCACCGCAATAAACGCCTGCAACCACAGACCGCGCCCGCTGGCGCTGCTGGAGCCGACGGCGAGGCCGTCAGCGGCGCGATAGGCATGCCGTTCAAAGACGGCCGTACTGGGCAGGCCTTGTTGGATACCGCTCACTTCCACCCAGGCATCCGGCTCACCCCAGTGGTGCAAGGCGACGTTTTGAGCAGAGAACCCCGGATGGGCGACGGCGTCCTGGCGCAGCAACTGATCCAGGTCGACCGCCGGCGCCGAAGCCGTTGTTCGGTCGACCTGCGGCGGTGCCCCCAGCAACTGCATGAACGCTTGCTGCGGCGCGCCCGGGAACGCCTGCGCGGCAAGCCCCAAGGTGCCGAGCGCCCCCAGGCCGGACAACGCGCCAGTGATACCAAACAGCAGCAACCAGGGCCCGCACCAACGGCCGATCAGGCTGTGCAAGTCATGGGCGAACACCCGTGCCCCACGGTCGCGCCGCAGGCGCTTGAGGTCTTGCAGGCGCCCACTGTGTAATGCACTGCCTGCCCAGATCATCAGCAACAACACCACGCCCAACAAGCTGATCAAAATCCGGCCGGGAAAACCGATGAACAGACTTTTGTGCAGGTTGAACAGGATATCCGCCGCGTTGCCTGACGCCAGCTCACGGCCGCTGACGGGGTCCAAGGCGACCGTGCAGTCCTTGGGCGATGCACACAACTCGACCACCGAGTGGCTACTGTCCGGCAAACGAATGCGCAATTCACCGAGCGCCAGGCCGCGCTCGCGAGCGATAGCCGGCCATTGCGCGACCGGTAGCGCTGGCCCGTGAGCCAACGCCGCCGGGCCGCGAAACCAGGCGCGCAAGTCTTCATGGGCCATGCTCCACGCCCCCGTCAGCAGGATCACGAACAGCAGTACCCCAAACACCCCGCCTGCCCCGGCGTGTACACGCTGAACCAATGCCCTCGGTGCGCCCATCAGGTTCATCGCCAGGCTCCATCCCAAAGCAGCCAGGGCGTAAACAGCAGCAGCCAGACGCTGGAGCGACACACCACGCGTTTGCGATCCGGCGCCAGCAACGACCACAGCAGTACCGTCACCAGAAACCCCAAGCCCAGGAACACGCCGGCATACAGCCGCTCCAGCCCACCGCCCCACGGATAATGCCGCGCCAGCAGGACGGCCAGTTGCAGGCTGCTGAGCACACTGCCCGCCAGCGCCAGACAAATGCGCAGCGGCCAGGAACCGAGGACCGGCGCGGCCATCAGAACGTACCTCGCAGGGTCAGATTGAGGCTGCGCGGTTCGCCATAGCGGTTGTTCCAATTGACGTTGGACAGGCTCTGGTAGTACTTGCGGTCCGCCAGGTTGTTGCCGTTGACCGCGGCAGTCCAATGCTCGTCGATGCGGTAGGCGACCCGCGCATTGAGTAAGGCATAGCCGCCCTGCTCCAGGGTCACAGCGCCGGATTGGGTGGAGTAATCACTTTGCGCCTGCACGCCGGCACCGACGCTCCAGCGGCGGTCCTGCCACGGCAACTCGTACTGGGTCCACACCCGCGCCATGTGGCGCGGCGTGAAGCTGGCATAGCGCTCACCCGAAGCGTTGGTGTCCTTGAGGTACTCGGTGCTGGTGTAGGTATAACCGGCGGAGACGTTCCATTCGGGGGTGATATAACCGCTGCTCTCCAGCTCGAAGCCCTGGCTGCGCACCTTGCCGCCGCTGATGTAATAGGTGGTCGGCCCCACACCCGGGTGGTCCGGATCGACCTGCGGGTTGTTCTCCAGGTCGATACGGAACACCGCCAGCGACACATTCAAACGCCCGTCCGCCAACTCGCCCTTGATCCCGGTTTCATAGGTCTTGCCCTCCACCGGCTTGAGCAGGTCGCCGCTCGAGGTTTGCCCGGTCTGCGGCTGGTAGACCTCGGCGTAGCTGGCGTACCACGACCAGTTCTGCGCAAAGTCCCAGATCAAGCCGCCATACGGGGTTATTTCCCGGCCGGGGGTGAAGTGGCTGGTCGGCGCGTTCTGGTCCCACCAACTGGCCCGGCCGCCGATGACCAGGGTCAACGGATCGAGCAGTTTGTAGCGGGTCAGCGCGTAGACGCCCTTGGAAGTGGTCGTCGTGGAACCGGGCGACTTGTAGGCGCCGATACCGGGTTTGGGCACACTGCTCGGGTCCCAGCGATAGACATTCACCGGCACATTGAGCGATGTGGTGAACTGGGCGGTGCGCTGCTCGGTTTCGCCGTGGCTGTAGTTGGTGCCCAACAGCAACTCATGGCTGCGGCCAAACAACGAATACGGCCCATTGACCGAGGCATCCACGCTCTTTTGGGTGCTGCTGAATTTATACGCAGCGCCCATCAAGCCACCGCCATCGCCGGTGAGCGGGTCGATGGCGCCAAAAGCACCGGCATAGCGCAGGCTTGAGTCGGCATCCTGGTATTCGGCGGCGACCTTGGCTTTCCAGTCGTGATCCAGTTGCTGCTCAAGAGAGCCGAACACCCGGCGCGTGGTCCACTTGAAGCGGTCCCAGTCCACGTCCAGATAGGTGGAGCGCGACAGGTTCAGGCTCGACCCGTCCTTGGCCATGGGCACGCCGGCCATGTTGGTCACCGAATCGATGGTCTGGTATTGCGCGCCCAGGGTCAGCAGGGTGTCGGGGCTCAGGTCGAATTCGGTGATGCCGTAGAGCAACTGGGTGTCTTGCTTGCCGACATCGTAGAAGTAGTCGCGATCCTCGTAGGCCGCCACCACACGCCCACGCACGTTGCCAGTCTGGGTCAGCGGCCCGCCGACATCCACTTCGCCACGGTAACGGTCCCAGGTGCCGCCGCTGAGGGTGGTGCTGGCGGCGAATGCCTTTTGTGGGCGCTTGCGCACCAGGTTGACCGTGGCCGCCGGGTTACCGCTGCCGTGCAGCAAACCATTGGAGCCACGCAGGATTTCGACGCGCTCATACACCGCCATGTCCTGAGGCGAACCGGCGGTTTCACCGAGCATCGCCGGCACACCGTCCAATTCGAAAGAGTTGATCTTGAAGCCACGCACGTAGTACGCGGTGGTCAGCAGCTGGAACGGCTGCACCGTCACGCCAGTGGCCTGCTGCATCACTTCATCGAGGCTGAACAGGTTTTGCTGCTCGATGCGCTCGTGGTCGATGACGCTCACCGACTGCGGCGTTTCCCGCAGTTTGAGCGGTAGCTTGCCGATGGTGGTCACGCCGGGCGGGGTCACCTCGCCCGAGGTGTCGTCACCCGCGACCTTGATGTCAGGCAATTGCACGGTCGCAATCGCCTGTGCCAACGGGCTCAGGCCCAGCACCAGCACCATCCCCAGTTGCGCCCCATTACGTTGGAAACCCCGCCCCGCCTTTGTTGCTCCCCGGTGTGACATTGCCCAGCCTCTTTATCGATAATAATTCGCATTAGTATCGTTTAAACGAACGCTGCGACTTTTCGATTAAGGGACTTTTTCAATGGCTGCCCGGCAGGTTTTGCTCGACGAACTGCGCATACCAGCGGTGCGTGGCCAGCAACTGCTCGTGACTGCCGCAGCCACTGACGCTGCCGCCTTCCAGCACCAGGATCTGATCGGCACCGCGCACCAACATCGGGTTGTGCGACACCAACACCACGGTGCGCCTGCCATGCAGCGCCTGCAGGCTGCGATTGACCCGTGCTTCGCAGCGCGCATCGAGGCTGGCGGTGGGTTCGTCAAGCAACAGGATCGGCGCCGGGGACAGCAGCGCGCGCGCCAGGCCGACCCGTTGCCGCTGGCCGCCCGAGAGTAATGCGCCGCCCGGCCCCACCTCACTGTGCCAACCCTGCGGCAGGCTGCTGAGCACCTCATCCAATGCAGCATCCTTGGCGGCGTGTTGCAGTTGCGCAGGCGTGGCTTGCGGCCGGGCCATGCTGACATTCCACAGCAGGCTGCCGGCAAACAGCCCGCTGTTCTGGAACACTTGCGTGAGGTGGTTGGCCAAGGTGTGTTCGCTTAGCTGGCGAATGTCCACCTGGCCGAGTCGTACTGCGCCGGTCTGCGGGTCCATGCCACGCCCCAGCAAGGCCAGCAGAGTACTTTTACCCGCGCCCGACGGACCGACAATCGCCGTGAACGTTCCCGGCGCGCAATGGATGTCCACATCCTTGAGCAACTGCTCGCCGCCTTCGCCGCAGATATTCAAGCCTTGCCCTTGCAAACTTGCATCCTGAGGCTGCTCTCCGGGGTGCGGGCTGTGCAGCGTCGGCACGGCTAACACCGCGAGCACTTGAGATAACGCCTGCCACGCCATACGCAAAGCCTGGTCCAGGTAAGCCAGTTGCGACAGCGGTTCGATGAAGCGCACCAGCAACACCAACACCGCCACCAACAGCGCGCCGGATAACTGCCCCGCCGCCACCGCCAGCACGCCACCTGCCAACACCAGCGAAAACACCACCTGCACCGCCGCCGCAAAGCCAAGCCCGCTGGGCAGCGCGCGGCGGTTGAGACGGTGCGTGGCCTGGTGTTGCTCGTGCAAGGCCTGACGCAACGCCAACTGGCCCTGGCTGGCATCACCGGCGCTGCGGATCAAGGCCTGTTGCTGCGCGAATGTCTGCAGCAACTGCCCGGCGCGACGGTCGACTTGCTGGCGCAGTTGCTCCAGCGCCAGGCTACGTCGCCCGGCCCAACGCAGCAGGGCGAACAACGGCAGATAAGCCAGGGCCAACGCCAGCGCCAAACGCGGTTCAATAAAGATCAGCCCCAGCACCACCATCGTCGGCGTCACCAGCGCCGTTACCAGCGGCGCCAGCAAGTGCGCCGGGATGCCCATGCTGTTGAAGACCGGCCCGCGCACCAAGTCTTCCAACTGGCCCTGACGCGCCAATGGCAAGCGCGGCAGCTGTTGCACCAGTTGCGAGACCAGGCCGGCCGCCAACCCGGCTCCCGCCAGATAACCACGGCGCTGGGCAACGTAGCTGACCAAGGCCTGCAGCAACGTCAGCCCCAGCAACAGCAGCACACTTGGCTGCACACTCTGTTGATCGAACCAGGCCAGTATCAGCGGCACCAGCGCCAACCCCGCCAAGCCATCCAGCACGGCGGCCAGTAGCATCCACCCCAGGGCGCCGCGCAGTACGCGCCGGGCCTGGTCGGGCAAATGACGCAACGGCGAAAGTACACTCATGACACGAACTCCAGTTGATCGGCCGTCGACATTTGCTCGTCCCACAGCTGGCGGTACAGGCCGTCCACGGCCAACAACTGTGCATGACATCCGCGCTGCACAATGCGCCCTTCGCAGAGCACCAGGATCTGCTCGGCATGGGCGATGGTTTCCAGGCGATGGGCGATGATCAGCCGCGTGCGCCCGGCTGCGTCGTCGCGCAGTGCAGTACGCAAGGCGCGCTCGGTCTGCGGGTCGGTGGCGGAGGTGGGTTCGTCGAGCAACATGATCGGCGCACGCGACAGCAGCGCCCGCGCAATCGCCAGGCGCTGCAATTCGCCGCCGGACAGCCGCACATCATCGTCCACCACGCTGGCGTAGCCCTTGGGCAACCCCATGATCCAGTCATCCAGGCAGGCCGCCTTGGCCGCGGCGCGAATCTGTTTTTCACTGGCGTGCGGCTGATACAGGGCGATGTTTTGCGCCAGTGACAGGCGCAATGCCCCCGCCTGCTGAAACACCAGCGCCAGATGCTGCTGCAATTGGCGGCTGGCGATCTGCCGAACATCCACCCCGCCCACGCGCACATGCCCGCTGTCGACGTCCATAAAGCGGGCGATCAAACCGGCCAAGGTGCTTTTCCCCGCGCCGGAAGGCCCCACCAGCGCGGTGGTAGTGCCCGGTTCCAGGCGCAGGTTGATCGCCTTCAGTACCGTGACATCACCCTGGGAGAAGCTCACATCGAGCATCTCCACGCTGGCGTCCCGAGGCGATTGCGGCGCGTCGGGTTCGATCAACGGCGGTGTACTCAACACCTCCTGTAGGCGTCGGGCACTTGCGCGCGCGTTGTTCAGCGCATCAAAGCCGTGCCCCAGCGCCAATACCGGCGCTGCCATGGCGCGCACCAGCAGCAAAAAGCCGCACACCTGCACGGCGCCCACTTCGCTCACGCCGATAAATAGTGTGCCAAGTACCACCCAGGCCAACAGCCACGGTGCGCTGAGCAGGACCTGGATCAGCGCAGCAAGATGACCGGCGCGGCTCACCCAATGGCTGAAGCGCTGATCAAACTGCTGCACCGCCTCTTGCACACGGCGATGAATGCCCGCGCTGGGAAATTGCCGGACCAGGCCCAGGTTGCCGGCGAACTGGCTGTAGTCGCTGAACAACCGCTGGATTGCGCCATTGCGCTGGGCCACGTCCTCGCGGTAATGCGCCGAGCCCAGGCGCCAATAGCCCAACACGCCCAATGCCAACGGCAGCAGGCACCAGAGCGCCAGGACACTGTTGCTCCACAGCAGGTAGGCCAGGGTGGCCATGGGAATCAACAACAGGTTGACCAGGTCGGTCGGCGCATGGCCCACCAGTTGGTGCAAGGCCCGCACATCCTGCTCGGCGTAACGGGTGACGCCCTCGGGCCCCAGCCGTGCAAACCAGCCCAAGGGCAAGCGTTGCAGATGCTCGGCCAGGCGCACGCGCAGACGGTCACACAGGTCGGCGTCCACCTGATGGGTCAGGTGCAAGGCCAGGGTCTGGCCGCACAACCACAGCGCTGACGCCACCACCGCCACCACCACCCAGTTCAGTGCCGAAGACGCCAGCGGCGGCGCCTGGCGCAAGCTGTCCGCCAGTTGCGCCAAGGCTATCAGCGGCAGCAGCGAGCAGATCCCGGCGACGGCCTGCAACGCGATCGCCGCCCCTAAGCGCGCACGGAAAGGACGCAGCATTTCGCTCAAGTGGCTCATCGGACGTGCTCCAACGCCTGGGCCAGGCCGGCCGCCGGTAACGTCAGCGACGGCTGCTGCGGGAACCCGAGCGTCGCCGTCACCTGTTGCCATAACCTCACCACTTCCAGGCTGCGCTGTTGCAGGCGCGCCAGCCCCACCCCCGTGATCAGCGGTTGCAATGCACTGGCCGCAGCTGTCGGCCAGATGCGGCGGTAAACCTGCGCCCAATCCGCCGCCGCGGCCTCCAACACTTCGGCGCACGGCAGCGACTCATCGGCCTGCGGCCCAAACAGGTCGAACACCCCGTCGGCATCTTGCACCGGCGCACGCACGGCCGGCAGCCACAGCAACGGTCCGTGGGGCGAGGCCAACAGCAACGTGCCGCTGTCAGTGGCGATGCTGATGCGCTGCAACCTCTGCATGCGCCCGTCATCATTGGCGGCCAACTCATTGAGCACGCGCAACGACACCGGCACTTGCGCCATGACCAGGCTGATATCCCGCCAGGCCGACAGCGCCGGTGCCACGCAGTCCACCGACCATGGGCCTACCGATTCCAACAGCGCCGCCAGCACATCGAGGGTCGCGTAACTCACCTGCACCGCGCAGTCGGCGTCGATATGGCGAATGCCCTGTTGACGATGCAGCTGTCGCGCCAGCTCGATGAACCGCGCCACGCACGGCAACTGCGGGTAGAAACTGTTGAGCAGGCAGCGCCGATGCAGGCGCGCCGCCGTGCTCAGCAAGTCTTGCAGTTCCTGGGGCAGCAACGGGTGCTCGATCAGCACATCAATGCCCCGCTCCATCAGTGCTTGCGCCAAGGCGGGGCCCTGTTCGCCCCTTGCTGCGCCGCCCACCGCTACGCAAGCCAGTTGTGTGTCGGCGGGTACGTGGGCCAAGGCCTCGAAACACGGCACTTCGAGATAGCGAGCCAGTGCGCGGGAGCGACGACTGCCCTGCCCCAGCACCCCGACCAGTTCCAGGTGCTCGGCCGCAGCCACACCAACGGCGTAGAACTGGCCAAAGCGCGAGCCCACCACCAGGGTTTTCACAGGCATAGTCATGGGCGTTCCTCCAGCAAGTAACGACTCAGCCCGGCGTTCAAGCACTCGAAGTGATTGCCGCGCAGGGTCTGCACAGTCAGCGGCGCCAACGACGCCGCCTGCCACCAGGCTTGCAGAGCGGCCTGGTGATCAGGGATCAACGGGTTGGCGACACTCGGCACAAACAGGCGGATGGCGCCCACATACGGCGCGCCATCACTGTAGTGACTGGCGCGCACGGAATGAGCGAACACCCGATACAACTGCTCATCGGCAATGCCCTTGGCCGCCGCCAGTACGCGGGATTTGAGCGCAGTGGCGTCCAGATCCAGGTGTTTGTCGAGCAACTGTTCAGCCGCCGGCAACCCCAGCGCAACGGTGTCCAGCCCCAGGGTGCCGGCGAAGCTGTAGAGCATCTGCACTTCATCCTCCACCAGGTACGGAATGCGGTAGCTCGATACGATGTCCACCCGCCGCACCTCGGCGCCCAATTGCAGCAGGGCCTTGGCCAGCTCCAGCGTTACCAGCCCGCCGGAGCAGTAGCCCAGCAAGTCGAAGCGGCGCCGGCCGCTGTCCCACAGCGCCTGGGCATACCGTTTGCCGAGGGTGGCGTTGATATGCTCCGGCGGCAGGCTCAGGTAATCGTCGCTGTCGTGCACCGCCAATCCCAGCAACGGTCCGCTGCCGGCCAGTTCGGCGATCAACCCGCGATACGGCAGCAGCGTGCCGAGCCCTTCATGCACCAGCACCCGCGCTCTGCCTTCACCCGCGGCCAGTTCCGTCAGCGCATCCACCC
>NZ_VJWO01000024.1:0-89094 GCF_014889455.1 Pseudomonas sp. K8
AAATACCGTTCTGCAACGGGCTTTATGAAAAATGACGTTACATTTTAGGAGTATGGATCAGAAAACGATAGAGAGCCTTTAAATAAAGGCTGTAAGGCGATGATTGGTTAGGCTTGTAGCCCATCGCGGGCAAAAAAAGGCCCGCTATGAGGGCGGGTCTAATGGGGATTTTCAAAGGAGTAGAGGTAAGTTGCGCCCGATCCTGTCGATGGCGGGTGAAAAGGATGTCGAAGAAACGCGAAACCGGGTGCTGCAGCTGGGTGATCGAGCCGGATGTTCGGGTGCGTGCTCTATTGGGCAAACCCGTCAGCGTCGGCAGTTCAAGGCGGCTACCTGCATTTTGCCAGCGTCCCCCACATTGACGATGCTCAGGCTGTCAGCGCCAACCTCGGCGGCTTTATTGAATGCGGTGTTCAGAGCGTCGCCGTTGGATGAGCCCTGCACCGTGAAGGCTTTGACGACGTGGCAAGCGTGGGCGGATGAGGCCGTGACGAGGTTGACCTGTTTGCCCGCTTCAGTCAGTTGGGTGGTGCAAGCGGGGATCAATACCGCGATGAGGATCAGCAGAGGGGCGGCATGTAGGTTGCGCATGGCGAAAGCACTCCTGGGGTTCCTGCGGCATCTGGCGGGTGCCGAAGATGTCAGCCGCGGATGCACGATAGCAGAGCGTGAGGTTCATCAGAAACCAAAAGCCCTGCGACAAGGCAGGGCTCTTTTCAGCGCGGCTGTCGATCAGCCGTGCAGGGTTTCCGCTGCATACAGCGTGTTTTCCAGCAGGCAGGCACGGGTCATCGGGCCAACGCCACCCGGTACCGGGGTGATCCAGCCGGCACGGGGCAGGGCGGTTTCGTACACCACGTCGCCGACCAGCTTGCCGTCTGCCTGGCGGTTGATGCCGACGTCGATGACGATCGCGCCTTCCTTGATCCACTCACCTTTGACCAGGCCCGGCTTGCCGGCAGCCACTACCACCAGGTCGGCGCGGCCGACGTGACCGGCGAGGTCCTTGGTGAAGCGGTGGGTCACGGTCACGGTGCAGCCGGCGAGCAGCAGTTCCATGGCCATCGGGCGCCCGACGATATTGGAGGCGCCGACGATCACGGCGTCGAGGCCGTAAAGGTTGACGCCGGTGCTTTCCAGCAGGGTCATGATGCCTTTGGGCGTGCATGGGCGCAGCAGCGGGATGCGCTGGGCCAGGCGGCCGACGTTATACGGGTGGAAGCCGTCGACGTCTTTGTCCGGGCGGATGCGTTCGAGCAACTGGGAGGCGTCCAGATGCGCGGGCAATGGCAGTTGCACCAGAATGCCGTCGATGTTCGGGTCATCGTTGAGGCCGTCGATCAGGTCGGTAAGGGCCTGCTGGGTGGTCTCGGAAGGCAGGTCGTAGGCCTTGGAAATAAAGCCGACCTCTTCACAGTCTTTACGCTTGTGCGAGACATAAACCTGAGACGCAGGATCGCTGCCGACCAGGATCACCGCGAGGCCAGGCGTGCGCAAGCCTTGCTGGCTACGCTCGGTGACGCGTTTGGCGATCTGCTGGCGCAGGCTGGCGGCGATTGATTTGCCGTCGATAAGTTGTGCAGTCATTACGCGTGATTAACCATCGAGAGGGGGAAGAAAAGTGCGCGCATTCTCGCATGCCAAGACGTGGGGGCAAAGGCGCTTGGTCTGCAAATTGGCCTAACCCCTTAAATAAAATGAATTTTTTTCAAAAAAGATTTGACGGCTTTCCGGCGCGTCTATACTATTCGTCGCACTTGTCGGGCACAGCCTAGCACTGGTTAAGAAGGTCTAGCAGGATTGTTGTTCTGCAAGGCTGGAAGCACTTAGTTTGTAATCCTCCAAGAGTACAGATTAATCAGGCGCCCGTAGCTCAGCTGGATAGAGCATCCGCCTTCTAAGCGGATGGTCGCAGGTTCGAGTCCTGCCGGGTGCGCCATTAGGCAGCTTTGGCACAAGTAGCGTTAGATGGTGGGCGTAGCTCAGTTGGTAGAGCACGGGATTGTGACTCCCGTTGTCGAGGGTTCGATCCCCTTCGTCCACCCCATATTTTGAAAAGGCGCCAGATTAATCATCTGGCGCCTTTGCTTTAAGAGCTTCAAGCGCGGATGTGGTGGAATTGGTAGACACACTGGATTTAGGTTCCAGCGCCGCGAGGCGTAAGAGTTCGAGTCTCTTCATCCGCACCAATTAAAGCTTTGCCCGGCCGGAAGGCGGGGTCAGGCTCGACAAAGAAGTGGTTTGGTTTCTTTGTTAACGCAATATGGTGGGCGTAGCTCAGTTGGTAGAGCACGGGATTGTGACTCCCGTTGTCGAGGGTTCGATCCCCTTCGTCCACCCCATATTCGAAAGGCGCCAGATTTAACAGTCTGGCGCCTTTTTTGTTTTAGTGGTTCGAGTATTCCGCGGCTGCAGGTTCTGGGTCGCAAGGCAGGGCGTTTCGTCGTATTTATGTGTCTCGATGATGCCGCGCTGCCTGCCGGTCCTGTTCGCAGGGGCGGCCGTCAGGGAGATGATTGGCGACTTCTTCTATATATAGAAGGGTCGGCGCAGAGCCCTGGCGCGATTGGCTGTATTTGTCACCGGGGCGAGGCGCAACAGTGTCTTCGTACCGATAAATTGCCTGCTGTTTTTTTACCCGTTTCCAGTAGGGTGACTTCTTGAGTTTGACCCACTAGAATGCATGCCCTTGATTCTGGGGTCGGAAACGGCCGGCTAACGTCTGTGCAACGAGGAATATCCATGCAAGTTTCTGTTGAAAATACTACTGCTCTCGAGCGCCGCCTGAGCATCACCGTGCCGGCAGAGCGCATCGAGACTGCGGTCAACAAGCGTCTGCAGCAGACTGCCCAAAAGGCCAAGATCGCTGGCTTCCGTCCAGGCAAAGTGCCAATGAGCGAAATCAAGCGCCGTTTTGGTGCTGATGCGCGTCAGGAAGCGGTAGGCGACGTGATCCAGGCGTCGTTCTACGAAGCGGTTGTCGAGCAAAAGCTGAACCCGGCTGGTTCGCCTTCGATCGAGCCTAAGTCCCTGGAAGCGGGCAAGGACCTGGAATACGTTGCTGTATTCGAAGTGTTCCCAGAGTTCGAAGTTGCCGGCTTCGACGGTATCGCGATCGAGCGCCTGAGCGCCGAAGTGGCTGATGCCGACCTGGACAACATGCTGGAAATCCTGCGCAAGCAGAACACCCGTTTCGAAGTGGCCGAACGTGCTGCCCAGAACGAAGACCAGCTGAACATCGATTTCGTGGGCAAGGTTGACGGCGAAGCATTCGCTGGCGGCTCCGCCAAAGGTACTCAACTGGTGCTGGGTTCCAACCGCATGATCCCGGGCTTCGAAGACGGCCTGGTTGGCGCAAAAGCCGGCGAAGAGCGCGTTCTGAACCTGACTTTCCCGGCTGACTACCAGAACCTGGACCTGGCCGGCAAAGCCGCCGAGTTCACCGTGACGGTCAACAGCGTGTCCGAGCCTAAGCTGCCAGAGCTGAACGAAGAGTTCTTCGCTCAATTCGGCATCAAGGAAACCGGCATCGACGGCTTCCGCACCGAAGTTCGCAAGAACATGCAGCGCGAGCTGCGTCAGGCCATCAAGTCCAAGGTCAAGAACCAGGTCATGGACGGTCTGCTGACCGCCAACCCGATCGAAGTGCCTAAGGCTTTGCTGTCCAACGAAGTGGATCGCCTGCGCGTACAAGCCGTTCAGCAGTTTGGTGGCAACATCAAACCTGACCAACTGCCGGCCGAGCTGTTCGAAGAGCAAGCCAAGCGCCGCGTCGTGCTGGGCCTGATCGTGGCTGAAGTGGTCAAGCAGTTCGACCTCAAGCCTGACGAAGACCGCGTTCGTGAAATGATCCAGGAAATGGCTTCGGCCTACCAGGAGCCTGAGCAGGTTGTGGCTTGGTACTACAAGAACGACCAGCAACTGAACGAAGTACGTTCGGTTGTGCTGGAAGAACAAGTTGTGGATACTGTTCTGCAGAAGGCTAAGGTGACCGATAAAGCGGTCTCTTACGAAGAAGCAGTCAAGCCGGCGGAAGCAGCACAAGCCGACTGATTGTCCAACTCGTTTGAAATACAACCATAAGCCAGCCTCGCGCTGGCTTATGCGTTTTCAAGACATGACTATTTGGGAGTAACTGCAGAGCATGTTCCGTAATTCCTATATTCAGCAGAACTCTGATATCCAGGCCGCAGGCGGCCTGGTCCCGATGGTTGTCGAGCAGTCCGCTCGTGGCGAACGCGCCTACGACATCTACTCGCGCCTGCTCAAGGAGCGAGTGATCTTTTTGGTGGGGCCGGTAGAGGACTACATGGCCAACCTGATTTGTGCGCAACTGCTGTTCCTTGAAGCGGAAAACCCGGACAAGGACATCCATCTTTACATTAACTCGCCGGGCGGTTCGGTGACCGCGGGCATGTCGATCTACGACACCATGCAGTTCATCAAGCCAAACGTGTCGACCACCTGCATTGGCCAAGCCTGCAGCATGGGCGCTTTCCTGCTGACCGCAGGTGCCGAAGGCAAGCGTTACTGCCTGCCGAACTCGCGCGTGATGATTCACCAGCCACTGGGCGGTTTCCAGGGCCAGGCATCGGACATCGAAATCCATGCCAAGGAAATCCTCTTTATTCGTGAGCGTCTTAACACGCTGATGGCCAAGCACAGCGGGCACACCTTGGAAGAAATCGAGCGTGATACCAACCGTGACAATTTCATGAGCGCCGAAGCCGCGCGTGATTACGGGTTGATCGACGCAGTGATTGACAAGCGCCCCGCTTAATATAAGCAGCTCAAAATAGGCCAGGTCGGCAAGTCCGATCACCTGCGGGCTTGAAAAAGCCCGCATAAGCCTTCATCTTGTGTTGCAAGCCTATCGGATTTGGATCGAACGAATGACTGACACCCGCAACGGCGAGGACAACGGCAAGCTGCTCTATTGCTCCTTCTGTGGCAAAAGCCAGCATGAAGTACGCAAATTGATTGCCGGCCCCTCGGTCTTTATCTGCGACGAGTGCGTCGACCTGTGCAATGACATCATCCGTGAGGAGGTGCAGGAAGCCCAGGCCGAAAGCAGCGCGCATAAATTGCCTTCGCCTAAAGAAATCAGCGGCATCCTTGATCAGTACGTGATTGGTCAAGAGCGTGCAAAAAAGGTTCTGGCCGTAGCGGTGTACAACCACTACAAGCGTTTGAACCAGCGTGACAAGAAAAACGACGAAGTCGAGCTCGGCAAGAGCAACATCTTGCTGATCGGTCCTACAGGCTCGGGTAAAACCCTGCTTGCGGAAACCCTCGCTCGCCTGCTGAACGTTCCGTTCACCATCGCCGACGCCACCACCCTCACCGAGGCTGGCTACGTGGGTGAGGACGTCGAGAACATCATTCAGAAGTTGCTGCAGAAGTGCGACTACGACGTAGAGAAGGCCCAGATGGGTATCGTCTACATCGACGAAATCGATAAGATTTCGCGCAAGTCCGACAACCCGTCGATCACTCGGGATGTTTCCGGTGAAGGCGTGCAACAAGCCTTGTTGAAACTGATCGAAGGCACGGTTGCTTCCGTACCGCCACAAGGCGGCCGCAAGCATCCACAGCAGGAATTCCTTCAGGTTGATACGCGCAATATCCTGTTCATCTGCGGCGGTGCGTTCTCCGGTCTGGAAAAGGTTATTCAAAACCGTTCCACCCGTGGCGGCATCGGCTTCAGTGCGGAAGTGCGCAGCAAGGAAGAAGGCAAGAAGGTGGGCGAGTCCCTGCGTGAAGTCGAACCTGACGATCTGGTCAAGTTTGGTCTGATCCCGGAATTCGTTGGTCGTCTGCCGGTCCTGGCGACATTGGACGAGCTGGATGAGGCTGCTCTGATTCAGATCCTCACCGAGCCGAAAAACGCCCTGACCAAACAATATGCCAAGCTGTTCGAAATGGAAGGCGTAGACCTCGAGTTCCGTACCGACGCACTCAAATCAGTGGCCAAGCGGGCACTGGAGCGCAAAACCGGTGCGCGTGGCCTGCGTTCGATCCTCGAAGGCGTATTGCTCGACACCATGTACGAAATCCCCTCGCAGTCCGAGGTGAGCAAAGTGGTGATCGACGAAAGTGTTATCGAAGGCAAGTCCAAGCCACTGTATATCTATGAAAACAGTGAGCCGGCTGCCAAGGCTGCGCCAGACGCGTAAGCGTCCGGCTGCTGCATAACAACAAGGGGCCTTTAGGGGCCCCTTTTGTTTTAAGGGCGTGTTTTTCCTGCATTTAACTGCTGGCATTGAGCTTGTTTTTTTTGCCGGCAGCCCCCATCTTGGTTTCATGCTTACTTTTCAACTGTCATAGAGGCGAAATCATGAAGACAACCATCGAATTGCCTCTCCTGCCGTTGCGTGATGTCGTCGTCTATCCGCACATGGTTATCCCGCTGTTCGTGGGGCGCGAGAAGTCTATCGAAGCCCTCGAGGCCGCGATGACGGGCGACAAGCAGATCCTGCTGTTGGCCCAGAGAAATCCTGCTGATGATGATCCAGGCGAAGACGCCCTGTATCGCGTCGGTACCGTTGCGACTGTCCTGCAATTGCTCAAGCTGCCCGACGGCACTGTCAAGGTGTTGGTGGAAGGTGAGCAGCGCGGTGCGGTCGAGCGCTTCATGGAGGTGGACGGCCACCTGCGCGCCGAAGTGGCACTGATCGACGAAGTCGAGGCCCCGGAGCGCGAGTCCGAAGTATTTGTACGCAGCCTGCTCTCGCAATTCGAGCAGTATGTGCAGTTGGGCAAGAAAGTCCCGGCTGAAGTCCTGTCTTCCCTCAACAGCATTGATGAGCCTAGCCGCCTGGTCGACACCATGGCCGCGCACATGGCGCTGAAAATCGAGCAGAAGCAAGACATCCTCGAAATCATCGACCTGCCGGCCCGTGTCGAACACGTCCTGGCGCTGCTCGATGCCGAAATCGACCTGCTGCAGGTTGAAAAGCGCATTCGTGGTCGCGTGAAGAAACAAATGGAGCGCAGCCAGCGCGAGTACTACCTGAATGAGCAGATGAAGGCCATTCAGAAAGAACTCGGCGACAGCGAGGAAGGCCACAACGAAATCGAAGAGCTGAAAAAGCGCATCGATGCCGCCGGCCTGCCGAAAGACGCCCTGACCAAGGCCAACGCCGAGCTGAACAAGCTCAAGCAAATGTCGCCGATGTCGGCCGAAGCCACCGTGGTTCGTTCCTACATCGATTGGTTGGTGCAGGTGCCGTGGAAGGCTCAGACCAAGGTGCGCCTGGACCTGGCTCGCGCCGAAGATATCCTCGATGCCGACCATTACGGCCTCGAAGAAGTCAAAGAACGCATTCTCGAATACCTTGCCGTGCAAAAGCGCGTGAAGAAAATTCGTGGCCCGGTGTTGTGCCTGGTCGGTCCGCCGGGTGTGGGTAAAACCTCCCTGGCCGAGTCGATTGCCAATGCCACCAACCGTAAATTCGTGCGAATGGCCCTTGGCGGCGTGCGTGATGAGGCGGAAATCCGTGGTCATCGCCGCACATATATCGGTTCGATGCCAGGAAGATTGATTCAAAAGATGACAAAGGTCGGCGTGCGCAACCCGCTGTTCCTGCTCGATGAAATCGACAAAATGGGCAGCGACATGCGTGGCGATCCGGCATCGGCCTTGCTCGAAGTGCTCGATCCCGAGCAGAACCACAATTTCAACGACCATTACCTGGAAGTCGACTACGACCTGTCCGACGTGATGTTCCTGTGTACCTCCAACTCCATGAACATTCCGCCAGCGTTGCTGGACCGGATGGAGGTGATTCGTCTGCCGGGTTACACCGAAGACGAGAAGATCAACATCGCCGTCAAATACCTCGCGCCCAAGCAGATTTCGGCCAATGGCCTGAAAAAAGGCGAGATCGAATTCGAGGTCGAGTCGATCCGCGATATGGTGCGTTACTACACCCGCGAGGCCGGTGTACGGGGGCTTGAGCGCCAGATTGCGAAGATTTGCCGCAAGGCGGTCAAGGAACATGCGCTGGAAAAACGCTTCTCGGTGAAGATCACCGCCGATGTGCTGGAGCACTATCTGGGCGTGCGTAAATTCAGCTACGGGTTGGCGGAACAGCAGGATCAGGTAGGGCAGGTGACTGGCCTGGCGTGGACCCAGGTGGGTGGCGAGTTGCTGACCATCGAAGCCGCGGTGATCCCGGGCAAAGGCCAATTGATCAAGACCGGTTCCCTGGGTGACGTGATGGTCGAATCCATCACCGCCGCGCAGACCGTGGTGCGCAGCCGTGCTCGGAGCCTGGGGATTCCCCTGGACTTCCATGAGAAGCACGACGTCCATATCCACATGCCGGAGGGGGCGACCCCGAAAGACGGCCCTAGCGCTGGCGTAGGCATGTGTACGGCCCTGGTATCGGCCCTGACCGGCATTCCGGTACGCGCCGATGTGGCCATGACCGGGGAAATCACCCTGCGTGGCCAGGTATTGGCCATCGGTGGTCTGAAAGAAAAATTGCTCGCCGCACACCGGGGTGGAATCAAGACCGTGATCATTCCTGAAGAGAATGTCCGCGACTTGAAGGAAATTCCTGACAATATCAAGCAAGATCTTCAGATTAAACCGGTTAAATGGATTGACGAGGTCCTGCAAATTGCGCTGCAATACGCGCCGGAGCCCTTGCCGGATGTGGCTCCGGAGATAGTCGCGAAGGACGAAAAGCGCGAGTCTGATTCCAAGGAAAGAATTAGCACGCATTAATGCGTTAAAGCCTGGGGGCTTCCTTGACAGCTTTTTAGAGCCCTTGTTATAAAGCGGCTCTTAAGTGTCTGTAGGCCATTCAGCACTGGTTTTTGCTTTCACCAAAAAACTTAGAATCATACTCAATAGATATATAAGGGGACTTAGAGTGAACAAGTCGGAACTGATTGATGCTATCGCCGCATCCGCTGATATCCCGAAAGCTGCTGCTGGCCGTGCGCTGGACGCAGTAATCGAATCCGTCACTGGCGCTCTGAAGGCCGGCGATTCGGTGGTACTGGTAGGCTTCGGTACTTTTTCTGTGACTGACCGCCCAGCTCGCACTGGCCGTAACCCACAGACTGGCAAAGCACTGCAAATCGCTGCTGCCAAGAAACCAGGTTTCAAAGCCGGTAAAGCCCTGAAAGAAGCCGTTAACTAAGCCTCGATCAAGCCTTTACCTACCCGGGTCCGACGCAGGTCTGGCCTGGCAGCGGAGCGGCAGCTGACCCACGTATCCATCGGGTCACCACGCCGGGGGTGTGGGTTCTAACCCCCGTCCGCTCCGCCAGTTACGAGAGAAGGCGCATCCTCGGATGCGCCTTTCTTCTATCCGGACTCTACCCACGCTCCACGGTTGCCAATTTTTGAAGTTCAACCGTTTCTGGGGGACGCATGCTGCAAAATATCAGGGACAATTCACAAGGCTGGATTGCCAAGACCATTATCGGGATCATCGTCGCATTGATGGCGTTCACCGGTATCGAGGCTATTTTTCAGGCTTCGACCAACACCAAGCAGGACGTGGCCAAGGTCAACGGTGAAGCAATCACCCAGACCGAACTGAGCCAGGCCGTCGACATGCAACGTCGCCAACTGATGCAACAGATGGGCAAGGATTTCGATGCTTCCCTGCTGGACGAAAAACTGCTGCGCGACGCGGCGCTCAAGAGCCTGATCGATCGCAAGCTGGTACTGCAAGGTGCCGCTGATTCCAAGTTTGCCTTCTCTGACGCCGCGCTGGACCAAGTGATCCTGCAGACGCCGGAGTTCCAGGTGGACGGCAAGTTCAACGCCGAGCGTTTTGACCAGGTGATCCATCAACTGGGCTACAGCCGTCTGCAGTTCCGTCAGATGATGACCCAGCAAATGCTGATTGAGCAGACTCGCTTGGGCATCCTCGGTAGCGCCTTCGTGACTGATGCGCAGGTGCTGGCATTCGCCCGCCTGGAAAAACAGACCCGCGATTTCGCCACCGTCAATATCAAGGCCAACCCTGCGGCGGTGAAACTCACCGACGACGAGGTCAAGGCTTACTACGACCAGCACGCCAAAGAGTTCATGACCCCGGACCAGGTGGTCATCGACTATCTGGAGTTGAAGAAGTCGTCTTTCTTCGACCAGGTCACCGTCAAGGACGATGAACTGCAGGCAGCGTATGAGAAAGAAACCGCCAACCTCGCTGAGCAGCGTCGTGCGGCGCACATCCTGATTGAAGTCAACGACAAGGTCACCGACGCTCAAGCCAAGGCCAAGATCGAGGAAATCCAGGCGCGCCTGGCCAAGGGTGAGCAGTTCGAAGCCCTGGCCAAGGAGTTCTCCCAGGACCCGGGTTCGGCCAGCAATGGCGGTGACCTTGGTTTTGCCGGTCCTGGCGTCTACGATCCGGACTTCGAAGCTGCCCTGTACGCCTTGAATAAGGACCAGGTCTCGGCACCGGTGCGCAGCACCTTCGGTTGGCACCTGATCAAGCTGTTGGGCGTTGAAGCGCCAGAAGTGCCATCGTTCGCCAGCCTGAAAGACAAGCTGACTCACGAGCTCAAGAACCAACAGGTTGAACAGCGTTTTGTCGAAGCGACCAAGCAATTGGAAGATGCGGCGTTCGAAGCCTCCGACCTGGCTCAGCCGGCCTCCGATCTGAAGCTGACCGTTCACACCTCTGCGCCGTTTGGTCGCGAAGGCGGTGAGGGTGTCGCGGCCAACCGTGCCGTGGTCACTGCCGCGTTCAGCCCGGAAGTGTTGGATGAGGGTGCCAACAGCACCGCCATCGAGCTCGACCCGGAAACCATCATCGTGCTGCGGGCCAAAGAGCATCTGAAGCCTACGCAACTGCCGCTGGAAAGCGTGGCAGCGGCGATCCGCACCCAGATGACCAAGGAGCGCGCCAGCGCGGCCGCCAAGACTCACGCTGACGAGTTGATCGCCAGCCTGCGTGATGGCAAGACCCCGCTGAACCAGCCCGTTGATGGCCAGGCCTGGAAAGTCACCGAAGCGGCTACCCGTAGCCAGGAAACGATCGACCCGGTGGTGCTGCAAGCCTTGTTCCGCATGCCCAAGCCTGCGTCCAAGGACAAGCCGACCTTCGCCACCGTGACCCTCGCTGATGGCAGCCTGGTGATCGTGCGCTTGAACGGCGTCACCGAAGCGGCGGCTCCATCGGACGATGAGAAGGCGCAATACCGCCGTTTCCTCGCTTCCCGTGTTGGGCAGCAGGATTTCGCGGCGTACCGCAAGCAGCTGGAAACCAAGGCTGAGATCAAGAAGTACTGATCTCGGTTTGAATTAAAAGCCCCCGGCCTGAAAAGACCGGGGGCTTTTTCATGCGCGTTTGCAAAGGGCCAGCAACATCAACGCCACTACCGCCCAGGGAAACGCGAGCACGCCCCAGCTCTGCAACAACAACCCGCCCGCCAGACCGCCACCGGCAATGCCCAGGTTCCATACCGTCACCAGCATCGACTGCGCGGCGTCCGCCGACTCGCCCGCCGACTTGGCCAGGGCGGTTTGCAGCAAGGCCGGTAGGCCACCGAATGCCAGCCCCCAGGCCGCGACGGCGATGTAGATGATCGCCGGCGAGTCGATCCAGAACGCCAACGCCAGCGCCGACAGGCCAAACAGCATGCAACTGAGTAGCACCAGCGGGCGCAGCCATCGATCGATCAGCAGGCCCACCAGCCAGATGCTCAACAACGCCGTCAGGCCAAACACCAGCAGTACCCGGTCGATATCGGCCTGGATGCCGGCGGGCTCCAGCAGGGGGGCGATGTAGGTGTAGAGAATGTTGTGCGCCAGCACGTAGGTAAAGGTCACCCAAAGCACCGGGCGAATACCGCGCAACCTCATCACCTGGCGCAGGCCCAGGCGTTGTTGTGCTGCTTGGCCGGCGAAGTCCGGGAGTTGCCAGCGCGCCCAGAGCAGCAATGCCAGCGTCAGCCCGGTCATGATCGCAAAACTCAAGCGCCAGCCAACGAGGGTGCCCAGCAGGGTGCCGGCCGGCACGCCCAGGGTCAGGGCCAGCGGTGCGCCAAGCATTGCGATGGCAATCGCCCGGCCTTGCAGGTGGGGGGCGACCATACGACTGGCGTAACCGGCCAACAGGGCCCAGAGCAACCCGGCGAATACCCCGGCGAAAAAGCGCGCTACCAGGGTCAGCCCGTAGTGACTGGATATGGCCGTCACGCTGTTGACCAGGGCGAAGCCAGCAATGGCCACCAGCAGTAGGGGGCGTCGGCGCCAACCCCGCGTCAGCAGCGTCAAGGGGATGGCCGCGAGCAATGATCCGAGTGCGTAGAGCGTGACCAGTTGGCCAACCAGGGCGGGCGACACACCCAGGCCTGCGCCCATCTGCGGCAGGAGCCCCGCGGGCATGGCTTCGGTGAGGATGGTGATAAAACCCGCGCAAGCCAGGGCCAACAAGCCTCCCAGCGGCAGCACGTCAGGCTCGGCGTTCGCCGGGCAATGGGTAAGTGAAGGGTTGTCGCTCATGACGCTTGATCCATATAAAAGGGGCAAGGCGGCAGAGTAAGGGGCTGTGCTGTGCGGAAAAACAGGCTAAGGTTCCGAACTTAGCGGACGTAGGTGTCCGTAATCAGTCGAGGCGTGATCATGGACAGCTTGAGCAGCCTGTCGGTATTTGTGCAGGTGGCGGAGACGCGCAGCTTCACCGTCGCCGGTCGCGTGCTGGGGGTATCGTCGTCGGCCGTGGGCAAAAGTATCGCGCGCATGGAAGAGCGCCTGGGCGTCAGGCTGTTTCACCGCAGCACGCGCAGTATCACCCTGACCAGCGAAGGCTCGCTGTTTCTTGAGCGTTCGCGGCGCATTCTGGCCGAGGTCGAGGCGGCCGAGCAGGAATTGACGGACGCCAGCGCCACGCCGCGCGGCAAGTTGCGCGTCAGCCTGCCGCAGGTACGCGGCTTGTTGATGCCGGTGCTCAGCGACTTTATGCGCGCCTACCCGGATATCGAGTTGGATGTGGATTTTTCCGACCGCATGGTGGACGTGATCGAGGAAGGTTTCGATGCGGTGATTCGCACAGGCAAGCCCGAAGATTCGCGCTTGATGGCGCGGCATCTGGGCTATTACCAGTTGGTGCTTGTGGGCACGCCGGGCTACTTCGCTCAACACGGCACCCCGCAGCAACCGCAGGATCTCAACGATCACGCGTGCCTGCGGCACAAATTCTGCGCCACCGGCAAGCTGGAAAACTGGCCGTTGCGTCACCTGCCGGGCGCCGCCGAGCCGACCTTGCGTACACCGCTGGTCAGTACCACCATTGAGTCCCTCAACCATGTGGTACACGAGGGATTGGGCATCGCCTGTCTGCCCGACTACATGGTCAACGAGGCCGTGGGGCAGGGGCGCTTGCTACGGGTGTTGGATGATTATCTCGAACACCGTGGCAGTTTCTGGATACTGTGGCCGTCAAGTCGTCATGCATCTGCCAAGTTGCGCGTGTTTATTGACCATATGTGCGCCGGGCTTTTCCCTGCAGGCACCGCTGTGTAGGCTTGTGACGTTTTATCGACAGGAATGCGCGCGCCAAGGCCTCGTTCTGTTGCACAATACCGCCCAGACCGTTTTCCTCAGGATTTTCAATGTCGACATCATTTCACTTGCGTAGCCTCGGGTTGGCGCTGGTGTTGGCGGGCGCCACGGGCTGCTCGTCACCCAAGACCGCTGTTTACGAGCACGAAAATTTCGACGACTCCGGTACGTTCTCCCGTAATTACCCGGTCAGTGACATCGCCGCGTGCGAGGCCGCACGCCGTGCCTTGCTGAGCCAGGGCTACATCATCACCAGCAGCGATCCGAAGCTGGTGGTGGGTAACAAGAGTTTCCAGCAGACCGGCGAAACTCACATGCAGATCAGCTTCAATGTGGTGTGTGCCAATGATGGCAAAGGTAAAAGCCACTCGACGATGTTTGCCAACGCCCTGCAGGATCGTTATGCGCTGAAGAAGGTCAACAACTCCGCCAGCCTGGGTGTGGGTGTGCTGGGCTCGGTGTCGATGCCGATCGGCTCCACCGACGACTCGATGGTGAAGGTGGCGAGTGAGACTGTCTCGGCGCCGAAGTTCTACGAGCGCTACTTCGCGCTGGTGGATGTGTTCCTGCCCCAAGAGGTGAAGAAGACCGAACATATTCCCGAACAGCCCAAGGCTGAACTGGGGGTGCCGGAACCCAAAGTTGCCCCGGCAGCGGAGCAGGTGCCAGCGCCGAAGGAAGAACCTGTAGCGCCGGCCGTCTCGACGCCGGTTACACCGGCACCGGAGCCTGCGCCGATCGTCCCGCAGGCAGAACCGAGCCCTGCGCCGGCACCGGCACCTGCGCCAACCACGCCGGACCTGCCGCCGCCGACAGAGGCGATTCCGCCCCTGCCGACGCCCGCGCAGTAAGTCAGACCGCTACGGGATTGGTCTTGTCGACATTGATCCCGTAGCGACTGATCGCCTCACTGAGTTTCTCGCGACCTATCAGCCCGTCATCGGCCAGCGCCTTCAGTGCCGCCAGCACAATGAAATGCCGGTCCACCTCGAAGAACTCGCGCAAGGCCTCCCGGGTATCCGACTGCCCGAAGCCGTCCGTGCCCAGCGCTACAAAGCGTCGGTTCGGCACAAAGGGGCGGATCTGGTCGGCGAACAGCTTCATGTAGTCAGTGGCCACCAGCACCGGACCCGTATGCCCGGCCAAGCATTGCTCGACGTAACTCAAGCGCGGCTCGTGTTCCGGGTGCAACAGGTTCCAGCGTTC
The DNA here is from genome assembly GCF_014889455.1 of Pseudomonas sp. K8. Lineage (NCBI taxonomy): Bacteria > Pseudomonadati > Pseudomonadota > Gammaproteobacteria > Pseudomonadales > Pseudomonadaceae > Pseudomonas > Pseudomonas sp. K8. Next base: position 14,744 of record NZ_VJWO01000024.1, read on the forward strand.
GGCTTCATGCCCGTCACGGCGCAGCTCGGTCAGGCTGGGCGCACTCCATACGCTGCTGTGTACGGCGAAATCCTTGTCGAGCAACGCTGCCGCGGCGATCACTTCCCGCAGGATCGAACCGCTGCCCATCAATTGCACCTGTGCCTGCTGGTGTGTGCTCAGCGGATACAAACCCTTGAGAATGCCTTCTTCCACGCCTTCGGGCATTGCCGGGTGCGGGTAGTTCTCGTTGAGCAGGGTGATGTAGTAGTAAATGTCCTCCTGCTCGACATACATGCGCCGCATGCCTTCGCGAATGATCACCGCCAGTTCGTAGGCAAAAGTCGGGTCATACGATACACAGCACGGAATCACCGACGCCAGGATATGGCTATGCCCATCATCGTGTTGCAAGCCTTCGCCCATCAGGGTGGTGCGCCCGGCCGTGGCACCCAGCAGGAAGCCGCGTGCCCGGGCATCGCCTGCCGCCCAGGCCAGGTCGCCGACGCGCTGGAAGCCGAACATCGAGTAGAAAATATAGAAGGGCACGGTCATCAGAGCATGGTTGCTGTAGGACGTACTCGCCGCGATCCAGGAGGCAATCGCACCGGACTCATTCAGACCTTCCTGCATGATCTGTCCGTCCTTGCTCTCTTTGTAGTAGCTCAGTTGCCCGGCGTCTTGTGGGGTGTAGAGCTGGCCGACGGCGGAGTGAATGCCGATCTGACGGAACAGGCTTTCCATGCCGAAGGTGCGTGATTCGTCCGGCACGATGGGCACGATCAGCTTGCCCAGGTGCGGGTCCTTGAGCAGTGTGCCGAGGATCCGCACAAAGGCCATGGTGGTGGAGATGGCGCGCTCGCCGGTGTCTTTGAGCTGGGTCGCGAAAGCGCTCAGTTCAGGAATCTGCAGCGATTCGACGGCGCTGTGGCGCGCCGGCACGTAGCCACCCAACGCCTGGCGCCGGGCGGCGAAGTAGCGCGCCTCTTCGCTGTCGGCAGCCGGCTTGAGGTAAGGAATTTCAGCCAACTGCTTGTCGGGGACTTCCAGGCCGAAGCGATCACGGAACGCTCTGACGGCGTCGGCGCCCATTTTTTTCAGCTGATGGTTGATGTTCTGGCCTTCGCCGGCTTCGCCCATGCCGAAGCCCTTGACGGTTTTCGCCAGGATCACCGTGGGTTGGCCTGAATGACTCATGGCGGCAGCATAGGCGTTATAGACCTTGTCCGGGTCATGACCGCCGCGTGAGAGTTTCCAGATGTCCTCGTCTGACAGGTCCGCAACCAATGCCAGCAACGCCGGGTATTTGCCGAAGAAATGTTCGCGCACGTAGGCGCCGTCCTGGGATTTGTAGTTCTGATAATCACCGTCCACGCACTCCATCATGCGTTGGCGCAGCAGCCCGCTCTGGTCTTTTTCCAGCAGTGCATCCCAGCCGCCGCCCCAGATTACCTTGATCACATTCCAGCCGGCCGCGCGGTAGAGGCTTTCGAACTCCTGGATCACCTTGGCATTGCCGCGTACTGGGCCGTCCAGGCGCTGCAGGTTGCAGTTGACCACGAAGATCAGGTTGTCGAGTTTTTCACGCCCGGCCAGGGAAATGGCGGCCAGGGATTCCGGCTGGTCCATTTCGCCATCACCGAGGAACGCCCAGACCTTGCGGCCCTGGTGCTGCTTGAGCGCACGCAACTCCAGGTAGCGCATAAAGCGCGCCTGGTAGGCGGCGGTGATCGGTCCGAGCCCCATGGACACGGTGGGGAATTGCCAAAAATCCGGCATCAGCCGTGGGTGCGGGTAGGACGACAAGCCCGCACCGCCCGTTTCGCGGCGGAAGTTGTCGAGCTGGGCCTCGCTGATGCGGCCTTCGAGATACGCGCGGCCGTAGATGCCGGGGGAGGAGTGGCCCTGGATGTAGACCAGATCGCCATCGAAGGTGTCGGTGCGCCCACGGAAAAAGTGGTCGAAGCCGACGTCATACAGCACGGCGGCCGACGCGTAGGTGGCGATATGCCCACCGACGCCGGAGTGTTTACCGGCGCGCAGCACCATGGCCATGGCGTTCCAGCGGATAAACGCACTGGTGCGGCGTTCGAGGGCCAGGTTGCCAGGGTAGGGCAACTGGCGGTCCAGCGGGATTGTGTTGATGTAGGGCGTGGTTACCCGCCCGTAGACGTCACCATGTTGCGCCACGTCGAAATCCAGCAACTGGTCGATCAGGTAGTGGGCACGCGGGCGGCCTTCGGTGGACAGCACCGATTCGATGGCTTCCAGCCATTCGCGGGTTTCCTGTGGGTCGTCGTCCAGTCTTACTGCGGTATTCGGGGTCATGTGAGGCTCCAGGGTCGGCGAATATCAAGCAGCGTGCTCCTTGTGGGAGCGGCGCGCATATAGTTGCAATTGCAACTACATGTCTGAATCTAGCGCGGGATGAGCTACTATTGCAACCTTCTTGAAATTCCCCGGATGGTGTTGCATGTCGTCGAAAGAGCCTGATGTCTGGTTCCGTTTTGTCAGGGCCCACAGGACGGTCATCCGTGAAATCGAGCGGCGCCTGGCTGCGGCCGACCTGCCGCCCTACGCCTGGTACGACGCATTGTGGGGCCTGGAAAGCGGCCCCGAAGGTACTCGGCGCATGCATGAATTGGCCGATGTGCTGGCCATCGAGCGCTACAACCTGACGCGCCTGGTGGACCGCCTGGAAAAAGACGGCCTGGTGGTGCGCTCCCGCTCCGACGGCGACGGCCGTGCCGCGTTTGCCACGATCACCGAGGCCGGCCGGGTGTTGCGCAAAAAGATGTGGGGCATCTACGAAAGCACGGTGGATGAGCTGTTCCTGTCGCAGATCGCACCGGAGCAGCGCCAGGGGTTTGCCGAAGCCCTGGAACGTACTGCCGGGTTGGCGATGGAGGCCGGTGTGCAGGTCCGTAGCCGGCGCAAATCCTGAGACACGACGATTCAACGTGGAAGATGGCGTGGTCCCGATCACAGGCAGCTGTCGACTGACCCACCGCTATCGGGAGCAAGCCCCTCGCGCCGTTGTTCGCATTCCGGCTCATTGCAGTGAGTAGCGCTTCATCGCCCGTTCGACCTGCTGTGCAGCGATAAGCCCGTCCTTCGCCAGGGCGCTCAATGCAGACACCGCAATCCAATAACGACTGGGCGCCGATGCCTGTACCGAGCCCGCGCCCAGCCCCACGAACCGCGCATCCACGTAAGCCGCCAACGGGTCGACAATCGGCTGTGCATAGCCGGTCACTGCAATCACCGGCGCGGCATTCCCGGCCAGGCACTCGCGCAAGTGGCTGCTGCGTCTGGGGGCGGTGGGGTGCAGGCGATTCCAGCGTTCGGCGGCCGCGGCTTCTCGGGCCAGCCGCGTGTAGCTGGGGCAACTCCACAGCTGCGCGGTAATATTCCAGTCCTCTGCCAACAAGCGTTTGGCCTGCACGACCTCTTCAAGCGCCCGACCTGCGCCGAGCAAGCGCACGTCCCCTGGGGCATCGCGCTGGAGCGGATACATACCCTTGAGCGCATCTTCACGGTCCTGCTCGGTCAACGGTACTGCGTTGTCGTCGTCATGTAGCGCCAGGTAGTAAAACCCGGGCTTGCCGTCGATATACAAGGTGCGCAGTCCCGCCAGCACAATCGCCCGGACTTCCTCACCCGTGGCAGGATCGTAGGGTGTGCAATGCGGATTGCTCGCCAGCCACAGCGGGAGAGAAGGCTGTGCGCCCTTGGGCCAGGCCGAGGGTTGGGTTTCGATGTCGTTGCACAGGATGCCGCGCTGTGCCGTCTCGGCCGACAAGGCACACAGTTGTGCCGACGACACCGCGCTGTGCAGGTACAGCAACGGTTTTTCCGCAGTTTTGCGCGCAAACCAGACGGGCCAACTGCCCACGCGCCGGGAACGGGACTGGCCGCGAATCACCCAGGCCTGCCGGCTGGCTTCCAGGGTGTTGGCCATGCTCATGACGGTGTGCAATGGCGAACTTCGTGTATGTCCGGCCTGGTTCAACGCATCACAGCAAAGCTGTGCGGCGTGCGCGGTGGTGGCAATCATCGGTCTGACTCCTCGGCAAGGGAGGCTTACCCTAAGGGAAATCGACTTATAATTGCAATTGCAATGGTTGCAATTGTTTTTCGATGACCCAGTGCTAAATCCGCACAACGCTGCTACGTTTAATCTGAACGTGCAGGAACGTCATGACACCGACATTTTTCCGTCATCACGGCACATTAGGCTGGCTGTGCAGGTCATTTACCTGCGGCTGCTTTCAACTCAAAAAGGAGTTCACCATGGACGATTACCAAGAAGAACTGCTGGAGTACCAGGCCTTTGAATGGGACCCTTTGGACCCCGCCGACGACGCTACTGAGCTGTAAGACCGGCTTCAGGCGGATTGCCGCTGACTGCGGCGAAATTCCCCTGGGGTCTGGTTGTTCCATCGCCTGAACGCCCGTTGAAAGGCCTGGGCCGAGGCAAAACCGAGCAAGTAGGCGATCTCGCCGAATGCCAGTTCCGTATCGCGGATATAGGTCATGGCCAGGTCGCGGCGGGTATCGTTGAGGATCGCCCGGAACTGAGTGCCTTCATCGGCCAGTTTGCGGCGCAGGGTCCAGGTCGGCAGCTTCAAGCGCGCCGCCACTTCTTCCAGGTCGGGTTCCCGGCCGCCATTGAGCATCGGCCCGAGCAAGCGGGTAATGCGCTCGCGCAGGCTGCGGGTGCGGGTCAACTGCTCCAACTCCCTTTCACACAGTTGTAACAGCAGTTGCCAGGTACTCGGGCAATGCTCCGGGTTGCGCAGCGCCAGGGTTGTCTGGCTCAGGCGCAGTTGATTGGCCTCGGCGCCGAAGTGGACCGGGCTGTCACCCAGCACGCTGTATTGTTCGCTGTAGTCCGGTGCTTCGAATTCGATCTCGATGCGCTGCGCCTGTACCGGCTGCTGGGCCAGGCTCGACAGTTGGTGCAGCCAGCCGGCGATGATCGAGTCGACCACAAAGCGGTTATAGGCGTTATACGGGCTGATGGAGTAGAAACGCAGCCACGCGCCTTCGGCGTCTTCATGAAAGCTCGACTGCCCGCGATAGTTGGAGCCGTACAGCGCTTCAAAGCGCGTGAGCGTGCGGGCCGCTTCGCGCACGTTGGGCGCCTGGGCGGCCGTGACACCGGCCAGGCCGGCCTGGCTCAAGCGGCTCGACTGGCCCATGCGCAGGCCGAGGCCCGGGTCGCCGGTCAGTTGAATGGCAGCATGGCCCAGGCGCATGTAACGCGGGATCGACAAGCGCGCGCCGGCTTCGGCGAGCCGTAGCGGGTCCAGGCCGTATTGCAGCAACAGCGGTTGCGGGTCCAGGCCGTGGCTGCTGATGGCGTCGGCCAGGGTGTGCACGAAGCCCACCGACAGATCCCCCAGGCGTACCGGCTTCACGGCGTTACAGCCAGATATTCAGCAAGCGCGCGCCACGGGCGTCGCCGTCGGCGAACACCTGGCCGTTGCTGCTGAGAAAGCTCTGGCCGGCGCTGCCCAGGTCCCAGAACTGCCCGCGCAGAAACACACTCATGCCCGCGATGGCCTGGCTGATGGGCGGCTGGCTGATCAAGGTCAGGCGCCGCCAGGCTTCGCCTTCGCTGAGTTCTTCGGGTTTGAGGCTGATTTCCGCGGGCGTCGACACGCTTTTGAAGCCGCGCCAAGGGCGGCCCCAGGTGTCGCGGCCGATAACAAACGCGGGGACTGCGATCAACCTTGCACCTTGCTCATTGAGCTTGCGGTAGTTGTCCGGGTACCAGCTGTCGCTGCCGATCAGGATGCCCAGGCGTCCGGCCGGGGTGTCGACCACGCTGACGGTGTTTTCATCCCCGGGCGCAATGAAGCCGCGCTCGTCGTAGATCGGGTAGAGCTGACGCTGCGGCTGGCCCAGGGGCAGGCCATCGGCCGCAAATACCAGGCTGGCGTTGTACAGCGCGCCATGCCCGACCTGCAGTTGCCCCTCGCTCACGCTGGGGTTGGGCAACGCGATGGAACCGGCCACCAGGGTCACGCCAAACTCCTTGGCCAGGCCGCCGAACAGCACTTGGTAGTCCCGCGCCATTGCCGGGGCTTTCATGCGCAAGTACGCGTCGTCCATGCGGTTGTCGCCGGTGGCGCTGATCCAGGCACGCATGAACTGCAGCGGGTTGCTGATCGACAGCCAGTTCATCGCATCTTTCAGGTGGGTCGCCTGATACAGCTCGTTTTTTTCGCCGCTGAGCATCAGCCAGGTGCCGATATGTTCCGGCAGCACCACGATGGTTTTTTCATTGATCAGCCCCTGGTTTCGCGCCGTTTGCAGGTAGGCCGCGAGCTTCAGGTGTAGGCGTTCCAGGCTCTGGTAGTCGCCGGGGAACAGTTCCGGCTGAATGCCCAGCAGGTTGCCGCGATCGGCAGGCTGGCCTTCGTTGACGGCCAGGGTGATGCGCAGGTCGGACAGGTAATGCGCCACGGGGCGTTCCTGGGTCCAGGCCAGATAGGCGGCGACGGCGGCAACCAGCGCCAGGGTGACGGTAAAAGCGAGAAGTTTACGCATGGGGGAACAGACAACAGACCGAGTGCAGGGTTCGCGACTAGGGTAGGGCCCGCGGCTCGGCTTGCCAAGAGGCGCTGTGCATTTGGATCAATAACTTGTCAGTTTCGGTCATTGAGTGCTAGCCGAACGCCTCTTAGTCTGTGGGACATAAACCGATGGCAAGCCGTAAGAGCGTGCCACGTCCCGTGATGATCCGTTGTGGAGCTTGACCATGACCGCTGCTGCGTACCCGCACCTGCTGGCCCCGTTGGACCTGGGTTTTACCACCTTGCGCAACCGTACCCTGATGGGCTCGATGCACACGGGGCTGGAAGAAAAACCGGGCGGTTTCGAACGCATGGCGGCCTACTTCGCCGAGCGCGCCCGTGGCGGCGTGGGCCTGATGGTCACCGGCGGCATTGGCCCGAACGATGAAGGTGGGGTGTATTCCGGCGCGGCCAAGCTGACCACCGACGAAGAGGCGCAGAAGCACAAGATCGTGACCCGCGCCGTACACGAAGCCGGCGGCAAGATCTGCATGCAGATCCTCCACGCCGGCCGTTATGCCTACAGCCCCAAGCAGGTGGCTCCGAGCGCGATCCAGGCGCCGATCAACCCGTTCAAGCCCAAGGAACTGGACGAAGCGGGCATCGAGAAACAGATCCAGGATTTCGTCACCTGCTCGCTGCTGGCGCAATCCGCCGAATACGACGGCGTGGAAATCATGGGTTCCGAAGGCTACTTCATCAACCAGTTCCTCGCCGCCCACACCAACCACCGTACCGACCGTTGGGGCGGCAGCTACGAAAACCGCATGCGCCTGGCGGTAGAGATCGTGCGCCGGGTGCGCGAAGCGGTCGGCCCGAACTTCATCATTATCTTCCGCCTGTCGATGCTCGATCTGGTGGAAGGCGGCAGCAGTTGGGAAGAAATCGTGCAACTGGCCAAGGCCATCGAGCAGGCCGGTGCGAGCATCATCAACACCGGGATCGGTTGGCACGAAGCGCGCATTCCGACCATCGCCACCAAGGTGCCGCGGGGCGCGTTCAGTAAAGTCACCGCCAAATTGCGCGGCGCGGTGCAGATCCCGCTGATCACCACCAACCGCATCAACACCCCGGAGATTGCCGAGCAGATCCTCGCCGCAGGCGATGCCGACATGGTCTCGATGGCGCGGCCGTTCCTCGCCGACCCGGAGTTCGTCAACAAGGCCGCGGCCGGTCGTGCCGATGAAATCAACACCTGCATCGGTTGCAACCAGGCCTGCCTCGACCACACGTTCGGCGGCAAGTTGACCACCTGCCTGGTCAACCCGCGCGCGTGCTACGAGACCGAGCTCAACTACCTGCCGGTCAAACAGATCAAGAAAATCGCCGTGGTCGGCGCCGGTCCCGCGGGCCTGGCCGCTGCCACGGTGGCGGCCGAACGCGGCCATCAGGTGACGTTGTTCGATTCGGCCAGCGAGATCGGTGGCCAGTTCAACATCGCCAAGCGCGTGCCGGGCAAGGAAGAGTTTTTCGAGACCCTGCGTTATTTCAACCGCAAATTGCAGACCACCCATGTGGAGGTGTGCCTCAACACCCGCGTCGACGTCGCGCAACTGACGGCAGGCGGGTACGACGAGATCATCCTCGCCACCGGTATCGCCCCACGCACGCCGGCAATTGCGGGCATCGATAACCCGAAGGTGCTGAGTTACCTCGACGTGATCCTCGAGCGCAAACCCGTGGGCAAGCGCGTCGCGGTGATCGGTGCCGGCGGTATCGGCTTCGACGTGTCGGAGTTCCTCGTGCATCAGGGCGTGTCCACCAGCCTGGACCGCGACGCGTTCTGGAAAGAGTGGGGCATCGACACGCAGTTGCAAGCGCGTGGCGGCGTCGCCGGGATCAAGCCGCAACCGCACCCGCCGGCGCGCGAGGTGTTCCTGCTGCAGCGCAAGGCTTCCAAGGTCGGTGACGGGTTGGGCAAGACCACCGGCTGGATTCACCGCACCGGGTTGAAGAACAAGCAGGTGCAGATGCTCAACAGCGTCGAGTACCTGAAGATCGACGACGCGGGCCTGCATATCCGCATCGGCGCCGAGGGCGAGCCGCAATTGTTGGCGGTGGACAACATTGTGATCTGCGCCGGCCAGGACCCGTTGCGCGAATTGCAGGACGGCCTGGTCGCAGCGGGCCAGAACGTGCACCTGATCGGCGGTGCCGACGTCGCCGCCGAACTCGACGCCAAGCGCGCCATCAACCAAGGCTCGCGCCTGGCGGCTGAGTTGTAAAACGCCGAGAAGGGGCAGTGTTAGACTACTGCCCCTTTTTCATACGGACTTGCGCCGATGGGCCCTTTCGACTGGCTCCCCCATGCGCCCCTGGAACCGCTGCCGCTGGATTGGCTGAACGGGGTCGAACTGGCCGTGCTGCGCCTGGACCGCATCGACCCGCTGATCAGCGGCAACAAGTGGTTCAAGCTCAGCGAACACCTGGCCCTGGCGCAACAGGCCGGTGCCGACGGGATCATCAGCCTCGGCGGGGCGTACTCCAACCACCTGCATGCGCTGGCGGCGGCCGGCAAGCGTTTTGATTTTCCCACCGTCGGCCTGTTGCGCGGCCATCCCCAAGACACACCCACCGTTCTCGATTTGAAAGCCTTCGGCATGCAGTTGCATTGGCTGGGCTATGGCGGCTACCGCGCGCGGCATGAACCCGGTTTCTGGCAGCCGTGGCACGAACACTATCCCCATCTCTACCCGGTGCCCGAAGGCGGCGGGGGCATCGCCGGGGCGTTGGGTTGCGGCGTATTGGTCGAGCAGGCGCGTGCGCAATTGAGCAACGTGGGGTGGGACGATTACGACGCATGGTGGCTGGCGGCAGGCACCGGCACGACTGTGGCCGGGCTGGCGTTGGCCGAGGCGGGGGGACATCCGGTATACGGTGCAATGGCGGTGCCGGACGATCACGGCGTGGCGCAGAACGTGCGCGCTATCGTGCAGGACGGCTATGCGCTGTTGGACGCCAGCCGGGGTGGCTTCGCCAAGGTCGACCCGTTGTTGCTCGACTTTATCGAGACCACGCAACGGGCCTGCGGCCTGCCGCTGGAGCCGCTCTATACCGGCAAGGCACTGCTGGCGTTGAAGCAACAGGTCGAAGCCGGACGCTTCCCTCCCGGCACGCGTCTGATCTTCGTCCACACCGGCGGCTTGCAAGGCCGCCGAGGGTTGGCTGCCTAACGCTTGGGCAGCATGCGCAACACGGTGTTATCGCGGATGAAGTAGTGGTGGTACAGACCTGCCACGGCATGCAGGCCGATCAACCAATAACCGATGGAGCCGCCCAGCTCGTGCCACTCTTTGATCTGCTTGGACAAGTCCTTGTTTTCGCCGATCAGGGGCGGTAACTCGATCCCATAGAACATCACGGAATGCCCTTGGGCGCTGACGATCAGCCAGCCAGCGATCGGCATGCCGATCATGAAGGCATACAGTGCAAAGTGCATCAGGGTCGCCAGCAGGCTCTGCCATTGCGGCGGCGCCGGTACGATTTTCGGCGCGACCCCCAGCGAGCGGGCAAACAGGCGCAGCCAGACCAGCACAAACACGGTCAGGCCGAACATGAAGTGCATTCCCACGATCAGCGCCCGCCCGCCACTGCCTTTGGGGAAGATCCCGCGAAACTCAATACAGGCGTAGACCACCGCCAGCAGCACCACCATCAACCAGTGCAACGCAACCGACATGGTGCTGTAACGTGACTCGGAATTTTTCCACGGCATCGCTTGATTCCTCACTCATCAGGGCAAACCTCCGTTCTTTGGCGACGAAGTCCTTTTACTGTAAGCCTGTTTTGCAGGGTTTGCCCGGCGCGAATGCCGTTGAGTTGACCTCGATCAGTGGCTTTGCGGCATTTCACCGCGGGCCAGGCGCTGGTTGATGTCGGCGATCACCGCTGGCAGGTCGCTGATGGTGTCGATCATGTAGTGCGGGCGCGAACCTTCGAACATCGCTTCGATACGCGTGCGCTCATGGGCCAGGCTGGCGCTGTCCAGGGCGCGGAACTGTGCGTAGGTCAGGCCCAGGGCGTTGCCGGAACAGGTCAGCGCCACGGTCCACATCCCGGCGCGACGGCCTTCGAGAATGCCCGGTACGGTGTCGTCGACCTTGACGCATGCCGCCACATCGTCAACGCCCAGGGCGATCACGTTGGCCAGCGCCTGCGCCGGCCATGGTCGGCCGTTGGGCACTTCGTCGGTGGCGACCACATGGTCGGCGACGTAGCCGTTGGTGGCGGCCAGCGCGACGACCTTGTCCATCACTTGCTTGGGATAGCCGGAGCAGGAGCCGATCTTGAGCCCTTGCGCACGCAGGGCGGCGATGCAGTCGAGGGCGCCGGGGATCAGCGCCGAGTGCTCGGCGATCTTTTCGATCTGCAGCGGCATGAAGCGCTGGTAGATCGCGGTCACGTCCTCGTCGCTGGGCGTGCGGCCGAACGCCTGGCGGTAACGCTCGGCGACCTGCGGCTGGTTGCACAGGGTGCGGATATGGTCCCATTTGCCCATGCCCATCGGGCCACGGGCTTCTTCGATGGAGACCTGGACGCCGAACTCGGCGAAGGCTTCGACAAAAATCTGCGTCGGCGCGAACGAGCCGAAGTCGACCACGGTGCCGGCCCAGTCGAGGATGACAGCCTGCAGGGTATCGGGGTGTTGATAGTTCATGGTTCAGATCCTGGGGGTAAAAAGGGCAATCAGATGTCCAGCACTTGCATCGCGTGCAGCGCCTGCGCAATGGCCGCGACCGCCGCGCGCATCTCGGCCGCATCGACGTGGCCGATGCAGCCCACGCGAAAGGTGTCCACTTCGGTCAATTTGCCGGGGTACAGAATGAAACCCTTGGCCTTGACCCGTTCGTAGAACGCCTTGAACTGGTAGCGCGGGTCTGTCGGCGCGTGGAAGGTGACGATGATCGGTGCCTGGATCGCCGCCGGCAGGAAGCTGCGCAGGCCCAGTTCGGCCATGCCGTCCAGCAGCACCTGGCAATTGTTGGCATAGCGTCGCTGGCGCGCGGGCAGGCCGCCGTCTTCGTGGTATTGCAGCAGCGCTTCGTGCAGCGCGGCGACCACGTGGGTCGGCGGGGTGAAGCGCCACTGGCCGGTCCTGGCCATGTACTCGTGCTGCTCGAACAGGTCCAGCGCCAGGGAGTGGCAGTTGCCTTGGGCGGCGCCCAGCGCGTGTTTTTCAGCGAAGACAAAGCCCATGCCCGGCACGCCTTCCAGGCACTTGCCCGAGGCGGCGATGAGGGCGTCGAACGGCACTTCGCGGGCATCGATCGGCAGCGCGCCGAAGGAACTCATCGCGTCGACAATCAGGCGCTTGCCATGCTCTTTGACCACCTGGGCGATCTGCGGCAGCGGGTTGAGCAGGCCGGTACTGGTTTCGCAATGGACCAACGCGACGTGAGTGATGGCCGGGTCGGCCTGCAGCAGGCGGTCGACGTCGGCGGCGGTAGTGGGTTCGTCCTCGGCGGTTTCAAAGGTGCTGAAATCGCGGCCGAGCACTTCGCAGATCTGCGCCAGGCGCTTGCCATAGGCGCCGTTGATCAGCACCAGCACCTTGCCGTTGCGTGGCACCAGGGTGCCGATGGCCGCTTCGACGGCGAAGGTGCCGCTGCCTTGCAATGGCACGCAATGGTGAGTGGCGGCGCCGTTGAGGATCGCCAGCAGTTGCGAGCAGACGCTGGCGGTCAGTTGATTGAAGCGCTCATCCCATGAACCCCAGTCCACCAGCATTGCCTGGCGGGTGCGGGCAGAGGTGGTCAGGGGGCCAGGGGTCAGCAGGATCGGCGCGGCGCTGCTCATTTCAAGTCCTCGCAAAGTGTCCGGGGTGGACGTTACGGCGCCTAAATTGCAGTTTGGCTTGTCATCAATCAAATTGTTTGTTGTTATGCGAGCTATCAGTCAGGCCGATAGAAAGGTCACTCAACATGAATTTGTTCCAACTGCGCGCATTCGATGCAGTGGCCCGCGAGGGCAGCTTTACCCGCGCGGCGGCGCGGTTGTTCATCAGCCAGCCGGCGGTGACCGGGCACATCAAGGCCCTCGAAGAGCACTACCAGATCCCCTTGTTGCGCCGCACCGCGCGGCGCGTCGAGTTGACCGAAGAGGGGACACGCCTGGCAGCGATCACCCGGGCGATCTTTGGCCTGGTGGACGAAGCCCAGGCCCTGCTGGAGGCCAATCGGCAGTTGCTCAGCGGACGCCTCGAAGTGGCGGCGGACGGACCGCACCTGGTGATGCCGATGATCGCCAGCCTGCGCGCGCGTTACCCAGGGATCACCGTGAACCTGCGCCTGGGCAATGCCCAGGAAACCCTGGCGGCGCTGCTGTCCGAGCATGCGGATGTGGCGGTGCTCACCGAAGTCGAACCACGCAACGGCCTGCACTTGCAGGCGCTGGGCGAATCGCGGATCTGCGCGTTGGTGCCGGCCAGCCACCCGTGGGCGACGCTGGCCCAGGGCATTCAGTTGGAGCAATTGCACGAGGTGATCATGGTGCTGCGCGAGCCGGGCTCCATTACCCGGCGCACCTTCGATCACGCCTGCCTCGGCGCCGGGGTGCAGCCGAAAGTGCTGCTGGAGCTGGACAGCCGTGAAGCGGTGACCGAAGCCGTTGCCGCCGAGTTGGGGGTTGGCGTGGTGTCCTCGATGGAGGTCAGCCCGGACCCACGCGTGCGTGCGCTGCCGATCCACGGGCAGGGGCTGCTCAACCGACACATGTTGGGGTGCATGGAGCGCCGTCGGTCGCTGCGTTTGATTCAGGCGTTTTTTGAGCTGGCGCCGTGAAGGTTTTTTGGTGGAACGTTGCGTTTTTGCCCTATAAACTCTGCCCCCAAAGCGCCGGCCAGTAGACGTCTCGGCGCGATGCATGAGGAAGAGAGCAAGTCATGGGCGCACAGTGGAAAGTCAAACATAAAGAAGCGGCAGCCAATGCCAAGGGCAAGATCTTCGGCAAACTGGTGAAAGAGATCACCATCGCTGCCCGTAACGGTGCCGACACCGCGACCAACGCCCACTTGCGTCTGGTGGTGGAGCAGGCCAAAAAAGCCTCGATGCCCAAGGAAACCCTGGACCGTGCCATCAAGAAAGGCGCCGGTCTGCTCGGGGAAACCGTGCAGTACCACCGCGTGACCTACGAAGGGTTCGCCCCGCATCAGGTGCCGCTGATCGTTGAGTGCGTGACCGACAACATCAACCGCACCGTGGCGGAAATCCGCGTGGCGTTCCGCAAGGGCCAACTGGGCGCTTCCGGCTCCGTGGCCTGGGACTTCAACCACGTCGGCCTGATCGAAGCCGCGCCGGACAGCCCGGACGCCGATCCTGAAATGGCGGCCATTGAAGCCGGCGCCCAGGATTTCGAAGAGGGCGAAGAAGAGGGCACCACCCTGTTCATCACCGAAACCACCGACCTCGACGCCGTGCAGAAAGCGCTGCCGGAGCAGGGTTTTACCGTGCTGTCGGCCAAACTGGGCTATATCGCGAAGAACCCGGTGACGGGGTTGACCGACGAGCAGATGGCTGAAGTCGAAGCCTTCCTCGAAGGCCTGGACAACCATGACGACGTGCAGGATATGTTCGTCGGCCTGGCCGGCTGATCCGTGCCTGAATAAACGCGCTCAAAACTGTGGGAGGGGGCTTGCTCCCGATAGCGGTGTGTCAGTCAACGACAATGTTGAATGGGCCACAGCCATCGGGAGCAAGCCCCCTCTCACATTGGGTTCAGTGCTGTGGGATAGATTGCAGTAGCGCTTCGACTTCCTCGAAGCCCGGCCGCGCCAGCACTTCGGGCTGACAGCAGCGCGCCTGCAAGCCTTCCAGGATCTGGCGTGTGGTGTCGCTCAAGCCTACGTCGATCCGCTGCAACAACTCCCCGAGCAGCACTCCGAACGCACGCACTTCAATGCGTTGCAGTGCCCTGGTTTCCACGGTGTCGGCGGTGGCATGGAACGACGCCGCGCCGAAATCCCCGAGCAAGCAGTCGCCCGCCGCGTTCCATAGAATATTGTGGCCGTACAGGTCGCCATGGGTGATGCCATGGCGGTGCAGGTGCGCGCCCACCGAGGCGATGCCGCGAGCCATGCGCAATGCCACCGCGAGGCTGAAGCGGGTAGCCGGTTCGTAGATGTCGCGGGTGCAGGACGCCAGGCTCGGTAGGGCGGCGAGGTTGCGGTAGCTCGGCTCGATCAGGTCCATCACCAGCGCGGCCTGGTCGTCGGGGTGGCCAACCACGCGGCCTTCCACCTTGATCAGGTTGGGGTGCAGCCCGGCGGCAATGCATGCCTGCATTTCGTGCAGCGGTGAGCCGTCGCTGGTGATGCTGCCTTTGTACAGCTTGACCGCCACCGGCTTGGCCGAGGGCTGCCAGAGCGCCTTGCGGATCACCCCGGAGGCGCCTTCCCCGAGCACCTCTGCCAGTTCCAGCGCCGACCATGGAATGTCGGGTGTCGCATCGTCGGCGGCCACGTCCGCCGCCATTTCCACCGGGTTGCCGGCGTAGGCCAGCCAGGTCAGGCTGGGCAGCGCCAGGAGCCAATCGGGCAGGCCGGTGAGGCGGTTGGAGGCGATGCGGATCAGCTCCAGGTTGTGACAACTGGCCAGGCTTGGCGGCAGGTGCGCCAGGTGGTTGCCGGCCAGCATCAGTTTTTGCAGCAGCGGCCGCTCGCCCAATTCGTCGGGCAGTTGGCTGATGCAGTTATCGGTGAGGATCAACCAGCGCAACAGCGGCGGCAACGCGGCGGCCGGCACGTGGCGGATGCGGTTGGCCTTGAAGGCGATCATGCTCAGCTTTGCGCATTGGCCCAGGCAGGCCGGCAGTTCGGTAAAGGCGTTGTCCGAGCAGAACAGCACGCGCAGGTGCGGCAGGCGATGCAGGTCGTCGGGCAGGCTGCTCAGGGCGTTGCCGCTGAGGTTGAGGATTTCCAGGGAGTCGGCCAGTTCGAAGATTTCCCGGGGGAATTCGGTCAGCCCACAGGACAGGTCCAGGCGCTGGATGCCGGCCAATTGGCCGGTCTTGAGTTGGACGAGGGTATTCATGAACGGCGCGGTCACTCGGCAAGGGGGCGTAAAAAGGCGCTCATGATACCGGGTCGGGCGTGTGTTGCGGGCGGACCGCCTGCAATTGGTTCAGGCGACTGGCGGTGCGCGCCAGATCGATGGCCTGGCCGCTCAAGGCCTGCTCCAGCGGGTGCGCGCCGATCAGGATCAGCTGTTTATCCTGGTCGTAGAGCACGTCCACCAAGTTGATAAAGCGCTGTTGCACGGCGATCGGGCAGTCTGCCAGATGCGGCAGCCCGTCGATGATCCACTCGTCGAAGTCCTGGCACAGCAGCAGGTAATCCATCACCGCCGTGAGTTGTTCGCAGAGGTCATGGAAGGTGAAGGCGATGCGCCGTGCCTGCTGGCTGCGGCAGCGCAACTGGCGGTTGCCGACCGTCAGCGCCTGCGCCGGGCAATCCGTGGCCGGCAGCCCGAGCGCGGTTCGCTGCGCCGGTGTACCCGGCCACACGTACCGACCGCTGCTGAAGCGCTGTTCGGCATGGGCCTGGGGCAGGCTGCGAAAGTCCTTGGGCGAGCTGACTTCCAGCACGTCCATGCGCGTTGCGATCAGGTCGATCACCGGCTTGAATCGCTCGTGGTACAGCGGGTTGGGCAACAGCCCTTGCGGCGGATAATTGGACGTCACCAACACCAGGACGCGACGTTGGAACAACGCCTTGAACAGGCGGTTGATCAGCATCGCATCGCCGATATCGTGGACATGGAATTCGTCGAAACACAGCACGCGGCAGCCGTCCAGCAGCGTATCCAGGGTCACCGCCAGTGCGTCGTGGTGCTGACGGTGGGCGAACATGCCCCGGTGCAGGCGGGCGAAAAAATCATGGAAATGCACGCGTTGTTTTTCGGCGATCGGCAATGCCTGGAAAAACCCGTCCAGCAGCCAACTTTTGCCGCGCCCCACCGGCCCGTGCAAATACAGGCTGCGGGTGGGCTGGCCGGCGAGCAGGTGGTGGGTCTCGCGCGCCATTGCCGCAATCGCCCGGGCCTGGGCGGCGCTGAGGGTATAGCCGTGCTGCTCGGCCTTGGTCTGAAAGAAGGTGGGGATGGGTGAGTCGTCGTGGGTGGGGTGTTTTTTACCGAGCAAACGACGGATCAGGGAACGCGGCGCCAAGGGGAGTCACTCTGTGTGCGGTGGTCGCTCACTTTAGGGCGACAATCGGGATTTGACCAATAGCGAAGCGCGCCGCCAGCCATCTCGAAAACGCATGGCCTTTACGGGGCGTGGGCTTCAGAACTGCAGCAGCGGCGTGGTCGGCAGCCCCTGCGGGCTGACCATTGCGTAGTTGTACCCGCCGCCGGACCAGTACTCGGCGAGCAAACCATCGGCGCTGCGGCTGCCGCGGGGCAGGAAGTTATTTTCCGGGCCCGGCGGGCGGATGTAGAAACTGATGTGCCGGCCTTGCCGATCCTCGTACAGCACCATCGCCGCCGCGCCTTGTTCGGTGCTGAGCAAGCGCCCGCTGACGGCGGTGAAACCCGCCTGGCTCAAGTCGGGCAGACGCTGGGCCTGGTTGAAATAGCGGTCGAGCCAGGTTTGCATCGTGGCGTTGCCCTGGGCGTGATAGTCGGCGGGCAGCACACCGTCCTGGGCAAACAGGCGGTAAGCCTGCATGGCATCGGCCATGGGCAGCATGGGCGGTTGCGTGGCTTCGCGCGCCTGCCAGCCACCCAGGCCGCCGAGGCTGACCGCCATCAGCAACACCGCCGCCGTGGCGAAATGGCGGCGCGACTGCTGCTTGATGCGGTGGCGGATCAGCGCCGGGTCCAGGGCCGGGTTGGCCGGCTGCTGCAACGCGCCACTCAAGGCGGCGCGCAATACGTGCGCGTCCTGCTGCCAGGCATGCACCTGGGCGGCGACCTCGGGGTGGGCGGCCAAGTAGGTTTCCAGCACACGTCGATCGCTCTCCGGCAGTTGCTGGTCGACGTAGGCATGCAAATCGCGTTCGCTGGGGGGCAGGCTGATCATTTGAGTATCCGCAGGGAAGGGCTGGTCATTTCGCCATCGCTGAGTTGACGCAGGGCTTGGCGCGCCCTGGACAGACGCGACATCACAGTGCCGATGGGCACGTCGAGAATCCGCGCGACTTCCTTGTAGCTCAAGCCTTCGACCGACACCCACAACAGCAGGGCGCGCTGTTCGCTGTTGAGCCGGTCGAAGGCTTGCAGGGTCGACTGGGCGATTACCGTGCGTTCGACCGACGGCTGCACATCGTCGCGGCCGGTGAAGAACTCGAGCATGCGCGCATAGCGCCGGGTGCGCCGATGGGCATCGAGGAACTGCCGGTAGAGGATCGAGAACAGCCAGGCGCGCAGGTCGCCGTCGACGGTTTTGTCGGCCCAGCGGGTGATCGCCCGTTCCAGGGTCGATTGCACCAGGTCGTCGGCGCTGCTGGCGTTACGGCTCAGGGACAGGGCAAAGCGCCGCAGCCTGGGGATGAGTTCACGTAACTGTTCGTCGAGTTCATGCATGGGGAGTCGAGTTTAACCGGTTGTGTGCAGGTAGACGCTGCTCCCCGTAGGTTATTCCACTCGCGATGAAAAGAAACTTTACGCGTGTCGGTGAGAAGTTTCTGTAAAGCCTGAGCGCCTGTAATCGCGGGCTCGTACCTCAATCCACCCTCGTACCTGCCAGCCATTTTTCGGCAGTCAACCGATGAGGGTGTATCCATGATGTTTTCACCGACCGAAAAACCGCTTTTTTCCCCGCCCATGCTGGCGCCTCTGCCTGTCCTGCAGCGCGCCTTGGTTGAGCAATGGGGCTTTGGCCCATCGACCCCGCCGAGCGCCGCCTGTATCCACCACGCCATCGAAGCGCAAGCGGCGCTGGCGCCGCATGCGACGGCGGCAGTGTGTGCGGGGCAGCGCATCAGTTATGAACAACTCAACCGCCAAGCCAATCGTTTGGCCGCGGGCTTGATCGAGCAGGGCGTCAAACGCGGCGACACTGTGGCGCTGTTCGTTGAGCGTTCGATCCCCATGCTGGTGGGCCTGTTGGCCGTGTTGAAGGTCGGCGCCGCGTATGTGCCGCAGGACGCCAGAATCGTCCCGCCCCTGCAACTGGCCATGGTCCTCGAGTCATTGACCAGCCCGCTGATTCTGACCCTGTCGCACCTGGCGGATCGCATCCCGTCAGACGCCGCCCATCGCAGCTTGTGCCTGGACACGTTCCTGGCCGAAGTACCCTGGATCGCCCAGGACAATAAGCCGGTGGGCGCCGTCGTCGACACCCATGACCTGTGTTTCGTGCTGTTCACGTCCGGCACCACGGGGCGCCCCAACGGCGTGTGTGTCAGTCACCGTAACGTATGCAACATCCTGTTGACGCAGCCCGGGCGGATGGGCATGGCGCCGGGCCGCAATGTCGGGCAGATCCTCAATATCGGCTTCGACATGGCAGCCTGGGAAATACTCGGCTGCCTGGCCCATGGCGCGACCTTGCTGATTCGCGGCAAAGCCATTGCGCAGACCGCTGCACAATGCCATGTGTTGATCGCAACCCCTTCGATCCTGGCCGGCCTCGATCCTCGGCAGTGCCCCGATCTCCAGGTGGTCGCGGTCGCCGGAGAACCCTGTTCCCAGGCCCTGGCCGAGCGTTGGGCGGCGCATTGCACGTTCTACAACGGCTGCGGCCCCACCGAAACCACCATCGTCAATACGCTGCATCGGCATGTGCCTGGCACCCCATTGACCATCGGCCAGCCGACCCCCAACAACAGCGTGTATGTGCTCGACGAACAGGGCCGCCCCTGTGAGGCGGGGCAAGCCGGGGAAATGTGGGCGGGCGGCGCCGGGGTAACGGCGGGCTACCTGAACAACCGCGCATTGACCCACGAACGGTACCGCCCGGACCCCTTTGTGGGCGGCGACGCCATGATGTTCCGCACACGCGACCTGGGACGCTGGACGGCCGACGGGCAACTCGAGCACCTGGGGCGCGTCGATGACCAAGTGAAAGTCCGCGGGTTCCGGGTGGAGCTGGACGCGGTGTCCAGCGCCCTGGAAGCCGGCGATGGCTGCACGCGGGCCGTCACGCTAAAACTCGACAGCCGCACCTTGGTCGCCTTTGTTTCGCCGGCCAGCGCCGACGTGGCGTCCTGCCGACGCCAATGCGAGCAGCGCCTGGCCTACTACTGCGTGCCGGCGCTGATCGACGCAGTGGAGCATTTTCCGCTGACCGCCCGCGGCAAGATCGACAAGGCGCTGTTGCTGCAACGGGCGCGTGAAAGATGGGTGGCCATGCAGGCGTTCGCGGTGCAGGAGCCCGGCCATGCTTGATGCCCTGAGTCAAACCGTGGTGCCGCCCAAACCGGCGCTCTGGCGGCGCTGGACGGCGTTGCCGGTGTTTTCCTACTACAACCGCCTGGCGGCGCTGGTGTTGCTCAGCAACCTGGCGTTTGCGGTGCTGGGCGTCGGCCTGCAGGGCGTCAGCGCCCAGACGTTGTCGTCGCTGGTGCTGATCAACCTGTCGCTGGCCATCCTGATTCGCCAGCAATACCTGATCAATGCGTTGTTCTGGCTGGCGACGCGCATCCCCGTCACCTGGCCGCTGCGTGTGCGGCGCAGCGCGGCCAAGGTGTACCACGTCGGCGGGCTGCACAGTGGCGCGGCCCTGGCGGCCACGGGCTGGTTTGCGGGGTGGGTCGGTGTGCAGGCCGCGGACTATCTGCAGCGGCCGGGCAGCGTTTCGTCCGCTGGGTTGTGGCTTGGCGCGACGCTGCTCGGCGTGTTGCTGTTGATGGTGGGCATGGCGCAACCGCGCATCCGGGGGCGATTTCACAATGGCTTCGAGCGGGTTCATCGGTTTGCGGGGTGGGCCGCGTTGCTGTTGTTTTGGGCGCAGACCTTGCTGGCGTCCGTCGAACGCGGTGCGAGCCTGCTGCACAGTGGCGCGTTCTGGATGCTGGTGCTGTTGACGCTGAGCATCGCACTGCCCTGGCTGCGGCTGCGCAAGGTCGCCGTTGAGCACACGCGGCCTTCCGGGCATGCGGTGATTACGCGCTTTACCCACACCACGCCATTCGCCGGTTCGTCGACCGCGATCAGCCGACATCCGCTGTTGGAGCGGCACTCGTTTGCCAACATCCCCACACCGGGCCAAACCGGGTTTCGGCTGACCATTTCCCGCGCAGGGGATTGGACGGGGCGGTTTATCGAGGACCTGCCGCGCCATGTGTGGGTCAAGGGCATCACCACCGCCGGCGTGGCCCATGTGGAAACCCTGTTCAAGTCGGTGGTGTACGTCGCCACCGGCAGCGGGATCGGCCCGGTCATGCCGCATTTACTCGCGGCGCGGCTGCCGATCCAGCTGATCTGGTCGACCCGCAGCCCGCGCAAGACCTACGGCGACGAATGGGTCGACGAGATCCTGCGTGCCCAGCCCGGCGCCTTGATCTGGGACACCGATGAGCGCGGCAAACCTGACCTGGTGCAGTTGGCCTACGGCGCGGTGCAAGCCTGTGGCGCGGAGGCTGTGATCTGTATCGCCAACCAACGACTGACGCAGCAGGTCGTGCAAGAGCTGGAAGCCCGGGGGATACCCGCCTATGGCGCGATCTGGGATTCGTGAAGCGTGTGTGTTCATTAAACGATATCAATCAATGGAGGTGCCTATGAATGTAGTGATCGAGCGTCAGGGTCGGGTGGTCTTGGTCAGGCTCAATCGTCCCCAGGTCAAGAATGCGCTGAACTCGGCGCTGATGACCGAGCTGGTTTCCTGTCTGGAGGCCCTGGACCAGGACCCTCAGGTCGGGTGTTTTGTCATCACCGGCGGTGCGCAGTATTTTGCCGCCGGAGCCGATATCAAGGAGATGAGCGGCAAGACCTATCAGGATATGCTCAACGAGGATTACTTCGTCGGCTGGGAGGCATTTACCCGCCTGCGCACGCCGACCATCGCCGCCGTCAACGGTTACGCCTTCGGCGGAGGGTGCGAACTGGCGCTGATGTGCGACATGATTTTTGCCGCCGATAGCGCCACCTTTGCCCAGCCGGAGATCAAGCTCGGCGTGATCCCTGGCATGGGGGCGACCCAACGTCTGACAGGCTTGATCGGCAAGGCCAAGACCATGGATCTGGTGCTGACCGGGCGGCCGATGACGGCTCACGAGGCTGAACAGGCCGGGTTGGTGTCGCGTGTCTATCCGGCGGCGAGCTTGCTGGAGCAGACGCTGGCGGTGGCCGCGCAAATCGCCGGTTTTTCTCGCCTGGCCACCCGGGCGGCGCGCGAGGCGGTCGAGCAATCCCTGCAGCTCGGGCTGCACGAGGGCGTGCGGCTGGAACGCCGACTGTTCCACAGTCTGTTCGCCACGCCCGATCAGCAGGAGGGCATGCAGGCGTTTCTCGACAAGCGACCGGCCGCGTTTAATCGGGTCTAGGAGGGCCAAGGACTCGGCGCTGGGCTGCTCTGAAAAAAACTACAGTGAAGGAGGAATAAACCTACATGGGATTCGTCTCATAGCTCAATTTCCCCTTGGCCATGTGCCCTGGAGCTTTTCATGGTAGATCACTCATCACCGCCCCGTCCGCCACTCAGCACGGCCAGCCTGGCGATCAGGCTGGCGTGTATCGGTGGCGTGGTAGCGGCTGTCGCCGGGGCGTTTGCCTACGTCAACGGCACCTTCGACCCACAACGCCTGCAGCCCAAAACCCTGGTCAATGCCCTGGAAACCAATAACGGCATCCACCCGGGGTTTCGGCGCAACCATGCCAAGGGCGTGTGTGTCGCGGGGTACTTCGAGAGCAGCGCCGAGGCGCGTGCCTACTCCAGTGCCCAGGTATTCAATGCGGCCAGGACCCCATTGATCGGCCGGTTTGCCTTGCCCAGCGGTAACCCCTACGCGCCGGACAGCAGTGTGCCGATCCGCAGTTTTGCCGTGCAATTCAGCCAGGCCAACGGCCAGCAGTGGCGCACCGGGATGAACAGCATGCCGGTGTTTCCGGTGGGCACCCCCGAGGCGTTCTATCAACTGCTCAAGGCCGGCGCGCCCGATCCGGCCACCGGCAAGCCCAACCCGGCGAATATGCCGGCGTTCTTTGCGGCCCATCCCGAGGCCGCGCCGTTCCTGGCGTGGGTCAAGACGGCCAAGCCATCCGCCAGCTATGCGACGGAAACCTACAACGGCATCAACGCGTTTTTCCTGGTGGGCGCCGATGGCAAGCGCCAGGCCGTGCGTTGGGCGGTTGTCGCGCAAAGCCAGGATGCTGTGGGCGATACCGCGCCAGCCGGCAGTGACTTCCTGGAAAAAGACCTGGTGCAACGCCTGGCTTCCGGACCGCTGCGTTGGCAGTTGAATCTGACCCTGGCCAACCCCGGCGATCCGCTCGACGATGCAAGCAAACCCTGGATCGGCGAACACAAAATACTCAACGCCGGCACCCTGGTGCTGCAAAGCAGCCAAGCGCAAGCAGACGGCGATTGCCGCGACATCAACTTCGATCCGCTGATTCTGCCAAGCGGCATCGAGGCTTCGAATGACCCGCTATTGGCCGCGCGTTCGGCCGCCTACGCCAGTTCCTACCTGCGCCGCGCCGCAGAAGTCAGCCCGTTGCACCGCCCGCCTCAGGAGTCGAAGCCATGAATGCCCAACCACGGTTTTTCGCCCCTCTGGCGCGCCTGCTGCACTGGCTGATGGCGCTGATGATCATCGCCATGCTGTTCATCGGCGCGGGCCTGGCAGCGTCGGTTTCCGAACGGCATGAATGGTTGATCCACCTGCACAAGCCGCTGGGTATCGCGATCCTGGCGTTGGTGATCGTGCGTTTGGCGGTGCGTTTTTCCACGCGCCAACCGCCGTTGCCTGGCGATTTGCCGCGATGGCAAGTGTTGGCGGCCAAGGCCTCCCATTGGCTGCTGTATGCCTTGATGCTGGTGTTGCCGCTGCTCGGCTGGGCGATGATTTCGGCGGCGGGCGACCCGGTGATGCTCAGCCATTCGGTGCAACTGCCGGCGCTGGTGTCGGCCAACGCACCGCTGTTCGCGGTGCTGCGCAAGGCCCATGGCTATCTTGCCTACGTGCTGTTTTTCACGGTGTTGTTGCACCTGGCGGCGGCGCTGTTCCATGGGTTGATTCGCCGTGACGGCGTGCTGCAGAGCATGACGGGCACCCAGGACTGAGGCCCGCGCTTGATCCGTGTGGCGAGCACGCTCGCCACATTCAGCGCAACAGGCCGACGATATCGGCCACGCTGCTCAACACATCCTTGCCCAACTGCATCGAGCGTTTGCCCGACCAGCCGGTGTTCGGGTTGGGCGCGTCGTCGTTGTCCTTGAAGGGCATCTCCAGGGTCAGCGACAGGCAGTCGTACTTCTCACCGACGGCATTGCAGGCCAGGGTCATATTGGCTTCGCCCGGCAGGTCGCGGGTGTAGCCGTGGGTGGTCTGGAAGTCACGGGTCAAGGCGCTCAGGTGGCTGCGAAAGTGCTTTTCCAGGGCTTCGATACGCGGGGTGTAACTGGGGTTGCCTTCGCAGGCGGCGGCGAATACGTAGGGGATTTCCTCGTCACCGTGGATGTCGAGGAACAGGTCGACGCCATACTTTTCCATTTGCGTCTGGACGAACAGCACCTCCGGGCTGATCTCCTGGCTGGCGCTCTGCCAGGCGCGATTGAGGTCCTGGCCCATGGCGTTGGTGCGCAGGTGGCCGTGAAACGCGCCGTCGGGGTTCATGTTCGGCACCAGGTACAGGTCGGCGACGGCCAACAGCTTTTTCAGCTCGGCGTCACCGTCCTGCTGCAGGCGTTCGATGATGCCTTCCATAAACCATTCGGCCATGTGCTCGCCGGGGTGCTGCTGGGCGATGATCCACACCTTGCGCCGGCCTTCACCACCTTTGCCACGGCGCAACAGTTGGATATCGCGGCCTTCGACACTTTTACCGGTGGCCAGCAAGCGGGTACCCGCATGGTTCAGCGCCTGGTCGATGAGCCAGTCGTGGCGTTCGCGGTTGTAGGGTTCGAAGTAGGCAAACCAGGCGTGTTTCTCACGGGTTTCGAGACTGATGTGCAGGGTTTCGCCGTCGAAACGCGTAGGCACCCGGAACCAATTGACGTGGTCATACGACGCCACGGCGTTGTAGCCGCTCCAGGCGTGCTTATAGGACGATTGCCCGGCATTGCTCAGGCGGAAGGTGTGGGTGTGGCCCACGTGCATGCCTTCGGCCTTGAAATGGAACCATTGGAAATGGTGACTGCGGGTATCGGGTTTGATTGCCAGCAACAAGTGATAGGCATCGCTGGCATCCAGAACCTGGATGTTGCCGCTGTCGAAGTTGGTGCTGATTTTGATGGAGGTCAAGGCCACGGTCATAGTCTGGCTGCCTGAGTATGAGTGTTGTGGCGGTTATCTTACACAGAGGCCGGGCAAAATCCGGATGCAAAATTGTTGCGGGAGGAGGGGGCGTCATCCTTGACGCCGCAGCAGCTTAGAATTTGTGAGATTGATTCTCAAGTGCTATTTCGCAAAGGTCTGAGCCAGAGCGGTCGGCCGACTTTCTTTTGACGATGGTCTTTTGCTATCATGCGTGCCATCAAGCAACACACAGTCTTCATTAGCCTGAAGCAAAGCCAGAAACACTGGCAAAAAAAAGACCCGGCCAAAGAGCCGGGTCAAAAACCGTGATTAGCCTGATGAGGAGATATTCCAAGAGTCCGACCTAAGGTCCCTTGGTCTATCGACTGATCTCGCGATCAGCTTGGTCCAATAATAATCATTATCATTTGCAAGTCAAATGTTTTTATCCGTGGGATAGAAATATTTTTCTTTCGCGTGGCTCATGCACCGTCCTGAGCCTGCGGCGCCTGCAACGATCGCTCCACCATCGCCTTCGCCATATCAATCAAATACACCACTGAAAATGCCAGGTCACGCTGGTTGCCTTGATGGCTGCTCGCCGATTCGTAGGCTGTGGCAGCCGCGCTGCGCAACAGGTCCGAGGCATGCACCAGGGCTTCCTCCGGGCTGACACCGGGCTTGATGCTGAAGAAGGCGTCGTTCGGGGCCGAGGCGCACATCTCTTCTTTCAAATAGTAATCCAGCGCACGTTGGGCGGCGCCGCTGCTGCGCATGTCGAGCAGCTCATGGGATTCGGGTTCGCAGGGCAGGCGATACGGGCTTGTCGTCATAGGGCGGTACTCGGGTTGGGTGTCGAAACGCTGATACCCGATGATAGTACGTATCGTATTTATGTCGTTTTATGGATTACTACAAACTGTTTATTGCCCTGAAAAATACGCGACGTATTGTCAGGCCCCATGGATAAATGGATCGCGTTGGTCAGGGCCAACATGAAAGACCGCAAGGTCACGCAGGATGAACTGGCCGAACGCCTGGGCATGTCCCAGGGCGGTGTCGGGCATTGGCTGAACAAGCGCCGGGTGCCAAGCCTGGCGGACATGAACCGGGTGCTGGAGGCGCTGGGGCTGGGCTCCCTGGAAGTCGCGCTGGATATTCGTCGCAAGGCCGATGCGCTGCCGGTTGGGCCACCACACTACAACCCGTACTTCCGCTACCCGGTCAGCGATTGGAAAGGCGTGTGCGAACTTCGCGAAGAGCGCCCGGCCTACGGCGCGGCGCGCTTCGAACTGACGGACTACCATGCCCAGGGCGAGGCTTACTGGCTGCCCGTGGTCGGCGACGCAATGACCGCGCCCAGTGGCCTGAGCATCGGTGCCGGGATGATGATCCTGGTGGACCCGGCCATCGACGCCGAACCCGGCAAGCTGGTGGTCGCGCAGTGGGCGCACAGCCCGCAGGCGACCTTCCGCCAGTTGCGCGAAGAGAGCGGCCAGCTGTACCTGGTACCGCTCAATCCGACTTACCCCAAGCGCCTGTTCAGCGACGATTGCCGCATCCTCGGCGTCGTCGTGCAGGCCACGGCGAAGTTCTAGTCCGCGGGTTCAAGCTCGACCAGCGCGCAACCTTCGGCAACCATTTCGCCTTCCTGGCAGAACAGTGCCTTGACCACGCCGGCCTGCGGCGCGCGGATGCTGTGTTCCATCTTCATCGCTTCCAGCACCACCAACTGCGTGCCGGCTTCGACGGTCTGGCCGATGTCCACCAGTACCCGCACGATGCTGCCGTTCATCGGTGCGGTGAGGCCGCCTTGGTGGGATTGGTTGGCTTCGACCGCCGCAATCGGATCGAACAGGCTGACGGCATGCATGTCGCCCTCCCAGCGCAGGAACAGCGTGCCTGCGCTACGCACGGCCAGATGGGCACGGCGCACGCCCTGGTGGTCGATCAGCAGCTGTTCGCCTTGCAGTCGCGGCGTGTGTTGCGCCAGCGTCACCAGGCGATCCTGGCCGTTGCAGCTCAAGTGCAGCGAGACTTCGGCGGGCAGCCCTGCGCGAAAGCCGCGGGTGTCTGCCCACGGCCCGTCGCCGGCCGGCAGGCTCTGCATGAAGGCCGAACCCGCGGCCTGCCAGAATTCGTCGCTCAATGCTCCGGGCAGCGGCAGCAGTTCGTCCTGATAGCGCGGAATAAAGCCGGTATCCAGCTCGGCGGCGGCAAACGCCGGATGGGCGATGATGCGTCGCACGAAGCCCAGGTTGGTCTTGAGTCCGCCGACGGCGAATTCGTCGAGCATGCTCAACAGCCGCAGCCGCGCTTGTTCGCGGTCCTCGCCCCAGGCAATCAGCTTGCCGAGCATCGGGTCGTAGAAGGGCGAAACGCTGTCGCCTTGCTCGACGCCGCTGTCCACGCGGCGGCCCGGGCCAGGTGCGGATTCGCGGTACAGCGTCAGGTGGCCGGTCGCGGGGAGGAAATCATTGGCCGGGTCTTCGGCATACAAGCGCACCTCGATCGCATGGCCGATCAACGGCACCTGCGCCTGGGTGATCGGCAGCGCTTCGCCCTGGGCCACGCGAATCTGCCAGGCCACCAGGTCGAGGCCGGTAATCGCCTCGGTCACCGGGTGTTCCACTTGCAGCCGCGTGTTCATCTCCATAAAGAAAAACTCGCCACGGGCATCCAGCAAAAATTCCACCGTGCCCGCGCCCACATAACCGATGGCCTGGGCCGCACGCACCGCGGCTTCACCCATCGCCCGGCGCTGGTCGCCGCTCAAGCCGGGCGCCGGGGCTTCCTCGACGACTTTTTGGTGGCGCCGCTGGATCGAACAATCGCGCTCGTTGAGGTACAGGCAGTGCCCCTGCTGATCGGCAAATACTTGGATCTCCACGTGGCGTGGCTTGAGTAAGTACTTCTCCACCAGCATCTGCGCGTTGCCGAAGGACGACAGCGCCTCACGCTGGGCGGAAGCCAGGGCTTCGGCCAGTTGACTGACGTCCTCGACCACTTTCATGCCCTTGCCGCCACCACCGGCCGTGGCCTTGAGCAGCACCGGGTAGCCGATGCGCGCGCAGGCGGCGCGGAAGGTGTCCAGGTCCTGAGCGTCGCCGTGGTAGCCCGGCACCAGCGGCACACCGGCGGTTTCCATCAGTGACTTGGCGGCGGATTTGCTGCCCATGGCGTCGATTGCCGAGGCGGGCGGGCCGAGAAAGATCAACCCGGCCGCCTCGACGGCGCGGGCAAAACCGGCGTTTTCGGAAAGGAAGCCGTAGCCCGGATGAATCGCCTGGGCGCCGCTGGCCTGGGCGGCGGCGATCAGTTTGTCGATTTGCAGGTAACTGTCGGTCGCTTTGCTGCCGCCCAGGTCGACGCGGATATCGGCTTCGCGGCTATGGCGCGCATCGCTATCGGTGGCGCTGTGGACCGCCACGGTGGTCAACCCCATCGCCTTGGCGGTACGCATCACGCGGCAGGCAATTTCGCCACGGTTGGCCACCAGTACGGTGGTCAGTGTGCTCATGAGCGTGGCTCCTGCGACTGCCAGCTGGGTGGGCGTTTTTGCAGGAATGCGCGTAAACCTTCCTGGCCTTCGGCGCTGACGCGGATCCGGGCGATGGCATTTTCGCAATAGCGCCGCAGCGCCGGGGTGAGGGCGCCGTTACCGACTTCGCGCAGCAGATCCTTGCTTGCACGCATCGCTGCCGGGCTGTTTTGCAGGAGGTTGGCAATCCAGTGGTCGACCTGTTGATCCAGGGTTTCGGCCGGATAGCTTTCCGCCAGCAGGCCGATGTCGCGCGCGCGTTCGCCGCCAAAACGTTCGGCCGTGAGCGCATAACGACGCGCCGCGCGTTCCCCGATGGCTTGCACCACAAACGGGCTGATCACCGCAGGCGCCAAACCGATGCGTACTTCCGACAGGCAGAACTGCGCGTCATCGGCCCCGATCGCCATGTCGCAGCAACTGATCAGGCCCAGCGCGCCACCGTAGGCCGCGCCTTGCACCACCGCCAGCGTCGGGATTTTCAGCTTGGCCAGGTTGTACATCAGCTCCGCCAGTTCGCGGGCGTCGTCGAGGTTGGTGGCGTAATCCAGTTCGGCCGACTGTTGCATCCAGGCCAGGTCGGCGCCGGCGCTGAAGTGTTTGCCGCGCCCGCGCAGGACCAGAAAGCGTAGCGACGCATTGCCCTGCACCTGGTCGAGGGCGATGATCAGTTCGCGGATCATCTCGGCGTTGAAGGCGTTGTGCTTGGCTTCGCGACTGAGCCACAGCGTGGCGAAACCACGGCTGTCGGTGATCAGTTCGAGGGTGTTGAAATCGTTCATGGGGTACAGCTCCATTTACATGCGGAACACGCCGAAGCGGCTCGGCTCGATGGGGGCGTTCAGTGCGGCAGACAGGGCCAGGGCCAGCACGTCGCGGGTCTGCAACGGGTCGATGACGCCGTCATCCCACAGGCGTGCGCTGGAGTAATACGGGTGGCCCTGGGTTTCGTACTGGTCGAGGATCGGCTGTTTGATCGCCGCTTCCTCTTGCGCGCTGAAGCCGTTGCCGGCGCGTTCGGCCTGCTCGCGCTTGACCTGCACCAACACGCCGGCCGCCTGTTCGGCGCCCATCACGCCGATGCGCGCGTTGGGCCACATCCACAAAAAACGCGGGTCGTAGGCGCGGCCGCACATACCGTAGTTACCCGCGCCAAAACTGCCGCCGATGATCACGGTGAATTTCGGCACCTTGGCGCAGGCCACCGCCGTGACCAGCTTGGCGCCGTGCTTGGCGATACCGCCGGCCTCGTACTTCTGGCCGACCATAAAACCGGTGATGTTTTGCAGGAACAGCAACGGAATCCCGCGCTGACACGCAAGCTCGATGAAGTGCGCGCCTTTTTGCGCGGCTTCGGCGAACAGAATCCCGTTGTTGGCCAGGATCGCTATCGGGTAGCCGTGCAAGTGTGCAAAGCCGCAGACCAGGGTGGTGCCGAACAGCGCCTTGAACTCATCGAACACCGAGCCGTCCACCAGTCGGGCAATCACTTCGCGCACATCGAACGGCTGCTTGGCATCGGCCGGGATCACGCCGTACAACTCTTCGCCGCTGTACAGCGGCGCCACTGGCGTGCGTTGCAGCAACTGGCCTTGTTTGCGCCAGTTGAGGTTGGCCACGCTGCGCCGGGCCAGGGCCAGGGCGTGTTCATCGCTGTCGGCATAGTGGTCGGCCACGCCGGAGATCTTGCAGTGTACGTCGGCACCGCCGAGGTCTTCGGCGCTGACCACTTCGCCGGTGGCGGCCTTCACCAGCGGCGGGCCGGCGAGGAAGATGGTGGCTTGCTGGCGCACCATGATTGCTTCGTCCGCCATCGCCGGCACATAGGCGCCGCCGGCAGTACACGAGCCCATCACCACCGCAATCTGCGGGATGCCCTGGGCGCTCATGTTGGCCTGGTTGAAGAAGATCCGCCCGAAGTGCTCGCGGTCGGGGAAGACCTCATCCTGGCGCGGCAGGTTAGCGCCGCCGGAATCCACCAGGTAGATGCATGGCAGGCGGTTCTGTTCGGCGATGGTCTGCGCGCGCAGGTGTTTCTTGACCGTCAGCGGGTAGTAGGAGCCGCCTTTCACCGTGGCGTCGTTGGCGACGATCATGCATTCGACGCCTTCCACGCGGCCGATCCCGACAATCACCCCGGCGGCCGGCACGTCTTCGCCATACACCTGATGGGCGGCCAGTTGGCTGAGTTCCAGGAACGGCGAGCCCGGGTCGAGCAAGCGGTTGATCCGCTCGCGTGGCAGCAGTTTGCCGCGCGAGGTGTGGCGCTCCTGGGCCTTGGCGCCGCCGCCTTGCTGCACCTGGGCGAGCAGGGTGTGCAGGGCGTCGACCTGTTGGCGCATCGCCGCGCTGTTGGCGGCGAACTCCGCCGAGCGCGGGTTGAGCAGGGTGTGCAAGGTGGCCATGGCGCGCTCCTTCAGCGGGTTTCGTTGAAGAGTTCGCGACCGATCAACATGCGCCGGATCTCACTGGTGCCGGCGCCGATTTCGTACAGCTTGGCGTCGCGCAGCAGGCGTCCGGCGGGGAATTCATTGATGTAGCCATTGCCGCCCAGGATCTGGATCGCGTCGAGGGCCATTTGCGTGGCGCGTTCGGCGCTGTAGAGGATCACCCCGGCCGCGTCCTTGCGCGTGGTTTCGCCGCGCTCGCAGGCCTGGGCCACCGCGTACAGGTAGGCGCGGCTGGCGTTGAGTTGGGTGTACATGTCGGCGACCTTGCCCTGGATCAGCTGGAATTCGCCGATGCTCTGGCCGAACTGCTTGCGGTCGTGGATGTACGGCACGATCAGGTCCATGCAGGCTTGCATGATCCCGGTCGGGCCGCCGGACAGTACGACGCGTTCGTAGTCCAGGCCGCTCATCAGCACTTTGACGCCGCCGTTGAGCACGCCGAGGATGTTGTCCTCCGGCACTTCCACGTCATCGAAGAACAGCTCGCAGGTGTTGGAGCCGCGCATGCCGAGCTTGTCGAACTTGTTGCTGCGGCTGAAGCCTTTCCAGTCGCGCTCGACGATGAACGCCGTGATGCCGTGGGCGCCTTTCTCCAGGTCGGTCTTGGCGTAGATCACGTAGGTGCTGGCGTCGGGGCCGTTGGTGATCCAGGTCTTGCTGCCGTTGAGCACATAGTGGTCGCCGCGCTTGTCGGCGCGCAGTTTCATCGAGACCACGTCGGAGCCGGCATTCGGCTCGCTCATGGCCAGGGCGCCGACGTGTTCGCCGCTGATCAGCTTCGGCAGGTACTTGAGTTTCTGTTCATGGCTGCCGTTGCGGTTGATCTGGTTCACGCAGAGGTTGGAGTGGGCGCCGTAGGACAACGCCACCGACGCCGAACCACGGCTGATCTCTTCCATAGCCACCACATGGGCCAGGTAGCCCAGGCCGGCACCGCCGTATTCTTCGGCCACGGTAATGCCCAGCAGGCCCATGTCACCGAACTTGCGCCACAGGTCGGCGGGGAACAGGTTGTCGATGTCGATTTGTGCCGCGCGCGGAGAAATCTCCTTGGCCACGAAGGACTGCACTTGGTCGCGCAGCATGTCGATGGTTTCGCCGAGGGCGAAGTTCAGGGAGGGGTAACTCATGGACAGGCACCTTTATTGAGCTTTGTTGTTGTGGGGTGACGGCACCGGGGGGAGGGATGCTCACCTTTACGTTAACGTAAGCTTGCGTTACGGCGCTGTCAATCGTAGTTTACGTTTACGTCAACCTACAAAAAAGACAACAGGGGTCGTTATGGATCAACCGAATCAGAGCTACAGCCGTGGCTCTCAGGACAAGACCTTGTTGGCCATGACGATCGGTCAGGCCTTCGATCACACGGTTGCGCAGTCTCCCGATGGGGAAGCCTTGGTGGTGCGTCACCAGCAACGCCGCTACACCTGGCGGCAACTGGCTGAGACCGTTGACCTGCACGCCCGCGCGCTGCTGGCGTTGGGCCTGCAGCGCGGTGATCGCCTGGGCATCTGGGCGCCGAACTGCGCCGAGTGGTGCATCAGCCAGCTGGCCAGCGCCAAGCTCGGGGTGATCCTGGTCAATATCAATCCGGCCTATCGCAGCACTGAGCTGGAATACGTGCTCAAGCAATCCGGCTGCCAATGGCTGGTGTGTGCCGGTTCGTTCAAGACCTCCGATTACCACGCGATGTTGCAGGAACTGCTGCCCGAGCTGGCGGAGCAACCTGTCGGCCGCTTGAACTGTGAAAAACTGGCGGACCTGCGCGGCGTGATCAGCCTTGCGCCGCGCCCGCCCACGGGCTTTTTGCCCTGGTCGCAACTGGCGGCCCTTGGTGCGGGCATCCCGCCTGAGCGATTGATCGCGCGCCAAGCCAGCCTGCACTTCGACCAGGCCGTCAATATCCAGTACACCTCCGGCACCACCGGCTTCCCCAAGGGCGCCACCCTCAGTCATCTCAATATCCTCAACAACGGCTACATGGTCGGCGAAAGCCTGGGCTTGACCGCGCAGGACCGCCTGGTGATCCCCGTGCCGCTGTATCACTGTTTCGGCATGGTGATGGGCAACCTGGGCTGCATCACCCACGGCACCACCATGATTTACCCGAACGACGGCTTCGACCCGCTGCTGACCCTGGCCGCCGTCGCCGAAGAACGCGCCAGCGCCCTGTACGGCGTGCCGACCATGTTTATCGCCATGCTCGACCATCCGCAACGCGGCGAGTTCGACCTGTCCAGCCTGCGCACCGGAATCATGGCCGGTGCCACCTGCCCGATCGAAGTGATGCGTCGGGTCATCGGCGAAATGCACATGAGCGAAGTGCAGATTGCCTACGGCATGACCGAAACCAGCCCGGTGTCCCTGCAGACCGGCCCCGATGACGATCTGGAGCGCCGCGTCACCACGGTCGGCCGCACCCAGCCGCAATTGGAAAGCAAGATCGTCGACCTCGCCGGTCACACCGTCGCGCGTGGCGAGATCGGTGAGCTGTGTACCCGTGGCTACAGCGTGATGCTCGGTTACTGGAACAACCCCGACGGCACCCGCGACGCAATCGACGACGCCGGCTGGATGCATACCGGTGACCTGGCGACCATGGACGAGCACGGCTACGTGTGCATCGTCGGGCGCAACAAGGACATGATCATTCGCGGTGGCGAGAACGTGTACCCGCGCGAGTTGGAAGAGTTTTTCTTCACGCACCCGGCGGTGGCCGATGTGCAGGTCATTGGTATTCCGGATGAGCGTTATGGCGAAGAGATTGTTGCTTGGGTCAAGTTTCACCCCGGGCATGTGGCCAGCGCGCTGGAGTTGCACGCGTGGTGCAAGGGGCGTATCGCGCACTTCAAGACGCCCAAGCATTTCAAGTTCGTGGACGAATTCCCGATGACGGTCACCGGCAAGATCCAGAAATTCCGCATGCGCGAGATCTCGATCGAAGAGCTGCGAACGCTGTCTTAGTCGTTTCGCTGAAAGGGAGGGAGCAAGCCCCTCCCACAGTTTAAATTGCGTAATCCCAGACAGCACAAAGGGGACTCGAAGGTCCCCTTTAATTTGTTGTTACGTGCTCTTTTTTTATTATTGAGGGGCGGTCTATTGTTGTTTTTGGTAACCGTTACCCTTTACCGCTGTTTTTGGCGACCCCATCCAGGGTCAAGAGCAAACGTATTTTTTTGAGCGCTGATCTGCTTCTTCGTACACGATCCAACCAGTGGGTAGCTACCTGAGGTAGTTTTATTTTTCTCTATCCGGTTGCGGGTTTCGGCATGCCGTACCCTGCGAAGCACATCTTCTCCAAAAAAATCTGTTAGCTGCGTCTCTGCCGTGTTGTTTTTGTTATGTCAGAGTCGTTTCGTCTTATTTTTATTAGGTTTGGCGCTTTTTATTCTTGTTATGCCATAGAGATAGCAGAAGCCGTGCCAACTTTTAAAAATCGTTTAAAATCAATGAGTTGAGTTTTTTGTGGGAAATGCCCTACGGTGAACACGGGAAAATATGTTCCCGTGTTACTCGTCCGGCCGGCCTGCGGTAACACATTGTCACGGCTAAGCTACTCAACTGGCGTTACGCGCCCTGGCAACGCGCGAGCCGCTGGGCCGGCCGAGTACGTCGCTGATCTGCCGGCCCGCGAGAATCAATCGCTCCAGGTCGATGCCGGTCTCGCTCCCGAGGCCGTTGAGCAGGTACACCACATCTTCGGTGGCGACGTTACCGCTGGCGCCCTTGGCATAGGGGCAACCGCCGAGGCCGGCGATAGAGCTGTCGAACACGTTGATCCCTTCCAGCAGGCTGGCGTAGACGTTGGCGACGGCCTGCCCATAGGTGTCATGGAAGTGCCCCGCCAACTTGTCCCGTGGCACGTGCGCGCCCACCACCTCGAACAGTCGGCGCGTGGCTCCCGCGGTGCCGGTGCCGATGGTGTCGCCCAGGGACACTTCATAGCAGCCCATGGCATACAGCTCGCGGGCCACCGCCGCCACTTGTTCCGGGGCGACCGCGCCTTCGTAAGGGCAACCCAGCACGCAGGACACATAGCCGCGCACACTGACACCCTGCTGTTTGGCGGCCGCCATGATCGGCACGAATCGCTCCAGGCTTTCGCTGATCGAGCAGTTGATGTTGCGCTGCGAAAACGCCTCGGACGCCGCAGCAAACACCGCGACCTCCTTGACCCCGGCGGCCAGCGCATCTTCAAAGCCGCGCAGGTTCGGCGCCAGCGCGCCGTAGGTCACGCCGGGCTTGCGCTGGATCTGCGCAAAGACTTCGGCGGAACCGGCCATCTGCGGCACCCATTTGGGCGAAACAAAACTGCCGACTTCGATGTAGCTCAGGCCCGCGGCGCTGAGGGCATCCACCAACTGCACCTTGTCGGCGACGCTGATGGGTTGGGCTTCATTCTGCAAACCGTCGCGCGGGCCGACTTCGACCAGGCGCACGTGGGAGGGGAGGGACATGGCAACTACCTTATGATCAATGGCCAGCCTGGCCTTGGATGGTTTCGGCCAGGGCCTGGGTGCAGCGCTCTTCCGCGGTGTCCAGTTCCAGCTTCATTTGTTCGATGTCCAGTAACTGCTGCTCCAACTGTTCGCGACGCTCGGCGATTTTCACCAGCATGCTGTTGAGTTGGACATGGTTGCCGCTGGTGGGGTCATAGAGTTCGATCAGTTCACGGCATTCGGCCAGGGAAAAACCGATGCGCTTGCCGCGCAGGATCAGCTTGAGGCTGACCTTGTCCCGCGCTGAGTAGATACGTTCCTGGCCCCGGCGTTCCGGGGCCAGCAGGCCTTGTTCCTCATAGAAGCGAATGGCGCGGGTGGTGATGTCGAGCTCGCGGGCGAGGTCGGAAATGCTGTAGGTCGTGCTCATGAAGGCGCTCAAGAAAGTCTTGGCGCTAAACTAATGTCAGGTTGACGTAAACGTCAAGGTCGATCATCAATCCCTGTAGGAGCGAGCTTGCTCGCGAAAAACGTCAACGCTAACGCGGTAGCCCTGATACCCAAAGGCGCCCTCGGGTTTTTCGCGAGCAAGCTCGCTCCTACACGGCGACAGGTTCAGGCTTGCAGCTTGTCGAGTTTCTTCTCGTGCGCCGTGACCTGCTGGCACAACTCGATCATTTGCTCGCGCATCCAGCGGTTGGCCGGGTCCTGGTCGGTGCTCTCGTGCCAGTACAGGTGGGTTTCCACCGGCGGCACGTCGTTGACCGGCAGGTTGAACCAGTGCAGTTCATGGCGGCGGGCGAAGCGCTCGGGCACGGTCATCACCATGTCGGTCTGTTGCAACACTTGCGAGGCCATCAGGTAGTGCTGGGAGCGCAGGGCGATCTTGCGCTGGATGCCCATCTTGCCCAGGGCCAGGTCGACATGGCCCAGGCCGTTGCGGCGGCTGGAGATATGGATATGCGTCAGCGACAGGTAATCGTCCAGGGTGAACTTGTCCTTGCCCGCCATCGGATGGCCCTTGCGCATGGCGCACACGTAGCGGTCTTCCATCAGCTTGACGTGACGCACCTGCGGGTCGGTGTTGAGCGGTGCGTCGACGGCAAAATCCAGGCGCCCGGCGGCCAGCTCCTTGGTGGTCTCGCGGCGTTTGGACAGGAAACTCTCGATCACCACCGTCGGCGCCAGGCGACGCAAGCGCTGGAACAGCAGTGGCAGGATCACCGCTTCGGTCAAGTCGGTCATGCTGATGCGGTAGGTCTTGGCCGCCTGTTGCGGGTTGAAAATCCGGCTTTCCTGCACCGACACGCGCAGCAATGACAGTGCGTTACGCACCGGGCCGATGATGTTCTGCGCCATCGGCGTGGGCACCATGCCTTGGGCGGTCCGCACGAACAGCGGGTCGTTGAAGGTCTCGCGCAGGCGTGCCAGAGCGTTGGACACCGCCGGTTGGGTGATGCCGACAATCTGCCCGGCACGGGTCAGGTTGGCTTCGGTGTAGATCGCGTCAAAGACGATAAACAGGTTGAGGTCGACCTTGCTCAGATTCATTTCGTTGCGCTCTTATTGTTAGGTGGCCATGCCCCGATCATATATCGGTGATGAATGTTAATACACGCCGAGAATAGGCTAGGTAAATTATCAACGCTGTTCTAGCATCGATTGCATGACCTAAACAACCTCTCAAAGAAGGGAGCTGCTCATGGATTTCGCCTATTCGCCCAAGGTTCAGGAACTGCGTGAACGCGTCACTGCGTTCATGGACGCTTACGTTTACCCGGCCGAACCGGTGTTCGAACGCCAGGTCAGCGAAGGCGACCGCTGGCAGCCCACCGCGATCATGGAGGAGCTCAAAGCCAAGGCGAAAGCCGAAGGCCTGTGGAACCTGTTCCTGCCCGAATCCGAACTGGGCGCTGGCCTGACCAACCTTGAATACGCGCCGCTGGCGGAAATCATGGGCCGTTCGCTGCTGGGCCCGGAGCCGTTCAATTGCTCCGCCCCGGACACCGGCAACATGGAAGTGCTGGTGCGCTACGCCAACGCCGAACAGAAACAGCGCTGGCTCGAACCGCTGTTGCGCGGTGAAATCCGCTCGGCCTTCGCCATGACCGAGCCCGACGTGGCCTCCTCGGATGCGACCAACATGGCCGCCCGCGCCGAGCGCCAGGGCGATGAGTGGGTGATCAACGGCAAAAAATGGTGGACCTCCGGCGCCTGCGACCCGCGTTGCAAGATCCTGATCTTCATGGGCCTGAGCAATCCCGATGCGCCGCGCCACCAGCAGCACTCGATGATCCTGGTGCCGGTGGACGCCCCTGGCGTGAAAATCGTGCGCCCGCTGCCGGTGTTCGGTTACGACGATGCGCCCCACGGCCACGCCGAAGTGCTGTTCGACAACGTGCGCGTGCCGTATGAAAACGTCCTGCTGGGTGAAGGCCGCGGTTTTGAAATTGCTCAGGGGCGTCTTGGCCCTGGCCGCATTCACCACTGCATGCGCTCCATCGGCATGGCCGAGCGTGCGTTGGAACTGATGTGCAAACGCGCGATCAGCCGCACCGCGTTCGGCAAACCGTTGGCGCGCCTGGGCGGCAATATCGACAAGATCGCCGACTCGCGCATGGAAATCGACATGGCACGCCTGCTGACCCTGAAAGCCGCCTACATGATGGACACCGTGGGTAACAAAGTGGCGAAAAGCGAAATCGCCCAGATCAAGGTGGTGGCGCCGAACGTGGCGTTGAAGGTGATCGACCGGGCGATCCAGATCCATGGCGGCGCCGGCGTCTCCAACGACTTCCCGTTGGCCTACATGTACGCCATGCAACGCACCCTGCGCCTGGCCGACGGCCCGGACGAAGTCCACCGTGCGGCGATCGGCAAGTTCGAGATCGGCAAGTATGTGCCTAAAGAGTTGATGCGCGGCGGGCAGTAACACCGCGTCGCCTGCCATCGCGGGCAAGCCCCCTCCCACAGTTGACCGAGTTGTGCATGAGAACGCGGTCTAGTGTGGGAGGGGGCTTGCCCGCGACGAGGCCCGTGCGAACAACACAAAACACAAACCTCAGTACACCCAAACCTCCACCCGCCGATTCTTGATCCGGCCCTCATCCGCGGTATTCGCCGCCACCGGCATCTGTGCGCCAAACCCGCGGATATCGCGGAGCACTACGCCGCTCTTGACCAATTCCCGACGCACCGCCATCGCCCGCAGCTTGGACAACAGCGCCGCGCGTTGCGGGTCATTCTTGATATCGCCGAACCCTACCAGCGTCACCTGCTTGTCGAGCTTGCCGTGGCCTTTTATATACGCCACCACGCGCTGCACATCCTGGCGCGCCTTGTTGTCCAGGCTCGCGCTGCCTTCTTCGAAGCGGAAATTCACCGTCAGGCGCTGGGCCTCGCGGGCAATTGCCTGATAGTCCTCGGGCATGGACGGGCGCGGCTCCACGCTTATCGCCTGGACCCGCTGCGCGATAAACCCGTTGGCCGCCACGATCGCCTGGCCCTTGCTGCTCTGGGTGAAGTCCACCAGCGCCTTGGCCCACGGATTGTGCGTGGTCGGCGGTAGGTAAAAGAACAGGCGGCGCGACAGCGGGTAGTCCTCGGTGGCAATCAGGCTGTTCAGCGGCAGCATCGGTTGCGAGTCACCGTCGACGATCGCCACCGCTTTGGCCTGGCGCACATAGGGCAGGCCGATGAAACCGATGCCTTGTGGGTCCTGGCTCACCGCGTCCGACAGTTGCTCGCTGGCCTCGAACCGCTTGGCCGACGCGGCGAGCGGCTTGCCGCGACGGCTCAGGACCAGGTCCTTGAAGGTGTCATAGGTGCCCGACCGATCATCCCGCGCATATAAATGAATCGCCCCGCCGATGCCGCCGAGTGCTTCCCAGGTGCTGATTTCACCGTTGAAAATTTGCGCCAGTTGCTCGGTATTCAGCGTATTCAGCGGGTTGCGCGGGTTGAGGATGATGGCCAGGCCGTCGATGGCGATCACCTGTTCGGCCTCGGGGCTTTTCAGGTCGCCCAGGGGTTCGAGGTCCACCAGTTCGCTGTCTTTGATCGGGCGGGAGGAGGCGGCGAGGTCGGCGCTGGCTTTGTGCAGCGCGGCAAAACCGGTGCTGGAACCATGGGCGTCGACCTCGATGGTCAGCGTCTTGCCCTGGCGGGTCTTGCCGATCACGCGCTGTTCATTGGCGCCTTCGGCGGGTTCAGCGTGGACCCCTTGCAGCCCTTGCTGCTCCATCAACCCCTTGACCAGCGCCGGGCCAAGTGCCGCGCCGATCGTGTTGGAGCCCTGGATGCGCAAGGCGGGGCCCTGATCGGGGACGGGCAGCGGCGCGCTAACGGCACTCAGGGGAAAAAGGGTCAGCAGTAACAGAACGCGCAGGGTCATGCCGGCACCGTCTCAAGGCAAAGGGAGTGCCGCGAGATTAAGTCAGTTGGGTTTCAGTAATATGACTGTCACTCAACCGTAAAAATGTGAGAGCGGGCTTGCTCCCACATTGTTTAAGCGCGCCGTCCGTGAAGTCAGCTCAATTCCAGCCAGATCGGTGCATGGTCCGAGGGTTTTTCCAGGCCGCGCAGTTCGTAGTCCACCCCAGCATCCTTGACCCTGGGCAGCAAGCCGTTGGACGCCAGGATCACATCGATACGCAGGCCACGCTTGGGTTCATCTTCAAACCCACGACTGCGGTAGTCGAACCAGCTGAAGCGGTCGGTCACGTCGGGGTTGAGGTGGCGGAAGCTGTCCACCAGGCCCCAGTTCTTCAGGCGGGCCATCCACTCGCGCTCCTCCGGCAGGAAGCTGCACTTGCCGGTTTTCAGCCAGCGCTTGGCATTGTCGGGGCCAATGCCGATGTCACAGTCTTCCGGGGAAATATTCACATCGCCCATCACCACCAGCGCCTGGTCGTTGCTGAACTGGCTTTCCAGCAACTGTTGCAGGTCTGCGTAGAAGCGCTGCTTGGCCGGGAACTTGGTGGGGTGGTCGCGGCTTTCGCCTTGGGGGAAATAGCCGTTCATGATGGTGATCGGGTTGCCTTGCGCATCGGCGAAGGTGCCCCAGATAAAGCGACGCTGGGCGTCTTCTTCATCGCTGGCAAAGCCTTTGTGTACGCTCAGCGCTTCCTGGCGCGAGAGCAGGGCCACGCCGTAATGGCCTTTCTGGCCGTGGTAGTACACGTGATACCCCAGGGCCTGCACTTCGGCCAGCGGGAACTGGTCGTCGTGGACCTTGGTTTCCTGCAGGCCGATCACATCGGGTTGATGCTTTTCAATCAGCGCCGCCAACTGATGCGGGCGAGCCCGTAGCCCGTTGATATTGAAAGAGACGATTTTCATGGTCGGCTGTCCAGTCTGGCAAAAGGGCGATGCTAGCCGACAAGTCGGACGGGGGCCAGCGTGGCGGTAGGACGGATGCGCTGCTAATGTCTGGGAACGACTCGCGCTGCGTAAGTTCGTACCCATAAGAACGCCGTCTTTTGAATGGCGCCCAGGGAGATTCACTGTATGTCTGACACTTCAACTGCGATTGCCGAAATCCGCCTGCTCAATAGCGACTATTCCAGCGAAGCGCGCTCCCTGTTGTACCAGGCTTATCGCCATGAGCCGACGTTCGCCTACATCTTCGAAGCTGAGCGGCCGGGGTATGAGCAGCGGGTCCGTGCCACCGTGCGCGAGTTGGTCAAACAGCATTTCTTCCAGAAGCTTCCCGCCATCGGCCTGTTCGTCGACGACCGACTGATCGGCGTTGCGTTGATCGCGCCACCCCAGCGGCGCCTGGGCATCACCGAGAGCTGGGCGTGGCAATTGCGCATGTGGTTGAGCACCGGTGTGCGGGGGACGCGGCGTTACCTGGATTATCACCAGGCGGTGCTGGCGTGCCTGCCCAGCGATTCGGTGCATGTGTTGCCGTTGCTGGGTATTCACCCGCAATTCCAGGGCAAGCACTTCGGTGAGCAACTGCTCGGCGCGGTACACAACTGGTGCGCCGAGGACCCGCATTCGTCCGGTGTGGTGCTCGATACCGGCAACTCACGTTACCTGGAGTTCTACAAGCGTCAGGGTTATGAGGAAATCGGCGAAGTTGCTGTAGGACCGATCCTGGAGCATGTGTTTTTTCATGCCAATCCACAGCCGTTACAGGCTGTAACGACTTGAGTCAGGATTTTCAGATAAATCCGAGTTCAAAGAGTCTCCTCAGCTCGTGTAGCATCCGCGCCTATGAAGTTTCCAGGAAGATTCACCAGCGGCTTGATTCTGCTGTTCACAAGCTGCGGCGCTTTGGCGCAAAGCGAACTGGATGTGCGAGTCAAACCCTCAAACGACGCGTTGAAAGCCAACATCGAAGGCTACATCGGCGGGGTAGGCGATCGCGATGAAGAAGCGTTGCTGCGCTTCAGCCGTGGCGCCGAAGAGCAGGCGCGCAAAGCGGCCCAGGCCTTGGGCTTCTATCAGCCGCAGATCAGCAGTGATGTGCAGGGCGGCAAGAACCCGCGCCTGACCCTGACCATCGAGCCCGGCGAACCGGTGCATTTGCGCGACGTGACCATTCGGGTCGACGGCCCGGCCGCCGCCCTCAAAGCCTTTCGTGTGCCTGCCAGCCGCGACCTTGAATCCGGTGCCGTGCTCAACCACGGCCATTACGAAGACGCCAAGCGTCTGATCCAGAACCAGGCCTCGCGCTACGGCTTTTTCAATGGGCGCTTTACCCGCCAGACCCTGTCGGTCGACCCCAAGGCGGGTGTCGCCGATATCGAACTGGTGTATGACAGCGGCCCGCGCTACACCTTGGGCAAGGTCAATTTTGCCGGCGATACGCCGTTCGATGAAGAACTGTTGCAACGCATGGTGCCGTTCAAAAACGGCGCGCCCTACGATTCCGAACTGATTGCCGAGTTGAACCAGAACCTGCAAGCCAGCGGCTTTTTCGAGGGCGTACGGGTGGACGCCGCGCCGGCTGCGTCGGCCAACGATGTGATCCCGGTCGCGGTGCAACTGGAAACCCGCAAGCCACGCACCATGGGCCTGGGCCTCGGCTTTTCCACCGACGTCGGCCCGCGCGGCAAAGCCAACTGGACGCGCCACTGGGTCAATCCGCAGGGCCACAGTTATGGCTGGGAAGCCGAATTGTCGGCGCCACGGCAGAACGTCGGCCTGTGGTACGACATCCCGCTCGACCCACCGCTTACCGACAAACTGCGTTTTGCCGGCGGCTACCAGAATGAAGAACTGGCCAACACCGACACCCTGAGTAAATTGCTCACCCTCGGCCCGGAATGGCACAGCAAGTTGCCCAGCGGCTGGACCCGGGTGGTCTCCCTCAAGTGGCAGCGTGAAGAATATCGCCTGGGCGATGACTCGGGCCTGAGCAACCTGTTGATGCCGGGGCTCAGCTATTCCTATTTGCGCAGCGACAACCGCATCGATCCCCACCACGGCTATCGCCTGCAATTCGACACCAAGCTGGCCAAGGAAGGCTTCGGCTCCGACACCAACCTGCTTTACGGCACGGCCATGGTCAAAGGCCTGACCACCGTGTGGGACAAGCACCGCTTCCTCGCGCGGGCGCAGATCGGCGGCAGCGCCACCAACGGCTACAAGTCGGTGCCGCCGTCGCTGCGTTTCTTTGCCGGTGGCGACCAGAGCGTGCGTGGTTACGAGTACCAGACCCTGTCGCCGGAGAACGACCGTGGCGACCGCATCGGTGGCCGCTACATGGTGGCCTTGAGCGCCGAGTATCAATATTCCATCGCCGAAAAATGGCGGATCGCGACCTTTATCGACCAGGGCAACTCCTTCAACACCCTGGAAATGCCAAGCCTGAAAACCGGCGTGGGCGTCGGCCTGCGCTGGGTGTCGCCCGTCGGGCCGATTCGCCTCGACCTGGCCCATGCCCTGGAAGACCCGGGCGGTATCCGTTTGCACTTTTCCATGGGGCCTGAGCTGTGATGCGTGGTTTGAAAATAGCCGGGCTGGCTGCCGTTGCCCTCCTGGCCGTGGTGTTGCTGGCGCTGTGGGCCGTACTCGGAACCCAGGCGGGCAGCCGTTGGGCGTTGGGCCAGGTGCCGGGCTTGAGCGTGGACAATTTTCAGGGCCGTTTGGGCGGCCAATGGAGTGCCGAGCATCTGCTGTGGCAGCAGGGCAGTGACCGTGTCGAACTCAACGCGCCGACGTTCGACTGGTCGCCGGCCTGCCTGCTGCGCCTGACGCTGTGCATTGACCGGTTGGCGGTGGATCAAGTCAGCCTGCAATTTGCGCCGAGCACGGAGCCGAGCAGCGGGCCGATCCAGCTGCCGGCGCTGAAGTTGCCGGTTGCGCTCCAGTTGGGCGACGTTCGCGTCGGCAGCCTGCTGTTTAACGGCAGTGAGGAACTCAAGGGTATGCAACTGGCGGCGCATTGGACCGCCGCGGGCCTGCAGATCGATTCCGTGCATCTGCAACGCGATGATCTGGTGCTGGACCTGTCCGGGCTACTCCAACCCAGCGGTGACTGGCCGTTGACCGCCAGCGGCAACCTGAGCCTGCCTTACGCCCCCGGCGGCGCGCCGTGGACGGTGGCGTTCAGGGCCGATGGCGACCTGCTCAAGACCCTCAAGCTCGACGCCGACAGCAGCGGCTACCTGCCGGCCAAGCTCAGCGGCGAGTTGCAGCCGCTGGTGGAAAACCTGCCGGCACAGCTGCACATCACCGCCGACGCCTTCAAACCCAGCGCCGATTTGCCTGACACCCTGCAACTCAATCAACTTGACCTCACCGCCAAAGGCGACCTGGACAGCGGTTACCAATTGCTCGGCAAAGCCGTACTGCCCGCGGAAAAGGGCCCGGTGGACTTACTGCTGCAAGGTAAGGTCGATGCCAAGGGCGCGCAGATCGCCGGCCTGGATCTGAGTGCCGGTGACAAACAAAGCCTGAAACTCACGGCACAGCTGGACTGGCAGCAGGGCTTTCAAGCCGATGCGAAAATCGATTGGCTGGACTTTCCCTGGCATCGCCTCTACCCCTTGATTGACGAGCCGCAGGTCATCTTGCGCACCTTCAATGGTGAAATTTTCTATAAAGACGGCAACTACCTCGGCAACCTCAAGGCCGACCTCGATGGCCCCGCGGGCAAATTCAACGTGGTCACGCCGTTCAGCGGCGACCTCAAACAAGTGTTCCTGCCCGAGCTGAAACTGACCGCTGGCCAAGGCAAGGCCGAAGGCCACCTCAACCTGCAGTTCGCCGACGGCATCGCCTGGGACACGGCGCTCGACCTGTCGGCGCTGAACCCGGCGTACTGGGTCGCGGAGTTGCCAGGCACGCTGGCCGGACCGCTGCGCAGCAAAGGCGAGTTCAAGAACCAGCAGCTCAAACTGAGCGCCGACCTCGGCC
The DNA here is from genome assembly GCF_014889455.1 of Pseudomonas sp. K8. Lineage (NCBI taxonomy): Bacteria > Pseudomonadati > Pseudomonadota > Gammaproteobacteria > Pseudomonadales > Pseudomonadaceae > Pseudomonas > Pseudomonas sp. K8. The sequence goes on from NZ_VJWO01000024.1 coordinate 59,446, forward strand.
TCAAGGGCCGTCTGCGCGGGCAGCCCGCCGTATTGGCCGCCAAGGCCGAAGGCGCGGGTGAGCAATGGACCCTGGCCAACCTGGATATCCGCCTGGGCGACAACCGCATCAACGGCAGCGGCAGCCTGCAACAACGCCTGGCCGGGCAGATCGATATCAAACTGACGCGGCTGGCCCAGCTGTGGCCGCAGTTACGCGGGCAGGTCAATGGCCGACTCGATGTGGCCGGTAGCCTCAAAGCGCCTCAAGGCAAACTCGACCTCAAGGGCCAGCAACTGGCGTTTGCCGACAATCGCCTGCAAAGCCTGAGCCTCGACGCCACGCTCGATAACGCCCAGCGCGCGAAGATCGACCTCAAGGGCAGCGGCATCCAAAGCGGCGACAGCCAAGTCGGCACCCTGACAGCCAGCGCCCAGGGCGATGTCAGGCAACAGAAGGTCCAGTTGGATCTGGCCGGCCCACTGGTCAAGCTGGCCCTGGCCCTGGATGGCAACCTCGACCAAGGCAACTGGCGCGGACGCCTGGCCAGCGGTGACGTGCAGGCCGGCGGCCAGGATTGGAAGCTGCAGGCCCCGGCGAAAATCGAGCGCCTGGCCGATGGCAGGCTGACCTTCGCCGCCCACTGCTGGGTCGCGGCCCCGGCCAGCCTGTGCGCTGAAGATCAGCGCCTGATGCCTGAACCGAAGCTGCGTTACCACCTCAAGCAATTCCCCATCGATAGCCTGGCGGCCTGGTTGCCCAAGGACTTCGCCTGGCAGGGCACGCTCAACGCCGACGTACAGCTCGACCTGCCGGCCAGCGGCCCCAAAGGCGTGATCGCAGTGGATGCCAGTGGCGGCACGTTGCGGGTCAAGGACAAGCACCAGTGGCTGGATTTCCCCTACGACACGCTGCAATTGGACGCCACCCTCAACCCCAAGCGCATCGACACCCAACTCAACTTCCAGGGCGGCAAGCTCGGTGAGTTGCGGTTGCAGGCACAGATCAACCCGCTGGCGAAAAACAAGCCGATCACCGGTACTTTCAGCCTCACCGGTCTGGACCTCACCGTGGCGCGGCCGTTTGTGCCGATGGTGGAAAAACTCAACGGCAAGCTCAACGGCAATGGCCGCATCTCCGGTGGCCTGCTGGCGCCGCTGGTCAACGGCAGCATGAACCTGGTGGGCGGCGAGATTTCCGGGGCGGAACTGCCCATCAGCCTCGAAGGCTTGAACGTACAGGCGCTGATTGCCGGCGAAAGCGTGCAACTCGATGGCCGCTGGCACAGCGGCAAGGCCGGGCAGGGCAGCCTCAAGGGCCACATCGACTGGGGGCGCGCTCTGGCGGTTGACCTCAGCCTGCAAGGCTCGCATCTGCCGGTCACCGTCGAACCTTACGCGGTGCTGGAAGTCGCGCCCGACCTGAAGATCAGCCTGAAGAACGACAAGCTCGCGATCGCCGGCAAGGTGCAGATCCCGCGGGGTGACATCACCGTGCGCGAACTGCCGCCGTCGACGGTCAAGGTCTCCGATGACACGGTGATCGTCGGCAGCCAGACCGAAGAGGGCAAGCCGCCGATGGCAATGGCGATGGATATCGACGTGGCGGTGGGTGAAGACCAGCTCAACTTCTCGGGCTTCGGCCTCACCGCCAAGGTGCAGGGGCATGTGCATATCGGCGACAACCTGGACACCCGCGGCGAGCTGTGGCTCAACGACGGCCGCTACCGTGCCTACGGCCAGAAGCTGGATGTGCGCCGTGCGCGTTTGCTGTTCGCCGGGCCGCTCGACCAGCCTTATCTGGATATCGAAGCGATCCGCAAGACCGGCGATGTCGTCGCCGGTATCCGCCTGAGCGGCAGCGCCGAACAGCCCACTACGCAGATCTTCTCCGAGCCGGCCATGAGCCAGGAGCAGGCGCTGTCCTACCTGGTGCTCGGCCGCCCGCTGAGCACCACCGGTGAAGACAACAATATGCTCGCCCAAGCCGCCCTGGGCCTGGGCTTGATGGGCAGTGCCGGCGTGACCTCGGACATTGCCAAGGACCTCGGCATCCAGGATTTCGAGCTCGACACCCAAGGCAGCGGCACCAACACCGCCGTGGTCGCCAGCGGCAAGATCTCGGAGAAGCTCAGCCTGCGTTATGGGGTCGGGGTGTTCGAGCCGGCCAGCACCATTGCCTTGCGTTACCTGTTGAGCAAGAAGGTGTACCTGGAAGTGGCCAGTGGGGTGGCCAGTTCGTTGGATATTTTCTACAAGCGCGATTTCTAGCGCCGGACTCGGTAAAAAAGTGGGAGCGGGTGTCTGTGCTCGCATATACCAAGCAAGCTAATCATTTCATTTGACATTAGCTGCCTAAGCAGTAATATCTCGTCACACATTCGCTGCCTAGGCAGTAATAAGGTGACTTCCGATGAAACACTTCACCCCGGACAACTTCCACAACTGCCGCCTCGGGCTGTTGCTGGGCCGTGCGGCGATCCTTAAAGACAAAATCATCGACACCCATATGGAACCGCACGGCATCACCGCCGCGCAGTTCAAGGTGTTGATCATCATGGCGCAGTTCGGTGTCGACACCCCGGCGGAGCTGTGTCGCCACCTGTCCCTGGACAGCGGTTCGATGACCCGCATGCTCGATCGCCTGGAGCAAAAAGGCCTGCTTGATCGCAAGCGTTCGGCGCTGGACCGTCGCCAAGTGCAACTGGTGTTGACCGACGACGGCCAGCGCCTGGCGGACAGGCTGCCGTACATCGGCGCCGAGGCGTTGAACCAGTTGGCCGGCGCACTGGAGCCGGATGAATTGCAAACCCTGGAAAAGCTCCTCAAGAAAATGCTGATAGCTGCCGGTGATCCGATCACCCTGCAGCGGGTAGGTAAAGCATGAACACACGTGCCCTTTGCCTGGTGCTGGCGGCCATGAGCATGGCCGGTTGCGCCAATTTCAGCGGCCTCGACACCCAGGGCCAACGCCTCGACGCGAACACCCTGCAGACCGGTAAGTCGTTGACCGGCGTGACCCTGTCGAGCGCCGCCTGGCCCAGCGCCGACTGGTGGAAAAGCCTCGGCGATCCGCAGCTCGACGGTTTGATCCAGGAAGCCCTGCAAAACAGTCCCGACATGCAAGTGGCCAGCGCCCGCGCCCACCAGGCCGAAGCCGCCGCTTATGCCGCCAACGCCGCACGCCTGCCGACCCTGGACGCCAGCGCCGGTGTGAGCCGTTCGCGCCTGGCCAGGGACAAGGACCCGCTGGGGCAGGGCGATGCCTACTCGACGGTGCGAAACATCGGCGCCAGCTTCAACTACAACTTCGACCTCTGGGGCGGCCAGCGTGCTGCCTGGGAAGCCGCGTTGGGCCAGGCCCGCGCCGCCGAAGTCGACCAGCAGGCCGCGCGCCTGACCCTGGCGGCCGATGTGGCCAAGGCCTACAGCGACCTGGGCCAGGCGCACATCGTGCGGGACCTGGCCAATGACGACCTCAAGCGCACCCGGCAAATGCTCAGCCTGAGCCAGCGCCGCCTGAACTCGGGCATCGACAGCCGGTACCAGTACCAGCAGACCGAAAGCCTGGAAGCCAGCTCCCAGTCGCAACTGATCGATGCGGAAAAACAACTGCAGAGCGCGAAAATCGCCCTGGCGGTATTGCTCGGCAAAGGCCCGGACCGCGGCAACGAACTGGCGCGCCCGGCGGTGCTCAAGCCCAGCGCCGTCGCCGTGCCCTCGGTGCTGCCCGCCGAACTGCTGGGCCGGCGCCCGGACCTGATCGCCGCACGTTGGCGGGTGGAAGCGGCGAGCAAGAATATCGCCGCCGGCAAGGCCAGCTTCTACCCCAACCTCAACCTGAGCGCGAGCGCCGGGGCCGAGTCATTGCTGGGGGATGCGATGTTCGGTTCGGCCAGCCGCTTCTTCAACATTGCGCCGACGATTTCGCTGCCGATTTTCGATGGCGGCCGCCTGCGCGCCAACCTCGATGCGCGCGATGCCGACTATGACCTGGCCGTGGCCCAGTACAACAAAACCCTGGTGCAAGCCCTCGGCGATATCGGCAACAGCCTTTCACAACTGCGCGAAACCGGTCGGCAGATCCAGGCCCAGCAACATGCCGCGGACATTGCCCAGCAGTCCTACGACACCGCGATGCAGCGTTACAGCTCCGGGATCGGCAACTACCTGGACGTGCTCAGCATCGAGCAGCAATTGCTGCAGGCCCAGCGTCAGCTGGCGACCTTGAACGCCGCGCAAATCGATCTGTCGATCCAATTGATGCAAGCCCTGGGTGGCGGCTACGACGCCGCAAATGTGGCATCGACCACCCCAGCTACACGCACGGAATAATTTGAGGTAACTGACATGGCCACTGCCGAAAGCAACAACGCAACGGGAACGCCCGATAACAACCCGCGCAAACGCAAAGTCATGCTGGTCGGCCTGGTGCTGATCGTCATCCTCGGCGTGGTCGGCGTGTGGGGCTGGTATGAACTCTACGGCCGCTTCAATGAAAGCACCGACGACGCCTACGTGAACGGCAACGTGGTGGAAATCACCCCGCTGGTCACCGGCACCGTGGTCAGCATCGGCGCCGACGATGGCGACCTGGTCCACGAAGGCCAGGTGCTGATCAACTTCGACCCCAACGACGCGGCGGTCGGCCTGCAAAGTGCGCAGGCCAACCTGGCCCGCACCGTGCGCCAGGTGCGGGGCTTGTACAGCAACGTCGACGGCATGAAAGCCCAGGTCAATGCGCAGAAAGCCGACGTGCAAACTGCCCAGGACAACTACAACCGGCGTAAGACCCTGGCCCAGGGCGGGGCGATTTCCCAGGAAGAACTGTCCCACGCCCGCGACAGCCTGACCGCGGCCAAGAATGCCCTGACCAACCTTGAGCAGCAGCTCAAAAGCAGCAACGCCCTGGTCGACGACACGGTGATCTCGTCCCATCCGGACGTGCAAGCCGCCGCCGCGCAACTGCGCCAGGCCTACCTGGCCAATGCGCGCAGCACCCTGATCGCCCCCGTCACCGGCTATGTGGCCAAGCGCACCGTGCAACTGGGTCAGCGCGTGCAGCCGGGGACGGCGTTGATGGCGGTGATCCCGCTGAACCAGCTGTGGATCGACGCCAACTTCAAGGAAACCCAACTGCGCAATATGCGTATCGGCCAACCGGTGGACATCGAAGCGGACATTTACGGCAGCGATGTGAAGTTCAGCGGCACCATCGACAGCCTCGGCGCCGGCACCGGCAGCGCGTTTGCCTTGCTGCCTGCGCAGAACGCCACGGGCAACTGGATCAAGATCGTGCAACGGGTGCCGGTACGCATCCACGTCAATGCCGAAGAACTGGCCAAACACCCCCTGCGGGTGGGCTTGAGCACGGTGGTCAGCGTCGACCTGCATGACCAGAGCGGCCCGGTACTGGCGCAACAGGCGCCGCAAAAGGCCTCGTTCACCACCAATGTGTATGACCGCCAGTTGGCCGAAGCCGACGCCATGATCAGCCAGTTGATTCATGACAACAGCCTCGCCGCGCCCAAGGCTGTGCAACGCTGATGAGCCAGAACGCGTCCTTCTCGCCACCCAGCTTGGTGATGGCCACGATTGGCCTGTCGCTGGCGACCTTCATGCAGGTGCTCGATACCACGATCGCCAACGTGGCGTTGCCGACCATTTCCGGCAACCTTGGCGTGAGTTCGGAGCAGGGCACCTGGGTGATCACCTCGTTTGCGGTGAGCAACGCCATTGCCCTGCCGCTGACCGGCTGGTTGAGCCGGCGCTTCGGCGAGGTGAAGCTGTTTCTCTGGGCCACCGTGCTGTTTGTGCTGGCCTCGTTTCTCTGCGGTATTTCCACGTCGATGCCCGAGCTGATCGGCTTTCGGGTGTTGCAAGGCCTGGTGGCGGGGCCGTTGTACCCGATGACCCAAACGTTGCTGATCGCGGTCTACCCGCCGGCGAGGCGCGGCATGGCCCTGGCACTGCTGGCGATGGTCACGGTGGTGGCGCCGATCGCCGGCCCCATCCTCGGCGGCTGGATCACCGACAGCTACAGCTGGCCGTGGATCTTCTTCATCAACGTGCCCATCGGCATCTTTGCGGTGATGGTGGTGCGTTCGCAGTTGAAGAAACGCCCGGTGGTCACCAGCTACCAGCCGATGGACTATGTGGGGTTGTTGAGCTTGATCGTCGGGGTCGGCGCGTTGCAGATCATCCTCGACAAGGGCAACGACCTGGACTGGTTCGAATCCAACTTCATCATCGTGGGGGCGGCGATTTCGGTGATTGCCCTGGCGGTGTTCATCATCTGGGAGATGACCGACAAACACCCGGTGGTCAACCTGCGGCTGTTTGCCTACCGCAACTTCCGCATCGGCACCATCGTGCTGGTCCTCGGCTACGCGGGCTTCTTCGGCATCAACCTGATCCTGCCGCAGTGGCTGCAAACCCAGATGGGCTACACCGCGACCTGGGCCGGGCTGGCCGTGGCGCCGATCGGTATTCTGCCGGTGCTGATGTCGCCGTTTGTCGGCAAGTACGCGCACCGATTCGACCTGCGCGTCCTGGCGGGCCTGGCGTTCCTGGCGATTGGCTTGAGCTGCTTCATGCGCGCCAGCTTCACCAATGAGGTGGACTTCCAGCACATCGCCCTGGTGCAGCTGTTCATGGGTATCGGCGTGGCGCTGTTCTTCATGCCGACCTTGAGCATCCTGATGTCCGACCTGCCACCGCACCAGATCGCCGACGGCGCCGGCCTGGCGACGTTCCTGCGGACCCTGGGCGGCAGCTTCGCGGCCTCGCTGACCACCTGGATCTGGATTCGCCGCGCGGACCAGCACCATGCGTACATGAGCGAGAACATGACCACCTACGACGCAGCGACCCGCGATGCGTTGAATGCGTTGGGCGGCGCGGGGCAAAAGGCCTACGCCCAACTCGACCAGATCCTCACCAGCCAGGCGTACATGATGTCCACCGTGGATTACTTCACGTTGCTGGGGTGGATGTTCATGGGCTTGATGCTGCTGGTGTGGTTCGCCAAACCGCCGTTTACCGCGAAGGCGGGCCCGGCGGCATCAGGGCACTGATCGGCCAAGGCTGAAATGCAATCAACCAGGGCTGGAATGCAATCAACTGTGGGAGGGGGCTTGCCCCCGATAGCGGTGTATCAGTCAACCTATTTGAAGCTGACCCACTGCCATCGGGGGCAAGCCCCCTCCCACAGTTGATCAGGCGCCCGGCAGTGCCAGTTGCGGATTGACGAAGTCAAACGCCGCCAGCTGAAACCCTTGCTCATCCACCTGCAATGCCCAGCCTTGCTTGTCCCAATCCCCCAGCACAATACGCTTGGCCGCCTGCTCGCCGATCTGCAACTTATGAATGGCGGGGCGGTGCGTATGGCCGTGGACCAGGGTACGCACGCCGAACTGCTGCATCACCCGCGGCACTTCCTCGGGGGTGACGTCGACAATGTCGTTGGCCTTCATCCGCGTCTGCGCCCGGCTTTCGTTGCGCAGCTTGCGCGCCAGTTTGTGGCGGGTGCGCAAGGGCAGGTGACGCAGGATAAACAGCACAATCGGGTTGCGCAGGATGCGCCGCAGCTTCATATAGCCGACGTCGCGGGTGCAGAGGCTGTCGCCGTGCATCAGCAGCACGGGCTCGCCGGCGAGTTGCACGACGCTCGGGTCCTTGAGCAGCTTGGCGCCTGCGGCTTTGCAGAACGTCTTGCCGATCAGGAAGTCGCGGTTGCCGTGCATGATGAAAATCGCGGTGCCGCTGTCGCTCAGTTCGCGCAGGGCCGCGCAAATCGAGCGCTGGAAAGGGGTGATCCCATCGTCGCCAACCCAGGCTTCAAAGAAGTCCCCGAGGATGTACAACGCCTGGGCGCCACGGGCGCGGCCGTGGAGTAAATCCAGAAACGCCCGGGTAATGTCCGGGCGTTCCTCTTCCAGATGCAAGTCTGAAATCAGCAATATCACTCAATGATCTCGGCTTTCTCGATGATCACGTCGTCTGCTGGCACGTCTTGGTGGCCGGCTTTGCTGGTGGTGGCAACGCCTTTGATCTTGTCGACGACGTCAGTGCCTTCGGTGACTTTACCGAACACCGCGTAGCCCCAGCCCTGCACGTTCTTGCCGCTGTGGTTGAGGAAGGCGTTGTCGGCGACGTTGATGAAGAACTGCGCGGAGGCCGAATGCGGCTCCATGGTACGGGCCATGGCGACGGTGTATTTGTCGTTGGAAAGGCCGTTGTCCGCTTCGTTCTGGATGCTTGGGCGCTTGTCTTTCTTTTCTTTCATGCCAGGCTCGAAACCGCCGCCCTGGACCATGAAGTTGCCGATGACACGGTGGAAAACGGTGTTTTCGTAGTGGCCGGCTTTCACGTATTCAATGAAGTTGGCGACGGTGATCGGCGCTTTCTCGGCGTTCAGCTCGATGACGATGTCACCGTGGTTGGTGGTCAGTTTGACTTGAGTCATGTGTACTACTCTTTTCAGGGAATTCGTGGGTTCGGGCGCTGTGCGCCTGACCTGTTTGGCTAAACGTTGGCCAAGACGCGCAGTTTAGCGTGCCCTGCGGGAATTTCGAGGTGGTTTTTTACCGCCCGGGCAATTAAAGCAGCAGTTTTTGGCCGCACCCTGTCAGGCGGTTGACCGCTTCGGCTATGATAAGCCCTTTGTTTTATCTGGCCTGCCCAAGGCCACGTACTCGTCTGTTCAAGGATAATATGAGCAAGCCCACTGTCGACCCTACCTCGAACGCCAAGGCCGGTCCTGCCGCCACGGTCAATTTCCTGCGCCCGATCATCCAGGCGGACCTGGATTCGGGCAAGCACACGCAGATCGTCACGCGCTTTCCGCCGGAGCCCAACGGCTACCTGCACATCGGTCACGCCAAGTCGATCTGTGTGAACTTCGGTCTGGCCCAGGAGTTCGGTGGCGTCACGCACCTGCGTTTCGACGATACCAACCCGGCCAAGGAAGACCAGGAATACATCGACGCCATCGAAAGCGACATCAAGTGGCTGGGCTTCGAATGGTCCGGTGAAGTGCGCTATGCGTCCAAGTATTTCGACCAGTTGTTCGACTGGGCCATCGTGCTGATCAAGGCCGGCAAGGCCTACGTCGACGACCTCACCCCTGAACAGGCCAAGGAATACCGTGGCACGCTGACCGAACCGGGCAAAAACAGCCCGTTCCGCGACCGTTCGGTGGAAGAGAACCTGGACTGGTTCGCCCGCATGCGCGCCGGTGAGTTCGCAGACGGTGCTCGTGTACTGCGTGCCAAGATCGACATGGCCTCGCCGAACATGAACCTGCGCGACCCGATCATGTACCGCATCCGCCATGCCCATCACCACCAGACCGGTGACAAGTGGTGCATCTACCCGAACTACGACTTCACCCACGGCCAGTCGGACGCCATCGAAGGCATCACCCACTCCATCTGCACCCTGGAGTTCGAAAGCCACCGTCCGCTGTACGAATGGTTCCTGGAGCACCTGCCGGTTCCGGCACACCCGCGCCAGTACGAATTCAGCCGCCTGAACCTGAACTACACCATCACCAGCAAGCGCAAGCTCAAGCAACTGGTGGATGAACAGCACGTCAACGGTTGGGACGACCCGCGTATGTCGACGCTGTCGGGCTTCCGCCGTCGCGGCTACACGCCCAAGTCCATCCGCAACTTCTGCGAAATGGTCGGCACCAACCGTTCCGACGGCGTGGTCGACTTCGGCATGCTCGAATTCAGCATCCGTGACGACCTCGACCACAGCGCCCCGCGCGCCATGTGCGTGCTGCGCCCGCTGAAAGTCGTGATCACCAACTACCCGGAAGGCCAGGTCGAGAACCTCGAACTGCCACGCCACCCGAAAGAAGACATGGGCGTGCGCGCACTGCCGTTCGCCCGTGAAATCTACATCGACCGTGACGACTTCATGGAAGAGCCGCCAAAAGGCTACAAGCGCCTGGAACCTACCGGCGAAGTGCGCCTGCGCGGCAGCTACGTGATCCGCGCCGACGAAGCGATCAAGGACGCCGCGGGCAACATCGTCGAACTGCGCTGCTCGTATGATCCAGAAACCCTGGGCAAGAACCCTGAAGGCCGCAAGGTCAAGGGCGTGATCCACTGGGTGCCGGCCGCCGCCAGCGTCGAGTGCGAAGTGCGTCTGTACGACCGTCTGTTCCGTTCGCCGAACCCTGAGAAAGCCGAAGACAGCGCGAGCTTCCTCGACAACATCAATCCGAACTCGCTGCAAGTACTCACGGGTTGTCGTGCCGAGCCATCCCTTGGCAATGCACAGCCGGAAGACCGTTTCCAGTTCGAGCGCGAAGGCTACTTCTGCGCGGATATCAAGGACTCGAAACCTGGCCATCCGGTATTCAACCGTACCGTGACCTTGCGTGATTCGTGGGGCCAGTGATTTAAGGAACCGTCGTGCTAACGATCTACAACACGCTCAGCAAGAGCAAAGAAGTCTTCAAGCCGCTGGATGGCAACAAGGTACGCATGTACGTGTGCGGCATGACCGTGTACGACTACTGCCACATCGGCCACGGCCGCAGCATGGTCGCCTTTGACCTGGTGACCCGCTGGTTGCGTTTCAGCGGCTACGACTTGACCTATGTGCGCAACATCACCGACATCGACGACAAGATCATCAACCGCGCCAAGGAAAACGGCGAGCCGTTCGACGTCCTGACCGCGCGCATGATCGCCGCCATGCACGAGGACGAGGCGCGCCTCAACATCCTCAAGCCGGACATGGAACCGCGTGCCACGGACCATATCCCGGGCATGCACGCGATGATCCAGACCTTGATCGACAAGGGCTACGCCTACGCTCCAGGCAATGGCGACGTGTACTACCGCGTCGCCAAGTTCATGGGCTACGGCAAGCTGTCGCGCAAGAAAATCGAAGACCTGCGCATCGGCGCGCGCATCGAAGTCGACGAAGCCAAGCAAGACCCGCTCGACTTCGTGCTGTGGAAAGGCACCAAGCCCGGCGAGCCAAGCTGGGAATCGCCTTGGGGCGCCGGGCGTCCGGGCTGGCACATCGAATGCTCGGTGATGTCCACCTGCTGCCTGGGCGAGACCTTCGACATTCATGGCGGCGGCAGCGACCTCGAGTTCCCGCACCACGAAAACGAAATCGCCCAAAGCGAAGCCGCCACTGGCAAGACCTACGCCAACGCCTGGATGCACTGCGGCATGATCCGCATCAATGGCGAGAAGATGTCCAAGTCCTTGAACAACTTCTTCACCATCCGCGACGTGCTGGAAAAGTACCACCCGGAGGTGGTCCGCTACCTGCTGGTGTCCAGCCACTACCGCAGCGCGATCAACTACTCGGAGGACAACCTCAAGGACGCCAAAGGCGCCCTGGAGCGTTTCTACCACGCGTTGAAAGGCCTGCCCGCCGTGGCCCCGGCCGGCGGCGAAGCGTTCGTGGCCCGCTTCACCGAAGTGATGAACGACGACTTCGGCACACCGGAAGCCTGCGCGGTGCTGTTCGAGATGGTGCGCGAGATCAACCGCCTGCGTGAGAGCGATCTCGACGCAGCGGCCGGTCTGGCTGCACGCCTGAAAGAACTGGCCAGCGTGCTGGGCGTGTTGCAGATGGAAGCCGACGACTTCCTGCAAGCCGGCGCCGAAGGGCGTGTGGATGCGGCTGAAGTGGACGCGCTGATCCAGGCGCGCTTGACGGCGCGGGCCAACAAGGACTGGGCGGAGTCCGACCGGATCCGTGACCAACTGACCGCGATGGGTGTGGTGTTGGAAGACGGCAAGGGTGGGACGACGTGGCGCTTGGCTGATCAGGCTTGATCAGTAAACGCTGAATGAAAAACGCCCCGACTGGTTCGGGGCGTTTTTCATTTTGGGTTCAGCGAAACATGCGCGAAGGGCCGGTCTTCGCAACGCTGTCGGAACACGGCTTCGAGTCGTAGCCAACCTGCGACGTTCTGGAAAAAGCCCATTTGCTTTGACGCCCGCCCAATCCTGGCTTTAGATGGTCGACCAGACCAAGCCCATGATGAAACTGACGGTGATTCAAATGGATTGTATTTTCTGCAGCATTGTCCGAAAAACCTCCCCGGCCCATATTCTGTGGGAAGACGAACAGCATATGGCCTTCCTGTCTATTTTCCCCAACACGCCCGGTTTCAGCGTGGTGATCCCCAAGCAGCACTACGGAAGCTACGCCTTCGCCCAGTCGGATGAAGTGCTGGCAGGTCTGGTGGTGGCGGCGAAGAAAACCGCGCAGCAGATCGACCGGGCGTTTCCCGATGTGGCGCGCACGGGGATGATTCTGGAAGGCTACGGGGTGGATCACCTGCATGCGAAGCTGTTTCCCATGCATGGGACCGGGCAGGACAGTGACTTCAAGCCCATCAGTTCCAGGGTCGACAAGTTCTTTGATCGCTACGAGGGGTATATCTCGTCCCACGATTTTGTGCGGGCGGATGATGCCGAGTTGGCGGAGTTGGCGGCACACATCCGATCCTTCGCCTAGCCTCGATCCAAATGTGGGAGGGGGCTTGCCCCCGATAGCGGTGTGTCAGCGACAGCTGCATTCACTGACACCCTGCTATCGGGGGCAAGCCCCCTCCCACATTTTTTTGACCGTGTCGCATCAGAACTCAGCGACGGCTGCTGACCTCGGCGGGCACATCGTCACCGGCCATGCGCTTGCGGAACAGCGCGGTGCGCGCCAGCAGCAGCGTCGTCACCGGCACGGTGATCGACAGCAAAATCGGGATCAACCACCCGTGCAACACCGGCCCGGACTTGAGCACCGAAAAATAGATGATCGACGCCAACGCCACGCTCCACGCGCCCAGCGTCGAGGCCAGTGCCGGCGGGTGCATGCGCTGGAAGAAATCCTTCATGCGCAGCAACCCGATTGCGCCAATCAGGGCAAACACGCTGCTCAGCACCAGCAACACGGCCACGCACACTTCAACCCATAACGGCATCATTCGATCACCTCGCCACGCAGCAGGAATTTGGCCAGGGCAAATGACCCGACAAAGCCAAACAGCGCAATCAACAGCGCCGCTTCGAAGTAGGTATCACTGGCATACCGAATGCCCAGCACCAGCATCATCAGCATCGCCAGGATGTACAGGTAGTCCAGCGCCAGGACCCGGTCCTGGGCCGATGGGCCTTTGAACAGGCGGACCAGTGTCAGCGCCATGGCCAGCGAGAACAGGAACAGGCTGAACAGGATCGCATTGGAGAGCAGGGCGCTCATTCGAAGATCTCCATCAAGGGCCGTTCGTAGTCGTGTTTGAAGTGCTGGATAAACTGCGCTTCATCGTCCAGGTCGAAGACATGCAGCAGCAGGATGCTGCGGTCCAGGGCGAGTTCCGACCAGACGGTGCCGGGGGTCACGCTGGTGATCATCGACAACACGGCCAGGCCGTTGGCGTCGCGCAGGTCCAGGGGGATTTTGATAAAGCGCGAACGCGGTGGCCGCGAGCCGCACACCAGCACGCCCCAGGCGACTTGCAGGTTGGAGATGATCACGTCACGCCCCACCCGGAAGAACAGGCGGATGATCACCCCGGGGCGGCGGATGCGGATCGGCAGCGGGCGCAGCGGCGCCATCAGCAGCGGCGCGAGCAAACCCAGTAGCGCGCCCAGTAACAGGTTGCCGGGGCTGATCGACAGGTTCAGCAGCAGCCACAACACCCACAACGCCAGCGATAACCACGGGGCCGGGAACAGGCGCTTCATGGCTGCACCTCCAGCGCCGCGGTCTTGGCTTCAGGGCTGGGCACCGGGCGCGTGGCCATGACCGCCATCACATACTGTTCCGGGTTGTTCAGGCTCTTGGCGGTGTCCAGGGTGTAGCGCATCAGCGGCTCGGCCTTGAAGGTCAGCAGGATGCTCAGGCCGAGCAGGAAGAAGATCGGCACGCACTCATAACGGCGCAGCAGCGGTGACGGGCGTTCTTCCGGGGTCCAGAAGCGCTGGATGCCCAGGCGGGCGAAGGCGATCAGCGAGGCCAGGCCGGACAGGATCAGCAACGTCACCAGGCCCCACGCGGCAGGGCGGACAGGCTCATCCAGCGCATGGCCCAAGCCCGGCGGATTGACCAGCGCGCTCAACAGGCTGAGCTTGCCGATAAACCCCGACAGCGGCGGCATGCCGATGATCAGCAGGGCGCAGGCGACAAAGCTCAAGCCGAGGAAGGCCATGGTCCAGGGAATCACCTGGCCGACCACGGCTTTCTGTTCGTCGTCGAGGTTCACGCCGGGGCGCGGATGCAGGGATTCCATGGCTTTGGGCAGCGCATCGATCTCTTCATCCAGCGGCAGGTCGTTGGCCGAGCGTGAGCGTTCGATCAATTCGGCCAGCAGGAACAGCGCACTCAACGCCAGCGTGGAACTGACCAGATAGAACAGTGCTCCGGCTGTCAGGCTCGGCTGGGCGAACCCCACCGACGAGAGCAGGATGCCGGCCGAGACCAGGATGCTCAAACTGGCCATGCGCTCCAGGCGCTGCGCCGCCAGCATCGCCAGCGCCGCGCAGATGATGGTCACCATGCCGCCGTACACCAGCCAGTCGCCGCCGAACAGCGCCGACGCCCCGGCCTGGCCGGAGAACAGCAGGGTCCACAGGCGCAGCACGGTGTACACGCCGACCTTGGTCATGATCGCGAACATCGCCGCCACCGGCGCGCTGGCCGATGAGTACGCCGGCGCCAGCCAGAAGTTCAGCGGCCACATGCCGGCCTTGGCCAGGAATGCGGTGGCGAGGATCGCCGCCCCCGCGTGCAACAGGCCGCGATCGGCCTCTGGCACCAGCGGGATTTTCAGCGCCAGGTCCGCGAAGTTCAGTGTGCCGGTGACGCCATAGATCATTGCCGCGCCAATCAGGAACAGCGACGAGGCCAGCAGGTTGATCGCGATGTAATGCAGCCCCGACGACACCCGCGCCCGGCCGGAACCGTGCAGCATCAAGCCATAGGAGGCCGCCAGCAACACCTCGAAGAACACGAACAGGTTGAACAGGTCGGCGGTGAGAAAGGCGCCGTAGAGGCCCATCATCTGGATCTGGAACAACGCATGGAAACTGGTGCCCGCACGGTCCCAGCGCGCCATCGCGAACAGCAGCGCACTCACGCCGATGATCCCGGTGAGTACCAGCATCAGCGCCGACAGTTGGTCCACCACCAGCACGATGCCGAACGGCACTTGCCAGTTGCCGGGCAAGTACACGCCGATCGAACCGGGGCCGCCTTGTTGCGTCCAGTACAACAGCAAGATGGCAATAGCGAGGCCGAGCATGCTCGAGAACAGGTTGATACGCGCCTTGAGCGGGCGGTGCTTCTCGCCGAGCATCAGCATCAGCGCGGCGGTCAGCAACGGCAGCAGAATCGGCGCGACGATCAGTTGGTTGACCCAGGTCATTCCTTGGGCTCCCGGCCGTCCACATGGTCGGTGCCGGTCAGGCCCCGCGACGCCAGCAGTACCACGAGGAACAGCGCGGTCATGGCGAAGCTGATCACGATCGCCGTCAGCACCAGGGCCTGGGGCAGGGGATCGGTGTAGTGCAACAGGTCTTGCGGCACGCCGTCCTTGATGATCGGCTCTTTACCGATAAACAGGCTGCCCATGCTGAAAATGAACAGGTTGACCCCATACGACAACAGGCACAGACCCATCACCACCTGGAACGTCCGTGGCCGCAGGATCAACCAGACGCCGGAGGCCGCCAGGACCCCAATGGCAATTGCGATGACTTCTTCCATCAGGCGGCTCCTTCCGGTGTGGCAACGGTTTTCGGCTGGTTGCTCGGTTTATGGGCCCGCACCGATTGGTGACCGAGGGCGGTGAGCATCAGCAGCGTCGAGCCGACGACCATGGCGTACACGCCGACATCGAAGAACAGGGCGCTGGCGATATGGATGTCGCCCAACACCGGCAAGCTGAGATGCCAGGTGTGGGTGGTGAGGAACGGGTAGCCGGCGAACAATGCGCCGAGCCCGGTCAGGGTCGCCGAGAACAGGCCGAAGCCCATCCAGCGCATCGGCCGCAGACTCATCTGCGCCTCGACCCACTGGGTGCCGGCGACCATGTATTGGAGGATAAACGCCACCGACATCACCAGGCCCGCGACGAAACCACCGCCCGGTTGGTTGTGGCCGCGCATGAACAGGTAGAACGACACCACCAGCGCAATCGGCAGCAGCAGGCGCACCAGCACCGCCGGCACCATCATGTAGCCCAGGGCGGTGTCGCTGGCCTGGCGCGGGTTGATCAGGTCGGTGGCTACGTCCGGCGCGAGTTGGCGCTGTTGCGCGGGCAGTTGCATGCTTTCCTTGGAGGGGCGGAAGCGTCGCAGCAGGGCGTACACGGTCAGCGCCACGGCGCCGAGCACGGTGATTTCGCCGAGGGTGTCGAAGCCACGGAAGTCCACCAGCATCACGTTCACCACATTGCTGCCGCCGCCTTCGGGGAGGGCGCGGCTCAAGTAGAACGAGGAAATGTCGTTGGGCGTCTGGCGGGTCAGCATCGCGTAGGACAGCAGCGCCATGCCGCCACCGACCACGGTGGACAGCAGGAAGTCGCGCAAGCGGCGAATGCGTGCCTTGCGCAGCGTACTGGGCAGTGGCGACACTTCTTCGATCCGCCGTGGCAGCCAGCGCAGGCCCAGCAGGATCAGCACGGTGGTCACCACTTCCACGACCAGTTGCGTCAGCGCCAGGTCCGGCGCCGAGAACCACACGAAGGTGATGCAGGTCATCATGCCGCACACGCTGACCATGGTCAGGGCCGCCAGCCGGTGGTACTTGGCCTGCCAGGCGGCGCCGAGGGCGCAGGCAATCGCCAGCAGCCACAGGGTGACGAACACGATGGAGCCCGGGATCTTCGGCCGGTCGCCCCAACTGAGGCCGCTGTTGAGCAGCGGGATCAGCCCGCCGATCACGGCGACCAGCACCAGCAGGAACAACTGCGTCTGCAGGCGCTTGGTACTGATGCGTTTCTCGATTTTGCGCGCACCGCGCATCATCAGCACCAGGCAGCGCTCGAAGCCGCGCTTGCCGTTGAAGTAGCTGATCACCGGCGGGTACTTGAAGCGCCCGCGCTTGAGTTGCTTGCGCAGCAGCAGGTAGAGCAGCACCCCGCCGCACATCGCCACCAGGCTCATGATCATCGGCGCGTTCCAGCCGTGCCAGATGGCCAGGCTGTATTGCGGCAACACGCCGCCGACGACCGGCAGCGCGGCGGCGGCGAGGATCGAGCCGACCACCTGGGCCGGGAAGATCCCCACCAGCAGGCAGGTGAACACCAACAGCTCCACCGGCGCGCGCATCCAGCGGGGAGGCTCGTGCGGGGTGTGGGGCAGGTCCGTCGCAGGCGGGCCGAAGAACACATCCACGGTGAAACGCAGCGCGTAGGCCACGCTGAAGGTGCCGGCGATGGTCGCGATCACCGGCAGTGCGATTTCTACCCAGGCGGTCGACGAGATGAATACGGTTTCAGCGAAGAACATCTCTTTGGACAGAAAGCCATTGAGCAACGGCACGCCGGCCATGGACGCACTGGCCACCATCGCCAGGGTTGCGGTAAACGGGATCAGGCGCACCAGGCCGCTGAGCTTGCGGATATCGCGGGTGCCGCTTTCGTGGTCGATGATGCCCGCCGCCATGAACAGCGAGGCCTTGAAGGTGGCGTGGTTGAGGATGTGGAACACTGCGGCGACGGCGGCCAGTGGGCTGTTGAGGCCGAGCAGCAGGGTGATCAGGCCGAGGTGGCTGATGGTGGAGTAGGCCAGCAGGCCCTTGAGATCGTTCTGGAACATGGCGCAGTAAGCGCCGAGCAGGAGGGTCAGGGCGCCGGCGCCGCCGACGAGCCAGAACCATTCTTCGCTGCCGGACAGCGACGGCCACAGGCGGGCCAGCAGGAACACGCCGGCCTTCACCATCGTCGCCGAATGCAGGTAGGCCGACACCGGTGTCGGTGCCGCCATGGCGTGGGGCAGCCAGAAGTGGAACGGGAACTGCGCGCTTTTGCTCAACGCGCCGATCAGCACCAGGGCCAGCATGACCGGGTACAGCGAGTGCGCGCGAATCTGATCGCCCGCCGCGAGGACCAGGTCCAGGTCATAGCTGCCGACGATATGCCCCAGCAGCATCACGCCGGCCAGCAGGCACAAACCGCCCGCGCCGGTGACCATCAACGCCATGTAGGCACCGCGTCGCGCATCGGCGCGGTGGTGCCAGTAACCGATCAGCAGGAACGAGAACAGGCTGGTCAGTTCCCAGAAGAACACGATCTGGATCAGGTTGCCGGAGATCACCAGGCCGAGCATGGCCCCCATGAATGCCAGGAAAAACGCAAAGAAGCGCGGCACCGGATCGTCCGGCGACATGTAGTAACGCGCATACAGCGACACCAGCGTGCCGATGCCGAGCACCAGCATCGAGAACAGCCAGGCGAAGCCGTCCATGCGCAAGACGAAATTCACGCCCAGGCTGGGCAACCACATGAATTCTTCGCGGATCACCCCGCCGTGGGCGATTTGAGGGTAGAGCAGGGCGACTTGAACAGTACCGATCAGGGCGATGAGGCCGGCCAGCAAGGATTCGGTGTTACGTGCGTTGTGCGGCAGCAAGGCCGCCAGACAGCTGCCGATAAAAGGCAGAAGCAGTAGAACTATCAGGGACATAGGCTTCTAATCTGCGGGAGTTTGGGATGCATCATACGTGCCGCTTTCTTGATCACCAAACGGCAACGTGTGGCAGGATCCTACAAGGTAGGCTGAAAACGCCCATTTGGCATTGTTTCAGCTAACCCCCCACCACGCGCACCAGCGCCTGATTGTGGACGCTGGGCGTGCCCGGGATGGCGATTTGACAGCCACCGCCCGGGCTCGGACCTTACCCCTGCTGTTCCTGTTCCCGCGCATTTTGCAATTCGATGGCCTTCTGCCCGCGCGTCTTCAACTCACTCACCACCACCGCCGCTACGATCAACGCCGCCCCGACCATGGCAATCGGCGGGAACCGCTCCCCGGCAATCCGCCCAACCACGCCGGCCCACACCGGTTCCCCGGCATAAATCAATGTGGCCCGCGTCGGCGAAACGCTTTGCTGCGCCCAGTTCATCGCCACCTGGATCACCGCGCTGGTCAAGCCCAGGCCCACCGCGCTGAACAACAGCAACCAGGAGAACCCCGGCAACGCCTCGCCCATCGGCACCACCATCAGGAACGACAACAACGACGCCGTGGCCAGTTGCACCACGGTCACCCGACGCACGTCCACTTGCCCGGCAAATGCGCTGATCAGGATGATCTCGGCGGCAATCGCCACCGCACCGATCAGCGTGGCGATCTCGCCGGGGCTGAAATTCAGCGAAGCACCGGCCGGGCCGGTCAACAGCATCAACCCGGCGAACGCCAGCATGATGCCAATGCTCGGCATCAACCCTGGCCGACGACCCAGCACCAGCCATTGCAACAACGGCACGAACGGGACATAGAGCGCGGTAATGAACGCCGACTGACTGCTCAGAATTGTCTGCAGGCCGATGGTCTGCAGCCCGTAACCAAACATGATCGCCACGCCGATAAATACGCCGGCTTTCAACTCGAACAGGGTCAGGTCGCGCAGGGTGCGCAAAGAGAAAAAACCAACCGCGATCGTCGCCGCGGCAAACCGCAGGCCCACGAAAAACATCGGCCCGCTGACAGTCATGGCGTGCTGCACCAGCAAAAAGGTGCCGCCCCAGATCATGGTGATGAACACCAGGATGCATTCGGCTTTGCTGAAGCGGTTGAAACGCGAGGGAGCATTCGGGGTGGTCATGGCGGCTCAGTCTTGCAAGGGAAGGGCGCGGAACGCACAATGCGCCGCACGCTGGGCAGTATACTGCGCACACCCACCCATTGAGCAATATAGTGCACAAAGAAAATCCGCAACGGGCCTCGGTCCTGCAGCATGTCAGCCAGAATGTTCGTCGCCTGCGTCATGCCGCCGACTTGAGCCAGACCGCGCTCTCGGAAAAGTCCGGGGTCAGCCGACGCATGCTGGTGGCCATCGAGGCTGGCGAGAAAAACGTCAGCCTGTCCACCCTCGACCGCGTCGCCGAAGCGCTGGACGTGGCTTTCAGCGACCTGATCCAGGCCCCGGATGCACCCGACCATAGCCGTATCAACGAACTGGCCTGGGCCGGTGACATCCCCGGCAGCAAAGCTGTATTGCTTGCCAAGGCCACGGCGCGGCGTGAAGTCGAGCTGTGGGAGATGCGCCTGGAGCCGGGCGATTGCTACAGCCCCGAGCCGGACCCGGATGGCTGGAGTGTGCAGTTGTTCGTGTTCGAAGGCCGCCTGACATTGGTGCTGGATGGCCAGGAAAAACCGGTCGGCGCCGGTGAGTTCTTCATGTTCGCCAGCCGCCAGGCCCACGCCTATCGCAATGACGGCGACGTGGCGGTGCGCTTTGTGCGCAATGTGGTGATCTGACTGTTGACCCGGCAACAGCGGATGGACACTTTGCTCGATCGCAGGCGGGTTCCTTTGCATTGAAATGACGGCAACCTACTGATCTTATTGAAGTGGCAAGCAGTTCGCTGCCGTCCAAGACGCTGCTGAAAAACACCGTCGCCGACATTCGTCACCGCGCGGCCGAGGCCGGGCGTGATCCGCGCAAGATCCTGATCTTCAACCTGCAGACGGTGATCGTCGGCGAGACCGACGCGAAGGCCAAGGCCAAGTTCGACGAGTACAAATCCTACGTCAGCTACGGAGGCGCCATGGCGCTGATCTCCGGCTGGACCGGCATCGACTTCAGCCAGTTCAAGCCCGACGAACCGCTCAAACATGTGCATACCAATGCGATTCAGTCGGCGGTGGAAGCCTTCTCCACGGCGGACCCGAGCAAGGTCTGGACGCCCAAGGAACTGGCCGACTGGGTCGGTATCGGCGGCTTTGGTCCGCTGTTTGTCGGCAGCCCGGAGACGGTCGCGGACTTGCTGCAGGAGTGGGTGGAAGACACCGATGTGGACGGCTTCAACCTGGCCTATGCGCTGACCCACGAAACCTTTATCGACGCGGTGGAACTGCTGGTGCCGGAGTTGCAGAAGCGTGGCGTGTACAAGAAGGAATACGCCCAGGGCACGTTGCGCGAGAAGTTGTTTGGTGAAGGCCCGAGGTTGCCGGTGTCCCATCCAGGCAGGCGCTATCGAACGTTAGCGAATGTGCAGAAAGATAGGGCTGTTGAGCATGCCTGATTCAACCGTGTGAAAGGACCGTCGGGTGGTGTGAATAACTCACAACACCCGACGACGACTCACGGTTCTCATCGTTCCATATCGAAAATTCCATTTTCTACTTTTAAGACGCGTACTCTGCCATCGTCAAGTTCGACGGTTGCCGTGAAGTTAAATTGTCCTGAGAGTTTTCCTGCAAAGCTCTCGAAGTTTGGAATGGATTTAAATGTGATCGTGCCGCTGTCGGCCGGCCAGACGAGGCTTTCAGGGATATTGAAGAAGAATATCCGCACCTGTTTACTGTCTGGACTAAAGCTGTAAGTGCCGGGTGCAAGGCCTTTGGCTATGTTGATGGATAATCGATAGTCCTTGAGGTCGGGTTTCGACGTGAACTGTCGTGACCAGGCCTGTAGATAAGCAGGGAAACTACCTGAATCGTCTCCTAGGCTGAACGCTGTCTCAGTAGATTCATAGCGCTCAGTAATTAACTCGCTGAAGTCGCATACTATTGAACCGCTGGCTCTGGCTTTTTCGTCCTCGGTAAATCCTTGGAGTTTCATCTCGCCCTGGGTAAGAGAGACTGTTTTTGAACCGCTTTGTGCTGCAAACTCGAAGGTTGACTCCACTGTCTGCAGGTTGCTGTTCAGCGTGACCGTCACACTTCCGCTGATGGCGGTGTAAGGGCGAAATGACGAGGAAGTTGCTTTTGTCCATGACGCATTGGCTTTCCCCTGCGCACCATGGTCGTCAACGATTGCGTAGGTTTTTTTTACAACGTCACCCTCGTTAGGCAACCACAGCGAAATATATTGATATTGACCAAGATGGTCTTCATCGCTTGCGCCTGAGATATACCATCTGTTTGTTTTTTCATCCAGATAGAAATAGAAGCGTGTGCCCTCGAAACTGTTAAAGTCCTCGTCGTCATTCACTATTGCACTGGCTGTGCCTGAAGTGGCTTTTGGCTTGGTTTTATTCGAGCTGCTCATAAGCGGCTCTCCTTTGTTGTGACGTGGGTTCGGCTTGAGTCTATTAAGCGGGCAATACAATATCTACTGTCAAAAATGACAGGTATAACGTGATCGTTTCTAATAGCGAAAATGGTTATTCGGAACACATGTTTGAATGCCGCTCACTTATCAATTCCGACCCCGCTCGGCAGGGTATTCGCTGTTGCTCCAGCAACAGCGAAGAAGCACTTTGTGCTGTGTCAGCTTCATAACTGTTGATGAACGCCTGGGTTATGCGGCGTTTTATATCGGCATGGTTCCTGCTTAGCCTTTATATCAACGCTATCGACTTTCCGTTCAATCCTCATTCAGCCAGCGGACCACCGCACGCTTACCCACCCAATAGGAGCATCACCCCTATGAGCGTGCATGTACTCAAACCTCCGTCGGCTCTGCGCCGTCTGCTGAAAAACCGCGTGCGCAAACTGCTGGGCTTTCAACGCCTGGCCTCTATCTGGCAGCCACCCAGCACGGGCAAGTCCGTTGTCGAGCCGGTGTGGCTGGCTGAATTCAAACGGGACATCGCATGAGCCAAGCCATTCTCCAGGTGCGGGATATCTCGCTGACGGTCAACGACATCGAAGTGATCTACGACGGCGCGATCCTCGCCGTGGCCGGGGTGTCGCTGAGCGTGCCCAAGGGCGCGATCGTCGCCTTGCTCGGCGCCAATGGCGCCGGCAAGAGCACCACGCTCAAGGCGATCTCCGGGCTGGTGCGCGCCGAGCGTGCCGAAGTCAGCCGTGGCGTGATCGAATACGCCGGCCACGACCTGGCCGGCGTCGACCCCAGCCAACGGGTGCGCCAGGGCATGGTGCATGTACTCGAAGGTCGCCATCGGCCGGGCGTTGATGACCCGTCCTACTTTGGTACTGCTCGACGAGCCGTCCATGGGTTTGGCGCCTATGATCGTGCAGGAGATATTCGAGATCGTCGCGCAGCTCAACCGCGAGCAGCAGGTGAGCTTCCTGATCGCCGAGCAGAACATCAACGTCGCGCTCAACTATGCGTCCCACGGCTACGTGCTGGATACTGGCCGCGTGGTCTTGAGCGGCGGCGCCGCTGAACTGTTGGCGCGGGGCGATTTGCATGACATCTATCTGGGTAAACAGTAAAGGCGAACAGGCATGACTGAATCCATCCGCAACGCCGATGTCCTGATCATCGGCGGCGGCCTGAGCGGTACGATGCTGGCCGTGCAACTGCTGCGCCTGCCCGGCTCGCGGCAGATCCTGGTGATCGAACCGCGCGCCGAACTTGGCCGCGGCGAGGCCTACAGTGCGGTCGAGCTGGGCCATACCTTGAACGGCAATGCGGCGCGCATGAGTGTCGACCCGGACAACGCCGACGACCTGACCCAATGGCTCACCGACTACATCGGCGCTGGCGGCTGGCCGGAGTCGGACCAGCAGCATGTGCCGATCAGCGAGCTGTTCCCGCCGCGCGGGATGTTCGGGTTGTACGCGCAGCAACGCTTGGCCGATGCCAAGGCGCTGTCGACGTCTACCGTCGAGCATATCCGCGCCGAAGTGGTCGACCTGCAAGTGGACCCCGCCTCGACGCTGCTGACCCTGGATAACGGCCAGCAACTGCGCGGTGCCCAGGCGGTGTTGGCGACCGGCATGTTCCCGGCGGCGCGCACGCCGCAGACCGAATCCAGCGGCTTGAACGCTACCGCAGTCGACCCGTGGGACGTGCAGGCCATGAGCCAACTCGACCCGCGCGCGACGGTGCTGATCATCGGTTCCGGGCTGACCATGGTCGACGCCGTGGTGTCCCTGGAACAGGCTGGGCACCGGGGCCCGATCGAGGTGTTCTCGCGCCACGGCCTGCTGCCCCATGTGCGTCGACAGCCACCGGGCTGGGACGATTTTCTCGCCGCCGACCACCGCCTGCGCAGCCCTCGGCAGTTGCTGCGCGAGGTGCGTCGGCAGTGTCGCATCGCGACGGCGCAGGGCATCGATTGGCAGGCGCCGCTGGACACCGTGCGCGCGCATATCGGCCGTTTGTGGAGCCAGGCCAGCGAGCGCGAGAAGCGCCAGTTCGTGCGGCATGTGCGGCCGTGGTGGGAAAGTCATCACCACCGTTCGCCGCCGCTGAGTGCGCAGTTGGTGGCGCGTCTGCATGAGGAAGGGCGCCTGCGCATTCGCGCGGCGTCGTTCAAGGGCTTGGCGCCTGCGGTCCACGGCATCAGCATCCGCTTGCGTTACCGTGGCGAGCAAGCGATCACCCAGGTTGCGGGCGCGGCACTGATCAATTCCAGTGGCATCGAATACGACTGGCGCCGGGTAGCCCGGCCGTTGCCCCAGCAGTTGCTCAAACGCGGGTTGATCCAGCCCGGGCCGCTGGCGCTGGGGATCGCAGCGGATGCCTCGGGGGCGGTGCTGGATGCCCAGGGCCAGGCCAGCCGGCGCCTGTTCGCCATAGGCCCGCCGCTGCGCGGGATGTGGTGGGAGAGCACGGCGGTGACCGATGTGGCGCTTCAGGCCAAGGCGCTGGCGTTGAAGCTGACAACGATCTAAAGGTGGGAGCAAGCCCCCTCCCACAGGGCAACTTCCTCTATCTTGGGGTCTTTATAAAGCCGGGTTTTAGGCCAAACACCTCGACGCCCTGCGGCGTCGATTGCCCGGTGGTCACGGTCACGCGTTCCACCGGCTGGTCCATCGTCGGCCGATATTCGACGGTCATGTCCGGCTGGATCGCCTGGCTCGGAATCACGATCGCCTGCGCGTTGTTGTAAGTGACGATGGTCAGTCGCGCACTCATCCCCAGCCGTACCCGCTGCAATTGCTGTGGGGTCAGCCTGGGGATCGACAGGGTTACCGGGAACTGCGCGCTGCCCTGGGTATCGCCGGCAATCGCCAAACCGCTGACCACACTCACCGAGCCGCTCAACCGTTCGCCGTCGAAGCCATCGCCCATCACTTCCACCGCCTGGCCCTGGTGCAGTTGGTTGATGTCCAGCTCGGAGACCCTGGCGACGATTTTCAGCCGTTCGATATTGGCCAGACCGAACAGCACCTGGCCCTGGCTGACCTTGCTGCCGGCCTGCACCGGGGCGTTGGTGTTGCCCGCGCCTGCTGCCGCGTTGCTGCTTCCGGGTGCGGGCACCACGATGCCGGAGAAGGGTGCCTTGACCTCCTTGTCTTCGAGCTGTCGGTAGAGCGCGTCGTACTTCACCGTGGCATTGGTCAGCTCCATCTCGGCGATCTGTCGGTATTCGCCCTTGCCTTGCTCCAGTGCCTGTTGCAGTTCATCGCGTGCGGCGATCAGGTCCAGTTGTTGCTGCTGGGTCTGTTGCTTGAGGTCGTCCAGTTCGTTGCGCGGGATGATGCCGCGCTGAAACAGGTTTTCGCTTTCGGTGAGTTTGCGCTGGGTGTTGTCGGCGCTCATTTGCGCGGTGCGCAGGCTGCGGCGTGCACGGCTGACGGTGGGGCTGCTGTCCCAGTCTTGCATTTCCTGCACGGTGCGCCGGGCCTTGAGTTGCGCGGAGAGTGCATCGCGCAGTTGCACTTCGAGCAGGGCCGGGTCCATGCGCAGCAACACTTGCCCGGCGTCGACGCGTTGGCCTTGCTCCACCAGGTTGGCCTGCACATTGCCGTCGAACGGCGCGGTGAGGGTGAGGGTGGTGTCGGGCTCGATCTTGCCCACCAGGCCGATCTGATGCACCAGCGCGCCAGGCGTCACCGCCAGCCACTGTTCGGTCGGGAGGATCGGGTCGGCGGTGCTGCGATGGCTTTGCACCGCAACGCCGGCGGCCGCCAGCAGCACGATCAATCCAGCCGCCAGCAGGCGTTTTTGGTTAGTAGTCATTGAGGGCGATTTCCCAGCTTTCCAGCGTCATGCCCAGGGTCAGATCGAGCTGGGTCTGGGCGTTCAAGTAAGCGATCAGCGCATTGAGCTGCGTGTTTTCGGCGTTGCGCAGGTCGGTCTCGAAACTCAGCACCTGGAAGTTGGTGGAGCGCCCGGCGCTGAGTTTTTCGCGTTCGATCTCGATCTTGCGCCGCGACAATTCCACGGCGCGTTGGGAGATTTCGTACTGGCGCCAGCGCGTGCCGAGGTCGCGCACCACGTTGTTCACGCTGCGTTCCAGTTCCTGGCGGGCGTCGGTGATGCGGATGGCCTGATCCTCCACATTCACCCGTGCGCGCACTTCGGCCTGGCGCGTGCTGATGTCGCCGATGGGGATTTGCACCTGCACCCCGGCGTAGCTGTCCCAACTGCGGTTGTTGCCGCTGCCGGTGTCGTTGTCGTAGTTGTTGCGTATCTGGTTCGCCCCGGCCACCAGGTCCACTTGCCAGCGCCCGGAGTCTTTGGCGATCACCAGGTTGAGGTCGGCCTGCTGGCTGCCGAGCAGGGTGGCGAGGTACTCCGGTTGCTGGTTCTGCGCCAGGTTGAAGGCCTCGCGTTTGTCGATCTGCATGGGCTTGGCCTCCAGGGCTTCGGTGGCGCGGATCGGCGTCGACAGGTCGAGGGCTAGCAGGCGCAGCAAGGCCAGGCGGCTGGTGTCGAGTTGGTTCTGCGCTTCTTCCACGCCCAGTTGCTGGGTGGCGATATCGGCTTCGGTCTGCACGATCTCGAACTCGGCCATGCGCCCGGCGCTGATCAGCGCCTTGTTGACTTCCAGCAAGGTGTTGGCGCGTTTCAGCGCGTCCTGGACGATGCTCAGTTGCTCCTGGGCGCGCAGCAACTCGCGGTAGGTGGCGATGATCTGGCTGATGGTTTGTGCCACGGTGGCCTTGAGGTTCAGGCGGTTGGCCTGCTCCGACAGGCGCGACAGGCGCAGCGGCGCGGTGGTCGCGTCCCAGCCGGCGCCGCGCATCAGCGGTTGGATGAGCGCCAGGTCGAGGCCGTCGCTGCGGTAGCGACCGGCCCGGTTGGCGTTATTCAGTTGCTGGGTCCAGGCCATGCTCAGGCGCGTGCCGTACTCGCCCAGCAGGCTGGTGGCAGGGGCCACGTTGGTATTGCGTGCATTGTCGGCGGAACCGCGGGAGCTGCGGTAATAGCTGTTGAGGGTGAGCTTGGGGTTGAACACGTCTTCGGCCACGCGCAGGTCGAATTTCTGCGCGACCCGCTGCAGGTAGGCGCTGCGAATCGCCGGATTGTTGCGCAGGCCCAGGTACACCGCGTCGCCCAGGGTGATGGCGGTGACCTGGGCATTCAGCGAGACGCCGCGATCATAGCCACTGCGCGTGGTGCTGGGCGCTGCGGGACGGATCACCACGTCGGCGGCGACACTCGGCAGGCTGATCAGCGCCAGGAGCAGCAGCAGGCGTTTATTCATCGCGCAACGCCTCCACCGGTTGCAACCGCGAGGCCGAGACCGCCGGGTAAATGCCGAAGAACAACCCCACCAGCAAGGTGCTGCCCACCCCCAGGGGCAGGGCGGCGACCGCCAGGGCGAAGGCCCAGCCCGACAGCCAGGCGTAGAGCCACGCGGCGGTCATGCCGAGCACCGCGCCGCACAGCGCGCCGACGGCGGTGAGGGTGATGGCTTCGAGCAGGAACAGGTTGCGGATATCCCGCTGGCGCGCGCCGAGCGCCATGCGAATGCCGATCTCGCGGCGGCGTTCGGAGACGTTCATCAGCATCACGTTCATCACCCCGACACCGCCGCCCACCAGCGAGATCGCGCCGAGGGCCAGCAGCAGGTAGGCGAAGGTGCGGCTCTGCCGGGTCATGCCGTCGATCATTTGCTGGGGCACCGTGATGTCGACGCTGTGCTCGGTCAATTGGCGTTGCAGCGCGGCGGCGGCGTCCCGGGCGATGCGTTCCATGTCCTGGCCCGGCGCGGCGCGGATGATCACGTTGCCGATTTGCGGGCTGGCGTAGATGCGGCGCATGCCGTCGGCGGGGATGAACAGCGATTCGTTGGCCTGCACCGGCATCAGCATCGCCCGGGGCTGGTGGTGCAGGATGCCGACCACCTGGAACAGGTAATCGTTGATACGCACGCGGTCGCCCAGCTTTAACGGCGCGCCGGGGGCGCCAAGGGCCTGGGCGATCTGGTCGCCGATCACGCCGTAGGTTTCGTTGGCATCGAACGCCGACAGGAAGCGCCCCTCGCGCAGCGCCAGGCGCAGGGCCGCGGGGATATCCGGTGTGCTGCCGACGAAGTTGGCGTTGACGCTGCGGCCCTGGAACACGATGGGGCCGCTGAACAGGCTCAGCGCGCCGATGTGCGCGATCCCGGGCACGGCCTGGCGCACGGCGTCGAGGTCGAGGCGGGCACGCATCGGTACGCTGCTGTCGGCTTTGGGCGGAAACTGCGCGACCAGGGTGTCGGTGCCCATGTCCTTGAAAATCAGCGCGGCATCCACCGCCGCGTTATGCCCGATATTGATCAGCGCCACCACCGACGAACTGCCGATCACGATGCCCAGCAGCGCGAGGATCGAGCGCTTGCCCAGGGTGCGCAGGCTGACGAACGCTTCATGCAGTAATTGGCTCAGGCTCTGCTCGACCCGCAGGCTCATGGGCGCCCGGCCTCATACACCACGCCGTTGCGCACCAGGATCTTGCGCTCCAGGCGTTCGGCGATGTGTGCGTCGTGGGTGACGATGATCAGCGTGACCTGCTGCTCGCGGTTCAGCGCCAGGAGCAGGTCCATGATGTCCTGGGCGGTGCTGCTGTCGAGGTTGCCGGTGGGTTCGTCGGCCAGGATGACCGAGGGCTTGCCCACCAGCGCCCGCGCAATCGCCACACGTTGGCGCTGGCCGCCGGAGAGGTCGGCGGGGCGATGGTGCGCGCGCTCGGCCAGGCCGACTTGTTCGAGCATGCGCAGGGCCTGCTCCACCGACTCGTGGCGCGACACGCCGCGATAACTCAGGGGCAGGGCGACATTGTCCAATGCGCTGAGGCGCGGCAGCAGGTTGAAACTCTGGAACACGAAGCCGATCTGCTGGTTGCGGATCGCCGCCAGTTCATCCGGGCTGGCGCTGAAAATGTCGTGGCCGGCAAAGCGGTACTGGCCGCAGTTGGGCAGATCCAGCAGGCCAAGGATGTTGAGCAGGGTACTTTTGCCGGAGCCGGAGGCGCCGAGGATGCCGCAGCTGTCACCGCGGGCGATGGACAGGCACACATCATTGAGGATGGACAGGTGCTGTCCGGCGAGCTGATAGCGTTTGCCGATGCCTTGCAGGGAGATCAAGCCTGGGTGCGCGGGGGTATCTGTCATCATGACTACGCCTGCAGTCTCGACGCTGCCGTGCTGCCCCGGTAAAGATTTGTAACAAGTTCGGGAGCTGCCTGGGACACGTCACGGACTGGTTTGATTTCTTGTTTTTAAAATATTCTTTGAATACTAACCGCGTTCAACCGGCTCCGCCAGCCATCGTTGTAGAGGGTTTTTACCCTTTGAAATAAATGCACTGGGGGCAAAACCCATCGCGCAAAAAACCTGTGGTCAGCCTCGACGGGCCCGTCTGCCAAGGCGTGCGCTGATATGGCG